>CAZVLY010000498.1:0-2584 GCA_964628175.1 uncultured Piscinibacter sp. | reverse complement strand
CTCATAATCCTTTGGTCGTTGGTTCAAGTCCAACACGGCCTACCAGGATTCGCCGGCCCTCCAGGCCGGCCCCGCGCTCAGCCCTTGACGGCGGGCACCGGGGTGCCGACCGGCGCGTTCGACGGCGCCACGCCCGGCGCCCGCGTCACGCGCGTCTTGCCGCCGGTGGTGACGATGATCACCGCGTCGCCGGGGTTCAGCGTCTCGTTGCCCTTGCCCTGGACGACGGCGCGGCGCTCGCCGTTGCGCAGCTGCAGCAGGATCTCGACGGCCTCTTCGCGCGTGCCCGCACGCTCGACTGCGTTGCCGACCACGGCACCGGCGACGGCGCCGAGCACGCCGACCACCAGGCCTTCGCGATGCCCGCCCACGGTGGAGCCGGCCACGCCGCCGGCGACGGCGCCGGCGGTGGCGCCGATGCCGCTCTGGTTGCCGTCCACGGTGACAGGGCGCACCGACAGCACGGTGGCGTCCTGCACCTGCGACATGCGCTGCGCGTCGCCGCGCTGGATGACGTCGGGGCTGGAGGTGGCGCAAGCGGCCAGCGAGGCAACGGCAACGGCGAGGAGGATCTTCTTCATGGGGGACTCCCGGATGGATGGTTCAGCCAACGTTCCTGCGAGCGCGGGCGTTGACCAGTCGATGTGACTGTACGCCCGCAGTTCCCGGCGCAGATGTAAAGAACCTTGTCAGGCGTACGGCTCAGCCATGGAGGCGGCTGTTGCGGGGCACGCTGGCCAGCAGGAATTCCATCTGGTCGGCCAGGATGCGCCGGCCGCGCAGGATCATGTCTTCATGCAGGCTGGGCACGTAGGGCAGGTAGAGCAGGCTCATGCGGGCCTCCTCGGGCATGCGGTTGCCCTTGCGGCCGTTGCAGGGGCGGCAGGCGGTGATGCAGTTCATCCAGCTGTCCAGGCCGCCGCGCGAGGTGGGCACGATGTGCTCGCGCGTCAGTTCGTCCACGTGCAGGTGATGCCCGCAGTAGGCGCAGACCTGGCGGTCGCGCGCGAACAGCTTCGGGTTGGACAACGCCGGCGTCTGCCGCCAGGCCTTGCTCGGAATCGCACCGCGCACGGCGATGATGGGGTGAACCTCGATGCGGCTCTGCAGCCCGGTGCGCCGCTGCATGCCGCCGCGCAGCACGTAGAACGCGTCGCCCAGGGTCCAGGCCACGCCGTCGCTGGCGTACAGGATGGCGGCCTCCTTCGCCGAGATCCAGGCTTGGGGGCGACCGGAAACGTCGAGTTGCAACACTTCCATGATTCTTCGAGCGTACTGCATCCGCGTGGCTTCGCTCAAGGGCAGCCCGGGCCGGCCCTGCCTGGGCCGAGCGTGCAGCACTGCTCGCTCTAGGTGCGAATGCCTAGAAAAACAGCAGGGTCGTTCGGCGCGCGGCGGCGCTTTTCTGCAAAATAGAACGATCGTTCGATTCTGGGTCCGCACCCGATGGCAGACACCTCGACTCCCGCACGCTCCATGCACAAAGGCCAGCAGACGCGCGCCGCCATCCTGGATGCCGCGTTGACGCTCGCTTCGCACATGGGGCTGGAGGGGCTGTCGATCGGCGCGCTCGCCGAGGTCACCGGCATGAGCAAATCCGGCGTGTTCGCGCATTTCGGCTCGCGCGACGAGCTGCAGATCGCCGTGGTGCGCGAGTACCACAACAAGTTCGAGGAAGAGGTCTTCTACCCCGCGCTGCGCGAACCACGCGGCCTGCCGCGCCTGCGCGCGCTGTTCGAGCTGTGGGTGAAGCGCGTGGCCGTCGAGATCGACTCCGGCTGCATCTACATCAGCGGCGCCGTGGAGTTCGACGACCGGCCCGGACCGGTGCGCGACGCGCTGGTCGACATGGTGCAGACCTGGCAGGACGCGCTCGAACGCGCCATCGGCATGGCCGTCGAGGAAGGCCACCTGCGGCCCGACACCGACCCGGCGCAGATGCTCTTCGAAGTCCACGGCCTGATCCTCGCGCTGCACCACGACGCACGCTTCCTGCGCCACCCGGGCGCCGTCGAGCGGGCGCGCGTCGCCTTCCGTCGCGTGCTCGACCTCTACGCGGCCGCACCGGCCCCCGAACCCAAGCCCGCCCCTCGCAAGCGCGCCCCGGCCGCGCGAGCGGCCCGTTCCTGAATCCCGTCCCTGGAGTTTCTAGTCATGCCTCAGTACACCCCGCCCCTGCGCGACATGCAGTTCGTCATGCACGAGGTGCTCCACGTCGTCGACGAGCTGAAGATGCTGCCGGCGCATGCCGACAACGATGCGGACACCCTCCACTCCGTGCTCGAAGAGGGTGGCAAGTTCGCCTCCCAGGTGATCGCGCCGTTGAACCAGCCTGGCGACGCCGAAGGCTGCGTGCTCGACAGGACCACCCATGAGGTGAAGACGCCCGCCGGCTTCAAGGCGGCCTACGCGAAGTATGTCGAGGGCGGCTGGCCGTCGCTGTCGTGCGACCCGGCCTATGGCGGCCAGGGCCTGCCGCACATCGTCAACCAGAGCTTCTACGAGATGCTCAACTCGTCGAACCAGGCCTGGACCATGTACCCCGGCCTGTCGCACGGCGCCTACGA
Organism: uncultured Piscinibacter sp.; assembly: GCA_964628175.1. Taxonomy (GTDB): domain Bacteria; phylum Pseudomonadota; class Gammaproteobacteria; order Burkholderiales; family Burkholderiaceae_C; genus Piscinibacter. The sequence goes on along the minus strand of CAZVLY010000498.1, from coordinate 17 downwards.
GGCGCTGCACGCGCACG
>CAZVLY010000497.1:0-2586 GCA_964628175.1 uncultured Piscinibacter sp. | reverse complement strand
TCTTCGTCTACGGCACCCTCAAACAAGGCCACCGCAACGCCCACGTCAACGCGGGCGTGCGTGTCCCCGGCGAGTTCGTCACCGTCGAGCGTTTCCCGCTCTACGTGATCGGCCCCAACCAGCTGCCCTGGCTGGTGGCGAGCCCGGGGCAGGGCGAGCACGTCGTGGGGCAGCTCTACGAGGTGGACGACGCGGCCCTGGCGCGCATGGATGCGCTGGAGCGCATCACCGAGCCCGACTGGTACGCGCGTGCCGAGATCGCGGTGCGGCCGCGCGCTGACGCGCAGGCGCCGGCGCTCAGCGCCTGGGTCTACTTCGGCAGCGCCTCGCGCCTGAACGGCGAGGTGGTGCACCTCGGCCCGCTGGCCGAGTACACGCACGAGCATGCCGCGCTCGCTCGGGGCTTGCACTCGCCGCGCTGAGCACGCTGTCGCCTCGCCCGCGTTCAATCGAAACTCAGCTCGCGCGGTTCCTCGTCCTGCGTGCGCACGGTGGCGCCGGCCAGGCGGCCGTCGTCGTGCCAGCGGTAGTCGTGGCGCATCTCCACCTCGCCGTAGACCCGCTTCTCCAGCCACAGCGTGCGGCCGGCCGCGTCGAATCCGGCGCGCAGGTAGGTGTTGCGGTGCTGCAGCGCCTCCGGCGCCAGCTCCTCGGTCAGCGTGAGCGGCAGGCGCACGCCGCGGTAGGTGAGGAAGTAGCGGACCGTCTCGCTCATATCGCCTCGCTCACTCCGTCTTGCCGCGCGCAGCCTGCAGCAGCGCGGCGGTCACCTCGGCACCGTTGCCGCTGTTCGGCTCGCAGGCCAGCAGCACGGCCAGCAGGGCCTGCGCCTCGTCGGGCCGCTGCGTGCGCAGGTGCAGGAAGCTCAGCGCCTTCAGCGTGAAGAGCCAGAAGCGCGCGGCCTCGGCATCGCCCTCCTTCGTGGGCCAGTGCGGCGCGGCGCTGCGCCAGTCCTCGGGCAGGCCGGCCAGCGCAGCGGCCTCGCGCAGACCGCGCCACGCGGCGCGCTCGGCCAGCTCGAACTCGCGCCGCCCGGCGTGGTGCTTGTACAGCGCGTAGTAGCTCGCCAGGCAGCGCGGTGCGATGGCCTGCGCCGACCACAGCAGCGCGGCGCGGTCCTGCGGGTCGGCCAGCGCCGCGCGGTGCAGCAACTCGCGCACGGCGGGCGGCACCGGGCCGCCGAAGAATTCGTCCGCGTCTTCGCCGGTGGTGATGTTCATGGGCGCTTCAGAAGCACGAGCAGTGCCACGGGCGCGCCGGTCGCCTTGTCGACAAAGCCGACACGCTGCGCTGCGCGCTGCAGTGCGTTCCCTGGGACGGTGGCGATGGCACGCTCCGTGCGATCGGGCCCGGCATTCCCCCGCCTTCAGGAGCCCTCGCATGCCGAAACCTCAGCGCCATGTCTTCGTCTGCAACCAGCAGCGCCCGCCCGGCCACCCGCGCGGCTCGTGTGCCGCCAAGGGCGGCACGGCGGTGCTGCAGGCCTTCTGGGGCGAACTGCAGAAGCGCCAGGCCTACGAGACCGTGTCCATCACCTACTCGGGCTGCCTCGGCCCCTGCGAGGGCGGCAGCAACGTGCTGGTCTATCCGGAGGGCGTGCTCTACAGCGGCGTGCAGCCGGCCGACGTGAACGAGATCTTCGACCAGCACCTCATCGGTGGCACGCCAGTGCAGCGGCTGTGCGCGCCGGCCGAGGTCTGGTAGCGCTTCCCGAAGCGGCCTCAGCGCCGCACGCGGCTGCCCAGCGCCGCGGCCACGGCCTGGGCGCGTGCCTCGCGCGCCGCCTCGGCATCGAGGCCGCCCACGTCGGCCGCCGCACTGGCCTGCAGCGCGCGGCGCCAGATCTGCGCCTTCGGGTACTCGCCCTGGTGGTGGCCGTCGAACGCGGCCCAGTCGCAGGCACACAGCTGCAGCAGCTGCGCGAAGCGCGCGGGCTGCTCGCGCGCCTGCACGCGGTCGAGCAGGGCGGCGATCGGGCCGGCACGCAGCTCGCTGGCGTGATGCAGGTTCTCGCACTCGTCGATCGCCAGGTGCGCGAAGGCCAGCGTGTCGGCCGGCACCGCGGTGTGCGTGGCCAGCGCGGCCAGCGCCGCATGCGCACGCTCTTCGTGGCGCGGGTGGTGCGGCCAGATCTGCTGCGGCGTGCCGGCCTTGCCGAGCTTGTGCACCAGCGCCGCGAAGCGCACCGGCAGCGGCGCGCCGGCCAGCGCCGTCTCGTCGATGAAGCGCCACTGGTGCGTGCCCACGTCCACCCACACCGGGCCGTCGGAGAGCTGCGGCACGCCGAACAGCGTTTCGGCCTCGGGCAGCCACAGCGCCAGCACGCGTGAGCGGCGCAGCGCCTCGAAGGCGCACGAAGGTTGCGGCGTCATCAGTGCGCTGGCCAGCAGCAGCCAACGACCGGCGGGCGACAGCTTCGCCAGCGAGCCGCCCACGCGCGCCAGCGTGAGCGTGGCCACCTGCTCGGCCGAGGGGCCGTCGAGGCGGGGCTGCGCGAGGCAGCGTTGCAGGTCGTTGAGCAGGGCCATGGTGTCGGGTTCTCGACAAACGCGACGACACGCGCCCGCGCGCCGCTTGCCATGGAGC
>CAZVLY010000496.1:0-2592 GCA_964628175.1 uncultured Piscinibacter sp. | reverse complement strand
ACCTTCTCCACGTCCGGCGTGTCCGGCACCATCGTGAAGACGATGTCGGCGCGCTGCGCCACTTCGGTGGCCGACGTGCAGGCCACCGCGCCCGCGTCCGCCAGCGCCCCCGGCACCTTGCTGCGCGTGTGCACGAACAGCTCGTGTCCCGCCGCGCGCAGGTGGCCCGCCATTGGCGCGCCCATGATGCCCAGCCCGATGAATCCGATCTTCATGTTGCGTGCTCCTTGGTGATCACTTGGCGCGCATCGCGCCGAGCAGTTCCTGCGAGCCGCCGGCCAGCAGGCGGGCGTCCGAGCCCACCGTCACGAAGCGGAAGCCCTTGGCGATGCGGCCTCGCGCCACGTCGGGCCGGCCGTTGTGGATGCCGGCCACCACGCCGTGCGCCTTGGCGCGTTCGACGATGTGGTCGATGGCCTGCGCGGCCTTCGGGTCGACATCGTCGAACACCGGCCTGCAGCCCAGCGCGAGCGACAGGTCCGAAGGGCCGATGTAGATCGCGTCCAGCCCCTCGACGGAGAGGATCGCGTCGAGGTTGTCCAGCGCCTGCGCCGTCTCGATCATCGCGAAGCGCACGATCGTGTCGTTGGCCTGCGTCGGGTAGTCGGCACCGCCGTACAGCGTGGCCCGCACCGGGCCGAAGCTGCGCGTGCCGCGCGGCGCGTAGTTCGTGTAGGCGATGAAACGCTGCGCCTCTTCGCGGGTGCTGACCATCGGGCAGATCACGCCGTAGGCGCCGGCGTCCAGCGACTTCATGATGATGCCGGGCTCCAGCCAGGGCACGCGCACCACCGGCACGGTGGCCGTGGTCGAGATGGCCTGCAGCATGGTCACCATGGCGGCATAGTCGATCACGCCGTGCTGCAGGTCGATGGTCAGCGAGTCCCAGCCCTGGTGGGCCATGACCTCGGCGGAAAAGCTGTTCGGGATGGCCAGCCAGCCGTTCACCGCGGCCTGGTCGGCCTTCCACAGCGTGCGCAGTCGGTTCTCTCTCATCGGATGTCCCTCGTTCGGATTCAGTTCGGCAGCGGCGCCGGCGAGACCATGCGGCCCTCGCGCAGGAAGCCCTGCAGATTGTCGAAAGTCCGGTCGGCCATGGCCTGCCGCGTCTCCTGCGTGCCGCTGGCGATGTGCGGCAGCAGCACCACGTTGTCGAGCGTGAAGAGCTCGGTGGGCACCTGCGGCTCGTTCTCGAACACGTCCAGGCCGGCCCCGGCGATGCGCTTGTCGACCAGCGCGCGCACCAGCGCCGCCTCGTCGATCACCGAGCCGCGCGCCACGTTGACGATGAAGCCGCGCGGGCCGAGTGCATCCAGCACCTCGGCGTTGATCAGGTGCTTCGTGCCTGCGCCGCCGGCGGTGATGACGACGAGGAAGTCGCACCAGCGTGCCAGCTCGACCAGCGAAGGCTCGTGCCGCCAGGGCGCGCCCTCGACCGGGCGGCGGCTGTGGTAGCGGATGTCCATCTCGAAGCCGCCGGCGCGCTTGGCGATCGTCTGCCCGATGCGGCCCAGGCCGACGATGCCCAGCTTCGCGCCGCTGACCTTGCGCGCCAGCGGGAAGCTGGCCACGCCGGGCGTCGTCCAGTCGCCGCGGCGCACGTAGCGATCGGCCTCGCTGACGCGGCGAGCGACGTCGAGCATCAGCACCATGGCGAGGTCGGCCACGCAGTCGTTGAGCACGTCGGGCGTGTAGCCCACCGCGATGCCGCGCGCCTGGGCCGCGGCCAGATCGAGCTTGTCCAGGCCAACGCCGAAGCTGGAGACCACGCGCAGCTTCGGCATCCGGTCCATCGTGGCGGCGTTGATGCCCACGCCGGCCGAGGTGACGAAGCCCTCGAACTCGCCGCCGTGCGCGGCGAGGTAGGCCTGCGGGTCGGCCTCACCGGCCAGCAGATGGGTGTCGAACTCCGCCGCCAGCCGCGCCTCGAGCGAGGGCAGCAGCCGGCCGGCTTGCAGGATGCGGTGCTTCAAGGGGTTCCCTTCAGTCGATCTTCACGCCGCCCGCGGCGACGACGGACGCCCAGTTCTTGCGCTCGCGCTCGAAGAAGCTGGTGAACTCGGTGGGCGTCATCGTATAGACCTCGGCGCCCTGCGAGACGAGCCGCTCGCGCACCTCGGGCGAACGGATGATGCGGGTGAGCTCGGCGGAGAGTTTCGCCACCACCGCCGGCGGCGTGGCCGCGGGCACCAGCAGGCCCTGCCAGGTGCCCGACTCGAAGCCCTTCACGCCCTGCTCGGCGATGGTCGGCACCTGGGCCAGCAGCGGCACGCGCGTGGCCTTGGAGACGCCCAGCACCTTCAGCTTGCCCGACTGCACCATCGGCAGCGTGGCGAGCATGCCGTTCATCAGCACCTGCGTCTGGCCGGCCACCGTGTCGCCGATGGCCTGCGAGCCGCCCTTGTAGGGGATGTAGGTCCACTCGGCCTTGGTCGCCTTCTCCACCGCCACGCCGGCCAGGTGCGGCGCACTGCCGATGGCGGTGACCGCGAAGTTGAGCTTCTCCTGGTGCGACAGCGCCACCAGCTCCTGCAGGTTGTTCGCCTTCACCGAGGGGTGCACCACCAGCAGGTGCGGCGAGTAGGCCAGCAT
>CAZVLY010000495.1:0-2592 GCA_964628175.1 uncultured Piscinibacter sp. | reverse complement strand
AGCTTCTCGTAGATCTTCACCTCGTCGGAGACCCGCAGGCAGTAGGGCACCTTGACGGTGTAGATGCGGTCGAGGAAGGCCTCGTTGTTGCGGTTGTTCTTGAAGGCCGTCCATTCGGACTCGTTGGAGTGGGCCATCACGATGCCGTCGAAGGGGATCGCGCCGAAGCCCTCGGTGCCCTTGTAGTTGCCTTCCTGGGTGGCGGTGAGCAGCGGGTGCAGCACCTTGATCGGCGCCTTGAACATCTCGACGAACTCGAGCAGGCCCTGGTTGGCCAGGCACAGGCCGCCGGAGAAGCTGTAGGCGTCCGGGTCGTCCTGCGCGAAGGTCTCGAGCTTGCGGATGTCGACCTTGCCGACCAGCGAGGAGATGTCCTGGTTGTTCTCGTCGCCCGGCTCGGTCTTGGCGATGCCGATCTGCTTGAGCACCGAGGGATAGCGCTTGACGACCTTGAACTTGCGGATGTCGCCGCCGAACTCCTCCAGACGTTTCACGGCCCAAGGTGACAGGATCCGGTTCAGGTAGCGACGCGGAATGCCATATTCCTTTTCGAGGATCGGCCCGTCTTCGGCGGCGTCGAACAGCCCCAGCGGCGACTCGTTCACCGGCGAGCCCTTGATCGCGTAGAAGGGCACCTCCTGCATCAGCTGCTTCAGGCGCTCGGCGATCGAACTCTTGCCGCCGCCCACGGGGCCCAGCAGGTAGAGGATCTGCTTCTTCTCTTCCAGCCCCTGCGCTGCGTGGCGGAAGTACGAGACCACCTGCTCGATGGCGTCTTCCATGCCGTAGAACTCGGCGAAGGCGGGATACAGCTTGATGACCTTGTTGGCGAACAGCCGCGACAGGCGCTGGTCATTGCGCGTGTCGATGGTCTGCGGCTCGCCGATGGCCTTGAGCATGCGCTCGGCCGCGGTCGAGTAGGCGACCGGGTTGCGCTTGCACTCGGCGAGGTAGTCCTCGAGCGAGAGCTCTTCCTCGCGGGTGCGCTCGAAACGCGCGGTGAAATTGCTGATCACGTCCATGCCGATCTCCTACGCATCAGGACTGCGGCACACCGGCGCAAAACCAGGGTGCCACGAGGGGGGAAGTTCTGATGAAGTCCTACGGGCTCCATCAGAGCTTTCCAGATCGATCGGCCAGCTGTCGAATCAAGCTTGCTGCATCTTGCTCCTGCCGTGAACCCGAAAACAAGGGTGATGACACGGCTGTTTGTCACACCGGGAGATCCTGCGCGACTTCAGCAAGTAACGTGCCTTGCAGCCCATCGGTTGATCGGCGACACCCGACTGAGCGCGCCGCAACGTGCAAAGTTCCGCAAAGCAATCCTGAGGGAAGCCCCCTCAGGCCGTGGCGAACGCCCTGCGCAGTTGCGCCGGCGCTTCGCTGCGGGGGTTCAACGGGCGCCGAGGCCGAGCTTGTCGAGCAGGCCGTTGAGTTCCTCGAGCGAGCCGAAGGCGATCGCGACCTCGCCCTGTTCGCCGCGCTTGGTGCGCTTCTTGATGCGGATCTCGACCTTGGCGGTGAGGGCGTCGGAGAGTTCTTCCTCGATGCGCGCCACGTCGCGCGACTTCTCGCCGGCCACGCGCAGCAGCGGCTTCTGGCGGGCATGCTGCAGCTTGGTCACCAGCTTCTCGGCCTCGCGCACGCTGAGCTTGCGTGCGACCACGTCGCCGGCGGCGAGGATCTGCTGCGCGCCGTCGAGCGGCAGCAGGGCGCGGGCGTGGCCCATGTCGATGTCGCCGGCCATCAGCATCTGCTGGACGGGCTCGCTGAGATTGAGCAGGCGCAGCAGGTTGCTCGCGGCACTGCGCGATCGGCCGACGGCCTGCGCGGCCTGCTCGTGCGTCAGGCCGAACTCGTCGGTCAGGCGCTTCAGGCCTTGCGCCTCTTCGAGCGGGTTGAGGTCCTCGCGCTGGATGTTCTCGATCAGCGACATCGCCGCGGCGGCTTCGTCCGGCACGTCCTTGACGAGCACCGGCACCTCGTCCAGCCCGGCCAGTTTCGCGGCGCGCATGCGGCGCTCGCCGGCGATGATCTCGTAGCGGCCGGCGGACACCGGGCGCACGAGGATGGGCTGCATCACGCCCTGCGCCTTGATGCTCTCGGCCAGCTCGTAGAGCGAGCCTTCGTCCATGCGCGTGCGCGGCTGGTACTTGCCGGGCTGCAGCACGGCGAGCTTCAGCGTGGCCGGCGGCGCATCGCCGGCGGGGCGCGCCGTGTCCGAGACCTTGGGTCCGAGCAGCGCTTCCAGTCCGAGCCCGAGGCCCTTGGGTTTCTTGGTGACCATGGGGCGCGATTGTCCGCGATCAGCCGGCTTCGCCCGCCAGACCGTGCAGCAGGGCCAGGCCTTCCGGCCAATCGCCCAGCCCGGACGCGCCGTTGATGTGGCCACGCGCGCCGATCTCGACGATGGCGGCGCCCCAGTCGGCCGCCATGCGCTCGGCCCGCGGCAGCGCGCAGTACGGGTCGTCGGTGCTCGCCACCACCAGGCTGGCGAAAGGCAGGCGTTCCCGCGCGATCGGCCGCCAGTTGAAGAGGTTGGGCGGCATGTCCTCGCGCTCGGTGTCCGGCGGCGCCACCAGCAGCGCGGCG
>CAZVLY010000494.1:0-2593 GCA_964628175.1 uncultured Piscinibacter sp. | reverse complement strand
ATGTAGGCCAGCTTGTCGGCCTTGGTCAGCGGCGAGATCGGCATGAACACTGCGCCGAGCCGCAGCACCGCGTGCACGGCAACGGCAAACTCGACGCTGCTGTCGAGGAACAGCGCGACGCGATCGCCACGCTGCAGGCCGCGCCGCTGCAGCAGCGTCGCGAGGGCGTCCACGCGCGCCGCGAGTTCGCCGTAGCTCACCCGCTCGTCGCCGCAGACGATGGCCGTCTTGCCCGGCAGCCGGGCGCAGCTCGATTCGAAGGCGTGGTGCAGCAGCATGGGCCGATCAGAGCGCCGTCAGCGGCCGCGGACCGCCCGCCGGCGCGATGAACTGGTCGTGCAGCAGCATGGTCGACAGCACGCCGACGAAGGCCATGTTGTCGCCGAAGCCCAGCGCCTTGCCGGTGCGGCACTTCTCGGTCAGCTTGCCGACCGCGGTGGCGTCGAACACCCCGGCGTCCTCGATGCGCTGCTTGCTCAGCAGTTCGGCCACGTAGTCCAGGGGCCGGCCGTCGACGAAGAAGCTGGAGCTGTCCGGCGAGCGGTAGGGCTGCTTGCTGCGATTCGTGATCGAGGCCGGCAGTTCGGACGCCATCGCCTTCTTGAGGATGTGTTTCTCGGTCAGACCGCGCAGCTTGTACTGCGGCGGCAGCCGGTTGGCGAACTCGATGACGCGGTGGTCGAGGAAGGGGAAGCGCGCCTCGATCGACGCCGCCATCGCCATGCGGTCGCCCTGCGACGACAGCAGGTAGCCCGACATCAGCGTGTGCGCCTCGACGTACTGGTCGCGGCCCTGCGGCAGCCAGCGGTCGATGCCGTCGGGCAACGTGGCGCGCAGCGCCGCCTTCGGATCCCAGGTCATGGCCCGCTCATGCAGCTCGGGGCGCAGGAACTGCAGCGCGCGGCGTGTCGTCGTCATGCGCGGGATGTGGGCGAACCAGGGCTCGCGGATCTCATCCAGCCCTTCGCTGAAGAAGCGCTGCGTGAAGGCGCGGCCAGCCGCCGGCGAATGCTGCAGGTAGGGATAGAGCCGCTCGAGGATGCGGCCGCGCCACTTCGATTCCGGCTGGCGCGCCAGGAAGCGGCGCACCTTGGCCTCCTTGAACAGGTCGTAGCCGCCGAACACCTCGTCGGCGCCCTCGCCCGTCAGCACCACCTTGTAGCCGGCGGCGCGCACGCTGCCGGCCAGCAGCATCATCGGCGTGGGCGCGGTGCGCACCAGTGCCGCTTCGGCATGCCACACGGCGCGCGGAAAGGCCGCGCCGATGTCGCCGCGCTTGCACATCTGCGCCGAATGCGCGGTGCCGAGGTGGCGCACCAGCTCGTTCTGGTGCGCGCTCTCGTCGAACTCCGGGTTCTCGAAGGTCAGCGAGAAGCTGCGCAGCGGCGTGTCGGTGTGGTTCTTGATGATCGTCGTGATGATCGACGAGTCCAGGCCGCCGCTGAGGTAGGCGCCCACCGGCACGTCCGAGCGCAGCTGCAGCCGCACGGCATCGATCAGCAGCGCGCGCAGTTCCTCGGCGCAGTCTTCCTCGCTGCGCGCCGAAGGCATCAGCTCGGGGAAGGACCAGTCCCAGTAACGCTCGGTGCGCACGCCGCTGGCGTCGACGACCATGCGGTGGCCCGGCGGCAGGCAATGCACGCCCTCGAAGATCGTCGACGGCGGCAGCGCCGACCAGTAGCTGAAGGTGGAGGCCAGGCCGTTCAGGTCGAAGCGCCGCGGCACCTCGGGCAGTGCGAACAGCGCCTTCACCTCGGAGGCGAAGGCGAGCCGGCCGGCAGCCTGCGTGTAGAACACCGGGCGGATGCCGGTGCGGTCGCGCGCCAGCACGAGGCGCTGGCGGCGCTTGTCCCACAGAGCGATGGCGAACTGCCCGTTCAGCTCGTCGACGAAGTCGTCGCCCAGGTCCTCGTAGAGGTGGACGATGACCTCGGTGTCGGACTTGGTGCGGAAACGGTGGCCGCGCTTCTCCAGCGCCTCGCGCAGCTCGACGAAGTTGAAGATCTCGCCGTTGAAGACGACCCAGACGCTCTCGTCCTCGTTGGCGATCGGCTGCCAGCCGGTGGCCAGGTCGATGATCGACAGCCGGGCGTGCGCCAGGCCGGTCGGGCCATCGACGAAGGTCGAGCTGCCGTCCGGCCCGCGATGGTGCAGCGCGCCGATCATGGCGGCGAGTTCACCCTTGGCGGGTGGTGCCGCATTCCCGAAACTGTAGAGACCCGCTATGCCGCACATTCGATGTCAATCGGCATCGTTCTCAAAGCGCGTGCAGTACCAGCGCTTCGGCGCTTCCACCTCCGGCATGGTCGTCGGCTTGCCCGTTGGCGCGGGGACCCGATAGATCCTGCGTTCGTCGCCCCTGCGTGCGAGGCCCACGCGCTGGAGTTGCCTCACGACTTCTGGCGCGCCGAAGAACTCGACTGAGAGACTGGCGAGCCGGATCCTTCGAGCGAACGTCGCAAACGCCAGCATCAATGGGCCGGATCCGTTGAGGTCGTGAGAGCAGAAGAAGTCACCGACCTCGGCAACATCACCTTGCCTCCGCCACACGACATAACCAAGGGCCTGACCACGGGCGTCCACGGCCTTGCAG
>CAZVLY010000493.1:0-2603 GCA_964628175.1 uncultured Piscinibacter sp. | reverse complement strand
GCGCCAGCAGGCCCATCAGCGTCACCACCGCGCCGACGATGCCGGTGGCGGTGGCGAACACCGCGCAGGTGAACAGCGTGGCCACCGCCAGCGAGCCCGGCACGCGGGCCAGCGCCAGGTGCAGCGACTTGAACAGCTTCTCGATCAGGTTGGCGCGTTCGACCAGGTAGCCCATGAACACGAACAGCGGGATCGAGATGAGCACGTCGTTGCTCATCACCTTGAAGGCCGACTGCACCATCAGGTCCAGCGTCTTCGTCGTGTCCTCTTCGTAGGCGAGCCAGGTGAAGACCATGCCCATGCCCATCAGCGTGAAGGCCGTGGGGAAGCCCAGCATGATGGCCACGACGACCAGCGCCAGCATCATCAGGCCGAGGTGGCCGTTGGTGATCGTCGGCGCCGAGACCAGCATCACCAGCGTGCCGGCGACGATCAGCCCCATGATGATGAAGCCGAACCAGAGTTCCTTGCGGATCTTCACGACTTGCCCCCTTGCACGTGGTTCGCGGGAGCAACGTACTTGTCGAGCGCGGCGATGTCTTCGTCTTTCACGTGGACCATTTCCTTGAGCTTGTCGACGTCGACCTCCTCGACGTCGTGTTCGCGCGAGGGCCATTCGCCGTCGCGCAGGCAGGTGATGCAGCGCACGATCTCCACGATGCCCTGCAGCAGCAGCATGGCGCCGGCCACCGGGATCACGAACTTGAACGGGTACAGCGGCAAGGCCGTCGCCGAGAAGGTCTGCTCGCGGATCGCCAGCGCCTCGTTGGCGTAGGTCCAGCCCGCATAGGTCAGCGCCACGATGCCGGGCAGGAAGAAGACGATGTACAGGATCAGGTCGATGGTGGCCTGCGTGCGCGGCCGGAAGAAGCCGTAGAGCACGTCGCCGCGCACATGGCCGTTCTTGCTCAGCGTGTAGGCGCCGGCCATCATGAACAGCGTGCCGTACAGCATGATCTGCACGTTCAGGTTCCAGTCGTGCGGGTTGTTCAGCACGTAGCGCGAGAACACCTCGTAGGTGATCAGGAACGTGAGCACGACGATGAACCAGGCGAACAACTGGCCGAGCCAGGTGGAGAGGCGGTCGACCGCCAACAGCAGTTTCTGCATTGAAATTCCTCGCGGGGCTGCACAAACAAAAAGGCTGCCGGCCGATGGTGCCGGCCGGCAGCCTGTGCGGCCCGGGTCGCTCTTACTTCTTGCCGAAGTAGTGGTTGTAGGCCATCTTGAAGTCGACCATGTAGTCGTTCTGCCAGGCGCCGGCGCGCTGCGCGAAGGCCTTCTGGCTGTCCAGGATCTTCTTGAACAGCGGATTCTCTTCGCTCTTCTTGGCGATGATCTTGTCCCACGAGGCGAGCTGCGCGCGCAGGATGGCATCGGGCGTCTTGTAGAAGTTCACGCCGGCCTTCTTCAGCTCGATGTAGTCCTGCGAGTTGCGCTGGATCGCCTTCCAGCTCATGTCGGCGCTGGCGGCCTGCACGGCGTAGTCGATGATCGACTTGAGCTCGGCGGGCAGTGCGGTGTACTTGCCCTTGTTGAACAGGATCTCGAACTGCTCGCCCGACTGGTGGAAGCTCTGCAGCATGCAGTTCTTGCTGACGTCGGGGAAGCCGAGCAGGCGGTCCGAGCTGGCGTTGTTGAACTCGGCGCCGTCGATCAGGCCGCGGTCCAGGGCCGGCACGATCTCGCCACCGGGCAGCGGGTTCACCGCGGCACCCATGTCGGTGTACATGTCGACCGCCAGGCCGACGGTGCGGAACTTGATGCCCTTGAGGTCTTCCACGCGGGCCACCGGCTTCTTGAACCAGCCGAACGGCTGCGTCGGCATCGGGCCGTACAGGTAGGAGACGACGTCGAGGTTCAGCGTCTTGTAGATCTCGTCGAGCAGCGCCTTGCCGCCGCCATAGTTGTGCCAGGCCAGCACCATGTTCGGGTCCATGCCGAAGGCCGGGCCGGAGCCCCACAGCGCCAGCGCCGAGTTCTTGCCGTAGTGGTAGGCCACCACGCCGTGGCCGCCATCGAGCGTGCCCTTGGCGACGCCTTCGAGCAGCTGGAACGCGGGCACCACGGCACCGGCCGGCAGCACCTCGATCTTCAGGCGGCCACCCGCCATGTCGTTGACCTTCTTGGCGAAGTCGGTGGCGTACTCGTGGAAGATGTCCTTCGAGGGCCAGGTGCTCTGGAAGCGCAGGCTGGTGGTCTGGGCGTTCGACACCATCGGCGCGGCCATCGCGCCGGCGGCCACGGTGCTGGTGGCGGCGGTCTTCAGGAAGCGGCGGCGCGGGGCGGGCGAGGGCTTGCTCATCGGGGAGTCTCCGGTAGGGCGTTACGACAACGGGGATGGCTCGCGTGTCACCCTGTACCGGGCGGTTGACGCGGACCCCCTAATGTCTCCACCTCGCGCATTCACGAGCAAGTGGGTAAAACCCTCCGACACTTTGTCGCGCTGCACCATGAAGCGGCGTGCCGCGCAGGAGCGGGTGCCGATTGCTGCGATGCGGTCGATTCAGTTTCGACCTGGGCGCAAAGATCGCTCGTGCCCGATCAGGCCCAGCCGGCGTCGACGACGAACTCCTGCGCGGTCACCATGCGCGCCGTGTCGG
>CAZVLY010000492.1:0-2610 GCA_964628175.1 uncultured Piscinibacter sp. | reverse complement strand
AGACGTGCTCGGCGAGCGCGAGCGCGGCGAACATGGCCAGGATCGTCAGGGTGATGGGATCGAACAGGAGTTCGAGCGGGGTCGGCATGGGGACTCTCCGGTGAGCGAGTGGAAGGAGCAGGGTGGAGCGCGAGTGTGCGGACGCGGCAGCTCGCCCGACAGCGGCGTTTCGGCAAGAATCCGTCCATTCCTGCCACGCCGAGGCGTCCATGACGAATCGACCGATCACCGTGGCCTTGCTCGCGGCGCCCGGCGTCACCGCCGCGACGCTGTACGGGTTTCACGACTTCTTCTGCGGTGTGCACCGCGACTGGTCGATGGTGCATGGCGGCCATGCGCAGTCGCCGTTCCGCTCGATCATCGTGAGCCGGGACGGCCTGCCGCTCGAAGGCGCGAACGGGGTGCGCATCGTGCCCGAGGCCTCGTTCGCCGCCTGCGGCTCGCCCGACGTGGTGTGCGTGACCGACATCGCGGTACCGCCCGGTGAACCGCTCGGCGGAACCTACGACGCCGAGGTCGACTGGCTGCGCGAGCGCCACGCGCAGGGTTCGATCCTCGCGTCGTCCTGCTCGGGGGCGGTGCTGCTCGCGCGCACCGGCCTGCTCGAAGGGCTGGACGCCACATCGCACTGGGCCTACTGCGACGCGCTGAAGCGCGAATACCCGGGCACGCGCTGGTTCCCCGAGCGCGGCCTGCTCTTCGCCGGGGCCGGGCAACGCATCGTGATGGCCGGCAGCGGCATCGCCTGGCATCAGCTGGTGATGGCGCTGATCAGCCGGTTCGCGGGCGCCGAAGCGGCGATGCAGGTGGCCCGCATCAACCTGATCGACTGGACGGCGACCAGCCCGATCGCGTATGCGTCGCTGCGCCACGGCGCTCAGTCCGGCGACCCGGCGGTGGCCGCCGCGCAGGCCTGGGCCGCCGAGCACTACCGGCACGAGGCGCCGGTGGCGCAGATGGTCGCGATCTCGGGGCTCGCCGAACGCAGCTTCAAGCGCCGCTTCGCCCAGGCCACCGGCATGGGCCCGCTCGACTACGTGCAGCACCTGCGTCTGGAGGAGGCCAAGCAGATGCTCGAATCGGGCGACGCGTCGATCGAGTCGATTGCCTTCGAAGTGGGCTACCGTGACGCCAGCTTCTTCAACCGGCTGTTCCGTCGCAAGGTGATGATGTCGCCGACGCAGTACCGGCGCCGCTTCGGCGGCCTGAGGTCGCGCCTGCGCGAGGCAGGTTCCACCCTCGGCAGGGGGTGAGCAATTCCTACCCCGGCCGCCGGCGGGCGCGCGCCACACGCCGGCGGGTGCGCGCCACGCGCTGGCGCGCGTTGCTGTGCGCCAGCTCCAGCATCGACACCTGCGCCGCGAAGCGCAGCGCCGTGACATCGGGCCAGTCCTTCTCGCGCGGCGAGTAGAGCAGCAGCAGCTGGTCGCTGCCGATGTTGGCCGGCGTCGCCGCGGCAAAGCGGCGCTGCGTCAACAGCACCACCTTCTTGTCCAGCCCGCGCGCCACGCCCACCTCGTAGACCACGTTGGCATTCAGTCCGCTCAGGTCGGCGATCACCAGTCCGCAGCGGCGGATCACGGCAAGCATCAGGTCGACATAGGCTTCACCGGAGAGGCCGCCCCACATGCGAAAGGCGCTGCACTCCAAGGCGCGCGCGAGCGGCCGATACAGCGTCGTGTAGTAGCCGGCATAGGGCGCTCGGAACGGCATCGCCACGAAGGCGCAGCGGGGGTCGGTCTTCAGTGGTTCGATCAGGCGCGTCAGCAGGGCGAGCGCGGGGCTGAGAAAGTCGTCGATGTGCACGCCCGGCACCTCCCGCTGGGTGTGGGCGTCCTGCACCTGTGCGAGAAAACGTTCGTAGGCCGCATCGGGCCTGTCGATGCGATGGTGGCGCAGGGTGGACACCGCCAGCTCGCGCAGCTCGTCCGACTCCACCGTGCCGGCCAGGCGCATGCTCGCATCGATGCAGCAGATGCCACCCAGCAGCGCGAAGTCGGCCAGCTCGCGCGAACGCCGCGCGCAAGCCGTGACCACGGCCGTGAGCACCTCGTCGGAGACCGCGTCGTAGGCCCGTTGCGTGGCCGGCAAGGCCACGTCGGCGCCGATCTCGTGCAGAAAGTCGGCGATGCGCCGGCGGTGCTGGCCGAACCCGGCGCGCGCAAATCGAAACCGGATCAGCGACAGGAAGCAGCCGAGCAGGAAGCCGTTCGTGCGCAGGTAGAGCGAGCCACCGAGCGGGCTGTCGCCGGTGGCCGGCCCGGTGGTTGCGGAGCGGGTCGAAGCCATGTCCGGGAGCCTCCTTCTGCCGGATGAACCCCACCGGCGGCGTGTGCATCGTCACCCGACACCGGCGTGACGGCAAGACCCTGTGCGCAAGCCGCCCGGCGGTCTCCTAGTAGCGCTTCATCATCGCCAGCAGGCGCCGCATCAGCGGCCGGTAGGGCGGCAGGAACAGCGCCATGCCGTTCAGCCTCGATTGGCGGAACACCGGCTTGAGCTGGCTGAAGGTGTCGAAGCCCCACTGGCCGTGGTAGTGGCCCATGCCCGAGGCGCCGACGCCGCCGAAGGGCAGGCTCTCCTGGGTGATGTGCAGCAGCGTGTCGTTGA
>CAZVLY010000491.1:0-2613 GCA_964628175.1 uncultured Piscinibacter sp. | reverse complement strand
TGGGCCTGGGCAAGATCTCGGTCGGCCCGCCGTACTTCGACACCGTGTTCGTGCCGCTGATGGCGCCGCTGGTGTTCCTGATGGGCGTGGGCCCGATGGCGCGCTGGAAGCAGACCGAGCTGCCCGACCTCTGGACCCGCCTGCGCTGGGCACTCGGCGTGGCCGTGGTGGCCGCACTCCTGGTCGAGTGGTCCACCGGCGAGATCGGCTTCCAGGCCACGCTGGGGCTGGCGATGGCCTTCTGGATCATCGCCTCGGTGGCCACCGACCTGCTCGAGCGTGTGCGCGGCGGCAACCCGCTCGAGCGCGCGAAGCTGCTGCCGCGCGCGATGGTCGGCATGATGGTCGCGCACCTGGGCGTGGCCGCCTTCATCATCGGCGTGACCATGGTGAAGGGGCACGAGGTCGAGCGTGACGTGAAGATGGACGTGGGCGACACCACCGAGGTGCGCGGCTACACGTTCACCTTCAAGGGCGTGAGCGACGTCACCGGGCCGAACTACGTCGCGGCCCGCGCGACCATCGAGGTCAGCCGCGAGGGCCGCATGCTGCGCACGATGCACCCCGAGAAGCGCATGTACCGCGTGCAGCAGAACCCGATGACCGAGGCCGACATCGACACCGGCCTGACGCGCGACCTCTACGTCTCGCTGGGCGAGCCGGTGGCGGGCAGCCAGGGCGCCTGGATCGTTCGCGTCTACTTCAAGCCCTTCGTCGACTGGATCTGGGGCGGGTGCCTGCTGATGGCACTGGGCGGCCTGCTCGCCGCCACCGACCGCCGCTACCGGTCCAAGGTGCGCAGCGAGCAGGGTGCGTCCTCGGCCGTGGGAGCGAGCGCTTGAAGAGCCTGAAATTCCTCGTCCCGCTGGGCATCTTTCTGGTGCTCGTGGTCTTCCTTGCGGTGGGCCTGAACCTGAACCCGCGCGAAGTGCCGTCGCCGCTGATCGGCAAGCCGGCCCCCGCCTTCACCTTGACCCGCCTGGACGCGCCCGCACAGACCATCAAGCGCGACGAGTTGCTCGGCAAGGTCTGGATCCTCAACGTCTGGGCCTCGTGGTGCGCACCGTGCCGCGAGGAGCACCCGGTGCTGGTGGAGTTCGCACGGCGCAAGCTGGTGCCGATCTACGGCCTGAACTACAAGGACACGCGGCCGGCCGGCATGGGCTTCCTGACGCAGCTGGGCAATCCCTACGATGCGTCGCTGTTCGACGGCGATGGACGCGTGGGCATCGACTACGGTGTCTACGGCGTGCCCGAGACCTTCGTGATCGACAAGCAGGGCATGATCCGCCACAAGCATGTCGGGCCGCTCACGCCCGAGGTGGTGCGAACGAAGATCGAGCCGCTGCTGAAGGAACTCAATGCCTGAGCTGCTCTCCCGCTGGATGCTCGCGCTGCTGCTGGCCCTGCCGCTGGCCGCCGGCGCCAAGGAGGCCACCCCGGCCTCCGACGACCCGGTGCTCGAGGCCCGCGTGATGCGCATCGCCGCCGAGCTGCGCTGCCTGGTCTGCCAGAACCAGACCATCGCCGACTCGCACGCCGATCTCGCGCAGGACCTGCGCCAGCAGGTGCGCGAGATGCTGCAGAAGGGCCAGAGCGATGCGCAGATCATCGACTACATGACGCAGCGCTACGGCGACTTCGTGCTGTACCGCCCGCCGGTCAAGTCGACGACCGCATTGCTGTGGTACGGCCCGGCCTTGCTGATGCTCGGCGGGCTGGGTGTGCTGGCGGTGGTACTGCGCCGGCGCAGCAAGCTGCCGGACGACCAGTTCGAGCCCGACCAGTCCGAGTAGCCCCCTGCTTCGGGGGGCATGCATCCCGAGGACACGAGGGCGCGTGGCATTTGTCACTGTGCACGCGGGGCGGCTGCCGGGTTTCGCACGCCACGGCCGCCAATAATCGAAATCACCTCAACCTGCAGGGGCGGCGCCCATCGGCAGCCGTCGGGAGACAGCGTGTTTCGTGCGTTCCATGATCGAGCCCATGCCTCCGTGCTCTTCGATGCCGGCATGGATGCCTTCCTGGGCTTCCTGGCCGTGCTCGTGGCCGCCTGGTGGCTCAGCGCGGCGCCGCTGACCGAGATCTACAAGCCGCTGGCCGATCCGTCGCTGCGCCTGGTCGCGGCCGGGTTCGCGATCGGCATGGCCACCTTGCTGGCCAGCATGGGCCTGTACCGTCAGGTGGGGCTGTCCTTGCCGGCGCAGATCCTGCGCCTGCTGGTGGCCGCCGCGATGGGCGGCTACCTGACCTACCTGCTGCTCAAGGAGGTGCATTTCGACGGCGAACCGGGCCGACTGATCGGGCACTCGGTGCTGAACCTGCTGGCCGCGCTGATCGTCGTGCGCGGCACCATCGCGCTGGCGCGCCATGCGGTCGGCCGGCAGCGCTTCCTGATCGTCGGCACCGGGGCCGAGGCGGTCTCGGTCGCCCACGACCTGAGACACAGCCCGCGCATGCGCGGCGAGCTGGTCGGCTTCTACCCGGCCAAGGACGCCGCCACCGATGCCGGCATCGACCCGGCGCTGGTGCTCGACCGCAGCGTGGAGCTCGAGCGGCTCGTCAACGAGCTGGAGATCGATTCGATCATCGTGGCCACGCGCGAGCAGCGCG
>CAZVLY010000490.1:0-2643 GCA_964628175.1 uncultured Piscinibacter sp. | reverse complement strand
GCGGCGGCACGCATGGTTTCTTCGACCTTGAAGTGCAGGCCGCGGCGCTCGCAGATCGTGGCGAGCTCGGCGAGCACGTCGCGGGCCAGCGCGTCACGTGCCTCGTTGGTGGTGGCGCGCAGGTCCAGGCTGAACAGGCAGCGGCCGGGCACCACGTTCATCGAGCCGTTGGGAACCTGCAGCATGCCGATGGTGCCCACCACGTCGGGCACGCTCGCGGCGCGCTTCTCGACGTACAGCGCGAGTTCGCCGACGGCGACCGCAGCGTCCCGGCGCCGGTTCATTGGCGTGGTGCCGGCGTGGCTGGCCATGCCGACCACCTCGCACTGGTAGCGCACGCCACCGTTGATCGAGGTGACCACGCCCAGCGGCAGGTCGAGCTCGTTGAGCACCGGGCCCTGCTCGATGTGCACCTCGACGAAGCCGAGGTAGCGTGCCGGGTCGCGGTGCAGCGCGGCGATGGCGGGCAGCGTGGCCGGCAGCCCGGCAGTGCGCATGGCCTCGCGCATCGACACGCCGTCGGCATCGCGCTGATCCAGCCAGGTGGGCTCGAAGTGGCCGGTCAGCGCGCCCGAGCCGAGGAAGGTGGCCTTGTAGCGCTGGCCTTCTTCCTCCGCGAAGCCGACCACCTCGAAGCCGAACGGCAGGCGGCGGCCGGCGCGGTGCAGCTCGCGCACACAGACCATCGGCACGAAGATCCCCAGCCGCCCGTCGTACTTGCCGCCGTTGCGCACGGTGTCGTAGTGGCTGCCGGTGAGCAGGCGTTTCGCGTTCCGGTCCGTGCCGTGATAGATGCCGACCACGTTGCCCACCGCGTCCACCGACACCTCGTCGAAGCCGCAGTCGTGCATCCAGCGGCGCAGCTGCACCTGGCAGGCGACGTGCGCCTCGGTCAGGTAGGTGACGGTGAGCTGGCCCTGCGCGGCGTAGCCCTGGTCGGTGTGCTGCGCGAGCAGCTCGGCGCAGTCCCAGACCTGGTTGCCGAGCACGGGCTCGAATCCGAACTTGTCGTTCAGCCGGATCTCGACCACGCGGTGGATGTTGCGCAGGCACTCGGCGAGCTCGAAGTCCGGGTGGTTCTCCAGCCGGCGCGCGAAGGTGTCGATGATCTCGCGGCGCGACAGCCCGGCGCCGCGCGGCCCACGCACCGCGAGGATGAATGGCCAGCCGAACTTCTGGTTGTAGTCGGCGTTGAGCTGCTGGATGCGCCCGAACTCTTCGGCCGTGCAGTTCGTCAGCCCCGAGGTGGTCTGCTCGTTGGTCGACTCGGCGGTGAGCGAGCGGCTGACCATCGCCTTGCCGGCGAGCTCGGGGTGAGCGCGGATCAGCGCGAGCTGCGAATCGCGCCCGGCCTCCTGCAGCACCTCGACCATCGCGCGCTTGAGCTGCGCGAGCGTGGCGAACGGGCGCTTGGCCAGCGCACGCTGCGCGATCCAGGGCGAGTGCTCGTACAGGCCGTCGAGCAGGGCGGCCGCCTCGTCAGGCGAGGCGGCGTTGAGCTGGGGCAGGGTCAGGGGCATGGGCGGTGCGGGTCAGAGGGTGACGCGAATGCTTTTCACCAGCGGCTGCAGCGTGGCGACCTGATCGCGCACGAAGCCGGTGAAGGCCGCGGGGGTGCCCGGCGTCTCGGAGACGCCGAGCTCGAGCAGGCGCTTCCTGATGTCGGACTGAGCCAGCACCTCGTTGACGGCGGTGTTCAGGCGCGCCACCACGTCGGCCGGCATCTTGGCCGGGCCGCTGAGGCCGAAGAAGTTGTCGAGCACCAGCTTGCGCTGGCCGAACTCGAGCACGCTGGGCACGTCGGGCACCAGCGGCGAGCGCTGCGCCGAGGTCACGGCCAGCGGACGCAGCTGGCCGCTCTTGAAGTAGGGCACGTAGGCGGTGACGACGTCGATGCCCACCGGGATCAGTCCGGCGATCAGGTCGGTGGTCATCGGCGCGCCGCCGCGGTAGGGCACATGGCTCATCTTCACGCCCATGGTGCGCACCATCAGCTCGCCCCAGATGTGGCCGATCGAGGCCGGCCCGCCGGAGCCGAACTGCAGGTTGCCGGCCTTGCGCGCGGCGTTCTCCAGATCGACGATGGTGTTGATGCCGGCCGCCGGGTTGGCCATCACCACGCAGGGCGCCGAGCCGATCGAGGCGATGTGGGTGAAGTCGGCCAGCGGGTCGTAGGGCTGCTTCTCCAGCGCGAAGGGGCCGATCGAGATCGGCGTGGAGTTCGACAGCATCAACGTGTGCCCGTCTGCCGCAGCGCGCGCGACGGCGGCGCCGCCGATGCTGCCGCCGGCGCCGGGCTTGTTGTCGATGATTACCGCCTGGCCCAGTTTCCTGCCCAGCTGCTCGCCGATGACGCGCGCGACGATGTCGCTGGCGCCGCCGGCCGCGAAGGTGACCACGACGGTGATCGCCTTCTCCGGGTAGGCGGCCCGGGCGGGCAGGGCGAGCGCGGCGGCGCCGCCGGCGGCCAGGCGCAGGCAGTCGCGGCGCGACGGGGAAACGAGGGTGCGGTCGGTCATCGCAGTCTCCAGTGGGGGCAGGTTCGGGATGCCGGGAGACGCAAGCTTCAGGCCCGCGGCTGGTAGGGATGCGCCTGCTTCCAGTGCCGTGCCACGTCGATGCGCCGGCACACCCAGACCTTGT
>CAZVLY010000489.1:0-2646 GCA_964628175.1 uncultured Piscinibacter sp. | reverse complement strand
TGTCCATCGCGCTGGGCAGGCGGAAGCCGTACTCGACCAGCACCGACTTGCGCGCCCGGTCGCCGTTGTACATGCCGCCGAACTGGCCGATCAGCACGTGGCTCTCGTCGAGGAACATCAGCGCGTCGGCCGGCAGGTAGTCGACCAGCGTGGGTGGCGGCTCGCCCGGCGCGGCACCCGAGAGGTGCCGCGTGTAGTTCTCGATGCCCTTGCAGTGGCCCACCTCCTGCAGCATCTCGAGGTCGAAGCGGGTGCGCTGCTCCAGGCGCTGCGCCTCGACCAGCTTGCCTGACTTGACGAGTTCGTCCAGGCGCTCGCGCAGTTCGGCCTTGATGGTTTCGATGGCCGCGACGACGCGGTCGCGCGGCGTCACGTAGTGGCTCGACGGATAGACCGTGAAGCGCGGGATCTTCTGGCGGATGCGGCCGGTCAGCGGGTCGAACAGTTGCAGCGTCTCGATCTCGTCGTCGAACAGTTCGATGCGGATGGCCAGCTCGGAATGCTCTGCCGGGAACACATCGATGGTGTCTCCGCGCACGCGGAAGGTGCCGCGCGAGAAGTCGGTCTCGTTGCGCTGGTACTGCATGCGGATCAGGTGCGCGATCACATCGCGCTGGCCCATCTTGTCGCCCACGCGCAGCGTCATCACCATGCGGTGGTAGTCGGCCGGGTTGCCGATGCCGTAGATGGCACTGACGCTGGCCACGATGATGACGTCGCGCCGCTCGAGCAGGCTCTTGGTGGCCGACAGGCGCATCTGCTCGATGTGCTCGTTGATCGAGCTGTCCTTCTCGATGAACAGGTCGCGCTGCGGCACGTAGGCCTCGGGCTGGTAGTAGTCGTAGTAACTGACGAAGTACTCCACCGCGTTCTTCGGAAAGAACTCGCGGAACTCGGCGTACAGCTGCGCGGCCAGCGTCTTGTTGGGTGCGAAGACGATCGCCGGGCGGCCCAGGCGGGCGATCACGTTGGCCATCGTGAAGGTCTTGCCGGAGCCGGTCACGCCGAGCAGCGTCTGGTAGCTCAGGCCGTCCTGGATGCCCTCGACGAGCTGGGCGATGGCCGCGGGCTGGTCCCCCGCCGGCGGATAGGGCATGAAGAGCTGGAACGGCGAATCGGGGAAGCTCACGAACTCGCCCACGGGTGCCTCCACGGGCGCCTCGGCGGAGCGGACTTCGGACAAGTCGGCCATGGCGGATAAAATCTCCGGGTTAACCCACCTCGCGCGATCGCAAGGCAATCGAACAGGTTAACGGAAAACACCGCCCCGCTCTACTGACAAGGACTGACCATGTCTTCGCCCTCCCCGTCGATGTTCGCCGCTGTCGAACTGGCCCCGCGCGACCCGATCCTCGGCCTGAACGAACAGTTCGCCTCCGACCCGAACCCGGCGAAGGTCAACCTTGGCGTGGGCGTGTACTACGACGACGACGGCAAGCTGCCCCTGCTCAAGTGCGTGCAGGAAGCCGAGAAGCTGATGATGGAGGCGCCCAAGGCGCGCGGCTACCTGCCCATCGACGGCATCGCCGCCTACGACAAGGCGGTGCAGGGCCTGGTGTTCGGCGCCGACAGCGCCGCCGTGAAGGCCGGTCGCATCGCCACCGTGCAGGCGCTCGGCGGCACCGGCGGCCTCAAGCTGGGCGCCGACTTCCTCAAGCGCATCAACCCCGGCGCCAAGGTGCTGATCAGCGACCCGAGCTGGGAGAACCACCGCGCGCTGTTCGAGAGCGCCGGCTTCAAGGTCGAGAGCTACCCCTACTACGACGCCGCGACCAAGGGCGTCGACTTCGCCGGCATGCTCGGCGCGCTGAACGCGGCGCCGGCGGGCACCGTCGTCGTGCTCCACGCGTGCTGCCACAACCCGACCGGCTACGACATCACGGCCGAGCAGTGGACGCAGGTGGTGCAGGCCGTCAAGGCGCGCGGACTGGTGGCCTTCCTCGACATGGCCTACCAGGGCTTCGGCCACGGCATCGCCGAAGACGGCGCCGTGATCGGCCAGTTCATGGCCGCCGGGCTCGACTTCTTCGTCGCCACCAGCTTCTCGAAGAGCTTCTCGCTGTACGGCGAACGGGTCGGCGCGCTCAGCGTGGTCTGCGAGTCCAAGGACGAAGCCGACCGCGTACTGAGCCAACTCAAGCGTGTCATCCGCACCAACTATTCCAACCCGCCCATCCACGGCGCGCAGGTCGTGGCCATGGTGCTGACCACCCCGGCGCTGCGCGCCATGTGGGAAGAAGAACTCGCGGGCATGCGCGTGCGCATCAAGCAGATGCGCCAGGCCCTGCAGACCAAGCTGGCTGCCGCAGGCGTCAAGCAGGACATCAGCTTCATCACCCGCCAGAAGGGCATGTTCAGCTATTCCGGGCTGAACAAGGAGCAGATGCAGCGTCTTCGCAACGAGTTCCGCATTTATGGCGTCGATTCGGGCCGGATCTGCGTCGCGGCGCTGAACAGCAAGAACATCGATGCGGTCGTCGCGGCGATCGCCAAGGTGTCCTGACGCCCGGCTTTGTCACCCCGGCGACACCCGAGGGGCGCGATTTGCGCCCCTTTTTCGTGCCCGATCGGGATATCCCTGTGCGCCAGCAGACAGCACCATGCAAGCAATGTTCCTAGAATGCTGCATCGCACCAAGAGGGCTTG
>CAZVLY010000488.1:0-2648 GCA_964628175.1 uncultured Piscinibacter sp. | reverse complement strand
GGGATGAGCGAAAACTTTTCCATGGGCGTCAGTGGATCAAATGGGGGGCTGCACGGGCATCTGCCGCGTCGATCGGCCGCAGCAGGAGCTCGGCCACCACCGCGGCCAGCACGGCCCGGAGGTGGTCTGGCAGTTGGTCGTTGGTGCCAACGATTCCCAGGTGTCAGACGACACATTAAATTGACCCCCTGGCGACAGGAAGAATTGACCCCCTGGACGCATACCAGGAGGAGTCATGAAGGAAGCAAGAGAGCAGCATTCGGGCCTGCGAGTGAGCAGGAGAGAGCGGATGCAGGAGCCAGAAGCAGTAGCGCAGATGTTGGCGTTGGCGCGGTTAGGGTGGGGCACAAAGCGCATTGCGCAGGAGTTGGGGGTTGCGCGCAATACGGTCAAGCGCTACGTGGCAGCGGGACGGTATGTGCCGTATCGGTCGCCAGCCCGGGAAGGGAAGTTGGCAGGCCTGGGCGCGTGGCTACAGGCGCAGTTTGCACAGCACCGCGGCAACTGCGACGTGGTGCGCCAGGAACTGCAACGGCAGCAGGGCGTCCTGGTGAGCCTGCGCACGGTGGAACGGGCCTGCCGGGGCTACCGGGCGGAATGGGCGGCACAGGCGCGGGCGACGGTACGCTTCGAGACGGCGCCGGGGCAGCAACTGCAGATTGATTTTGGCTCGGCCACGGTAGAGATCGATGGGGCCCGGCAGAAGGTGCATGTGTTCGTGGCGACACTGGGCTATTCGCGGCTCGGATATGTGGCGGCCTTTGGCCACGAGCGACAGGCGGCCTGGCTGGCGGGCCTGGAAGGCGCCTTTGCCCACTTCGGCGGCATCCCGCGCGAGGTGTTGCTGGATAACGCCCGGGCGCTGGTTCTCGCGCATGACGTGCAGACGCGTGAAGTGACGTTCAACGAACGCTTGCTGGCCTTTGCCCGGCATTGGGGTTTCACGCCCAAGGCCTGCGCGCCCTTCCGGCCCCAGACCAAGGGCAAGGACGAGAACGGCGTGGGCTATGTGAAGAAGAACGCGCTGGCCGGCCACGTCTTCGCCAGTTGGGAGGCCCTGTCGGCCCACCTTGTGCGCTGGCAGCGAGAGGTGTCCGACGTGCGCTGCCATGGGACGACGGCAGAGGCGCCGCGGCTGCGCTTTGAGCGCGACGAGCGCACAGCCCTGCAGCCGCTTGCCGGCAAGCCGCCCTTTGCCCTGGCGCGAGAACTGCAGCGGGTGGTGAGCAGCGAAGCCTGTGTCGAGGTGGATACGAACCGCTACAGCGTGCCGTGGCGCCTGATCGGCGAGTCGGTGAGCGTGCTGGTGGAGGCCGACAGCGTCGTGGTGCGCCATGGCGGTCAGGCGGTGGCGCACCACGCGGTGCTGAGCGGACAGCGGCAACGGGCCATTGAGCCGGCCCACTTCGACGGCCTGGTGGGGCGGGCCTTTCAACCCAGAACGGAGGGTGAGGCGGCGCCTGCCGTGCCAGCGCCCCCGTCTGTGGCGCCTGCGGCGCCCCTGTCGGGGGCGCTGGCACGGCCCCTCGCCGATTATGAGGCGGTCGCGGGCGGGCGCTTCTGATGATCGCCCACGAACACCTGATGAACATGCTGACGCGGCTGCACCTGACGGCCATCCGCGATCAACTGGACAGCCTGCTCGACGAAGCCGCCCGTCAGGAGCTGACGCTCCGGGAGACCCTGGCCTTCCTGTGCCAGCGTGAGATTGCACGCAAGGACGAACGGCGCATCCAGATGGGCACGCGCATTGCACACTTCCCCTGCATCGCCACGCTGGCCGGCTTCGACTACGCGGCCCAGCCCAGCGTGGATGAACGGCAGATCCGCGAATTGGCGGCCTGCCGCTGGGTGGCCCACGGCGAGAACCTGCTGCTGCTGGGGCCACCCGGTGTCGGCAAGACTCACTTGGCCATCGCCCTCGGGCGCGAGGCCATCCTGAGTGGCTACAGCGTGCTGTTCGTCACCGCACCGGCGCTGGTGGCGAGCCTCGCCCAAGCGCATGCCGCAGGCCGCCTGGACGAGAAGCTGGCGCACTACGCCAAGCCGAAGCTGCTGATCATCGATGAGCTCGGCTACCTACCGTTCGAGCCCAAGGCTGCCCACCTGTTCTTCCAGCTGGTGTCGCGGCGCTATGAGCGCGGCAGCTTCCTCATCACCAGCAACCGCACCGTATCCGAATGGGGCGTGGTCTTTGGCGACGCGATCGCCGCCACCGCCATCCTCGACCGCATGCTGCACCACAGCCACGTCATCACCATCCGCGGTGATAGCTACCGCCTCAAAGACAAGCGTCGCGCCGGGGCAGTGTTCCACCAGCCCGTGGCCCCATCAACCAGTCATCAACCCGCGTAGGGGGGTCAGTTCCTGATGTCGCCAGGGGGTCAATTCCTGGTGTCGCTTGACAACGGGCCGGCCATGTCGGGTGATGGTGATTTCCTCACCGAGTTCGACGGCAGCCAGCAACTCGGAGAGCCGGGCTTCCGCCTCATGGACGGGAACAGTCTTCATCGCGGGACTCCAGCCAGGGTCGATCGGCCGATTGCAGGCCGACCGCCAGCCACAACGACCACACCGGGGAGACAGGGCCGATCGCCCCGCGAAACGCCCCCGGCGTGCCCTCCACCCGCCTTATTTCATCAGGCTCA
>CAZVLY010000487.1:0-2678 GCA_964628175.1 uncultured Piscinibacter sp. | reverse complement strand
GCTGAAGCCCCCGCGTCCCGCTTGAGGTCGCGGAAGGCCGCGAACAGCCAGGAGCGCATGCCCACCACCAGGGTGTAGGGGCGCTTCTGGTCGGGGCCGAGCTTCTGGTCGGCCAGGTGCTGCTGCGCGAAGTCCTGCCCGATGCGCTGCATGCGCTCGGCGAAGGTGGCGGCCAGGCTCTTGCCGATCTGGCCGTGCACCATCATCAGCATCTCGCCCTCGCCGTCGAAGCCGCCGCTGAAGTAATCGTCGGCCACGTGCTCGCGGAAGTACTGCATCACCGGCCCGTGCGGCCGCCAGCGGAAGCCCTTGGCCACCTTGAGGCGGTAGCGGTTCAGCGGGCGCAGCTCGATGATGCCCAGCTTGTCGAGCTGCACGAGGTACTTCACGCACTCCGCCTCGGTGACGGTGTAGGTGGCGACGATCTGCTCGAAGGTCCACTGGCTGAAGGCGCAGATCGCCATCAGCAGCAGCTTGCGGTCGGCGATCACCGCGGCCTCCTGCTCGTGCGTGAGCTCGCGGCGCAGCGGCTGCGCGTCGGCGATCTTGCGCGCGAGATCGGCGAAATCCATCTTCAGCACCCGCAGCACCTCGTCGATGCGCGACAGCGGCATGTCGCCCTTGGCGAAGATGCGCTTGATGCTGGACTCGGCCATGCCGAGCTCCTGGGCCAGGTCGGCGTAGGTCAGGCCGGCGGCCTTCAGCTCGGCTTTCAATGCGGCCACGAGATCGTGGGTCGTGCTCATGCTCAGAACTCCCGAAAAGTACCGCCATGAGATACCGGGAGCCCCTGGGCCTGCAACCCTCCTGCGGGGGATGGATACCCGGTTCGCCACACCCGAACATGGGGTCACCTTCAACCACCCGACAGGGATTTGCATGAACAGCGCCACGATCCAACAAGACACCAAGGCCTGGAAGGCCCAGGTCTGGATCTCCTTCGCCATCGCCGCCAGCCTGTGCGCCATCGGCCTGGCCTACCTGCCCGGCCAGGACCTGGACCGCGCCTTCATGGTGATGGGCTACGGCTTCTGCCTCTCGGCCGCCTTCGCCGTCGCCAAGTACGTGCGCGACAACCAGGCGAGCCGCGTCGACACGCCGATGTGGGGCACGGTGGTGTGGGGCGGCTTCGCGCTGGCGATGGGCCTGACCGGCTGGGGCCTGTGGCGCATGGACGTGAACCCGACCTACAAGGCCTTCCTCGGCGTGAGCTGGATGTTCCTGATCTCCAGCGTGTTCACGCTGGCCAAGACGCTGCGCGACGCGCACGAGGCGCGCCTGGCCGAGCTGCTGCGCCACGCCCGCCACCCGGCCAACGAACAGTGAGGCACAGAATGAACACGACCTTGATTCGCTCGATGCTGGCCGCCGCCGTGCTGGCGGCCAGCCTGCACGGCCCGGCGCGGGCCCACGCCAACGCCTCGGACGCCAGCGTGCTGTCGGCGCTGCCGATCGCCGTGTCGGTGGCCGCGCCGGTGATGATCCTCTCCGGCGGCGTGATGCTCACGGTGGTGGCCGTGGAGGCCTCGGCCGAGGGCACGGTGTGGGTGCTGGAGCGCGCCTCCGACGGCGCACGGGCCAGCGTCACGCTGTCGGCCGCGGCTGCCGGCGGCCTGTCGGTGGCCGCAGGCACGGCCGTGGTGGTGACCGCCTTCAGCGCCGGCTGGGTGCTCTCGGCCGCTGGCAAGGCGATCGCCTACATCCCCAACGAGATCGGCGCCGCGCTGCTGCACAACGAGCGGCTGACACGATGAGAGCCGCCCTTGCCATCACGCTGGCGTTGTCGCTCGCCGCGACTGCCGCGCAGGCCGGCCGCTCCTGCGAGAACAAGGCGCCGCAGGCAATCAACGTGCAGCGCGCGATGACGCTGGCCGAGCGCACCGCCCGCGCACTCGATGCGAGCGGCGCGCAGGTGGTGGTGCTGGCCCGCGCCGGGCAGGACCTCTCGAAGTACGGCCTGGCCTGGTCGCACCTCGGCCTGGCCTACCGCGACGGCGCGCGCTGGCGCGTCGTGCACAAGCTCAACCAGTGCGGCAGCGCGCAGGCGGCGCTGTACCGGCAGGGCCTGGGCGAGTTCTTCCTCGACGACCTGTTCGAGTACCAGGCCGGCGTCGTGATCCCCACGCCGGCGGTGCAGGCGAAGCTGCTCGAGGCGCTGCGCGACAACGGCCGCGTCACCCGCCTGAACACGCCGGCCTACAGCATGGTCGCCTACCCCTGGTCGCAGCGTTACCAGCAGTCCAACCAATGGGCGCTGGAGACGCTGGCGATGACCCAGGACCCGGCGGCGACGAGCCGCGAGCGCGCCCAGGCCTGGCTGAAGCTGCAGGGCTACGAGCCAACCACGCTGCACCTGAATGCCTTCACGCGGCTCGGTGCGCGCGCCACCGCCGTGAACGTGGCCTTCGACGACCACCCGAACGAGAAGCGATTCACGGACCGCATCGAGACCGTCACCGTCGACTCGGTGTTCGCGTGGTTGAATCGCAGCGGCCTGGGCGGCAACGTCCAGGTGATCCGATGAACCAGACGACAAGAATCACCGGAGGCGAGCGCTTGAGCACCCCCCACGACCACCCGAACCAGTTCGCCCTGCTCGGCCAGCGGCGCTTCGCGCCGTTCTTCTGGGCGCAGTTCCTCGGTGCGGGCAACGACAACCTGTTCAAGTTCGCCTTCAC
>CAZVLY010000486.1:0-2687 GCA_964628175.1 uncultured Piscinibacter sp. | reverse complement strand
TGCAGCAGGTCGAGCGCGGCGATGCCGGCCCGGTCGCGGCCGACCCCGGCATCGTTGAACACCGCCAGCCGCACGCGCGCCTGCACCGCGAAGCGCCCCGCGCTGATGCCGCCGTGCGAGCCGCTGACCACGCAGCGGCCGGCCCCGGGGCCGATGGCTTCGGTGATGCTGTCGACGAGCAGGAGTGAGGTGTCGGGGTTCATGCGCCGGGACTTGATCCCGCCGAAGCCTACACGCTCGCGCGGCCCGTAGACTGGGCCGGCCCCGCGACAGGAGACACGCCATGCACCTCAACCCGGCCAAGACCGGCGCTTCGAACCCGGCCCGCCCGAACAAGATCGTCACCGCCGCGGAGGCCGTGAGGCTGATCCACGACGGCGATACCGTGGCCACCGGCGGCTTTGTCGGCATCGGTTTCGCCGAAGGCATCGCGGTGGCGCTGGAGCAGCGCTTCCTCGCCACCGAGGCCGAGACGGGCAGCGGCTCGCCGCGCGCGCTGACGCTGGTCTATGCCGCGGGGCAGGGCGACGGCAAGGAGCGCGGGCTCAATCACTTCGGCCATGCCGGCCTCGTCAAGCGCGTGATCGGCGGCCACTGGGGCCTGGTGCCGAAGCTGCAGGCGCTCGCCGTGGCCGGGCAGATCGAGGCCTGGAACCTGCCGCAGGGCGTGATCACGCACCTGTTCCGCGACATCGCGGCGGGCAAGCCGGGCACGCTCAGCCGCATCGGCCTGGGCACCTTCGTCGACCCGCGCCATGGCGGCGGCAAGATCAACGCGGCGACCCGCGACGATCTGGTGCGGCTGATGGAGATCGACGGCGAGGAGGTGCTTTTCTACAAGGCCTTCCCGATCCACGTGGGCATCATCCGCGCCACCACCGCCGATGCCGACGGCAACCTGACGATGGAGCGCGAGGCGCTCACGCTGGAGGCGCTGGCCATCGCGATGGCGGCGCACAACAGCGGCGGGGTGGTGATCGCGCAGGTGGAGCGGCTGGCCGAACGCGGCTCGCTGAACCCGCGGCAGGTGAAGATCCCCGGCGTGCTGGTCGACTGCGTGGTGGTGGCCGAGAAGCCCGAGCACCACATGCAGACCTTCGTGACGCAGTACAGCGCCGCCTTCGCCGGCGAGATCCGCGTGCCGGCGAACACGCTCGCACCCATGGCCATGGGCGAGCGCAAGCTGATCGCGCGCCGCGCGGCGCTGGAACTGCACCGCAACGCGGTGGTCAACCTGGGCATCGGCATGCCCGAGGGCGTGGCCGACGTGGCGGCGGAAGAGGAGGTGATCGACCTGCTCACGCTGACCGCCGAGCCCGGCGTGATCGGCGGCATCCCGGCCAGCGGGCTGAACTTCGGCGCGGCGGTGAACACGCAGGCCATCATCGACCAGCCCAACCAGTTCGACTTCTACGACGGCGGCGGGCTCGACGTGGCGGTGCTCGGCCTCGCGCAGGCCGATGCGCAGGGCAACCTGAACGTGAGCCGGTTCGGCCCGCGCCTGGCCGGGGCCGGCGGCTTCATCAACATCAGCCAGTCGGCGCGCGAGGTGGTGTTCGTCGGCACCTTCACCGCCGGCGACCTGCAGGTGAAGATCGAGGGCGGTCAGGTGCACATCGTCAGCGAGGGCACGCAGAAGAAGTTCGTGCGCGAGGTCGAGCACCGCACCTTCAGCGGCGAGCGCGCGCGCTCGCGCGGCCAGCGCGTGCTCTACGTCACCGAGCGCTGCGTGTTCCGGCTGGCCGAATCGGGCGGGCTGGAGCTGATCGAGATCGCGCCGGGCATCGACCTGGAGCGGCACATCCTCGCGCAGATGGACTTCACGCCGGCCATCAGCCCGGAACTGCGGCTGATGGACGCCGCGCTGTTCGACGACGCGCCGATGAACCTGCGCGAACGCATGCTGACCCTGCCGCTGGCCGAGCGCATCGAGTTCGACGAGCGCGGCCGCGTTCTGTTCATCAACTTCGAAGGCCTGGCCGTCGACAGCGCGCAGGACATCGCCGAGATCGAGACCGAGGTGTCGCGCCGCGTGGCGCCGATCGGCGCGCGGGTCGACGTGGTCGTCAACTACGACCACTTCAGCATCCGCCCGGAGCTGATGGATGCCTACAGCGCGATGGTTCAGCGCCTGGCCGATCGCCACTACGCGCGGGTCACGCGCTACGCGGCCAGCGGCTTCCTGAAGGCGCGGCTGGAGCACCGCGGCTGAGTTCGGGGCGGTCAGCTGCGCAGGTTCAGCTTCAGCACGCCACCACGCGACCAGGCCTGCGCCTCCTCCTGCAGCAGGAACAGCGTGCGCGGGTGCGATGCGGCCCAGTCGGCCGGGAAGTCCAGGCTCGCCTGCGTGCCGCTGCGCGCGAGCGACAGCACCTCGGCGCTGATCGGGCCGCGCGCATGGCACTTGATGATCGCCAGCCGCAGGCACAGCACCTGCCAGCCGAAGGTCTCCTGCGTCAGGCTGGCCTCCACCTTGCGCAACCCGCCGCGCTGGCCGAGCACCAGGTCGGCCACGCGGCGCTGCTGGCTCTGCGAGAAGCCCGGCGCATCCGCGTGCGCCACCAGATAGGCGCTGTGGCGGTGGTGGTCGTGGTGCGACACCATCATGCCCATCTCGTGCAGCGCGCAGGCCCACAGCAGTTCGCGGCGCGCCTCGCGGCCGGCGCGCGGCTGCGCCTGCTCGTCCA
>CAZVLY010000485.1:901-2704 GCA_964628175.1 uncultured Piscinibacter sp. | reverse complement strand
CGGCGGTGCCGGCGGTGGCGATGGCGACCAGCACCCGCCGCCGCCAGGGCACCGCTTCGAGCGCGAGCGCAGCCAGCGGCACGTAGATCGGCCAGAGCACGTGCGAGAAGAACGAGTAGGCGTGCGTCAGCACCGTGTTGAGCAGCGGCGCGCGGTCCGGGAAGGTCAGCCAGAGCGCGCCCTCGAGCAGTTGCTGGATGCCGAAGAGGACCGGTATCCAGGCGTACGGCAGTTCGGAGCGCAGGCGCGCGCGGCGCACGGTGGCTGCGCCGACGACCAACAACGCGGTGCCGGCGGCGAAGCTGGCTGGCGCGGAGAAGCACATCAGCAGACCTCCTGCAGCAGGTGGGGGGGCGGTCGCGACCGCGGCTTTGCGGGCATCGTCACCGGCGCTCCCCGGGGGACGCGGCATCGTTCCGCCGCGCCGGCGTGGCCGACAGGGCACGGGCGACGATGATGCGCAGCGCATCGGCGTGCCGCTGACCGCGCCGAAGCGCACGTTCCGGAAAACGCGAGGCCAGCCAGGCATACACGAGGTACTTGGCCAGCTTGCCGACCCACAGCGCGAGCACCACCTCGGCGATCGGCAGCCGGGAGATGCCGGCGAACATCAGCGCCGGCGTGAGCGGCAGCGGCGTGGCGGCGATGACGAGCAGTGCCACGACGCCGTAGGCGGACAACCAGCGCGTTGCGTCGTTCCAGGCGGACGAACGCACGACGTCGGGATAGGCGGCGAAGAGCCGCGCCCAGCCAAGGTGGTGGAACACCAGGTACAGCACGGCCGCGCCCAGCGCCGCGCCCAGGCTGGCGCCCACGGCGATGCCGCTCCAGCGGCGCCGCGCCATCAGCACCGCCGCCACCAGCAGGGTTGCAAAGGACACGGACATCGAGAGCGCCGCACCGAGCGCCACCGCACCCACCACCGCCGGAAATGCGGGGCTGTCGGCCCGCCGCAGCAGGGTGCGCAGCAGGCCCGACTGGAGTGCGACGCGCAGCACGGGATGCCGCTCTCATGGCTTGCGCGTGACCGGGCGTCGGCCCAACTCCACCGCGAGCGAGACGGCCTCGCGGCCACGCAGGATCTTGAACTGCGCCTGCGTGCCCGGGCTCAGCGCGGCCGTCTCGTTGATGAGCGCGGCGGTGTCGCTGATCTCCTTGCCGTTGATCGAGACGACGGTGTCGCCGGCACGCAGGCCGGCGCGGTCGGCCGGGCCACTGCGCTGCACGGCGACGAGTGCGGCACCGGCTGCGGCGCCGGTCGTCTCGTGGATGACGTCTCGGGCACTCACGCCGAGCCAGCCGCGGCTGACGCGGCCGGTGGCGATGATCTGCTCCATCACCTGCCGCGCGAGGCTCACCGGGATCGCGAACCCGATGCCCTGCGATCCACCGCTGCGCGAGTAGATCGCGGTGTTGATGCCCACCAGGTGACCGGACGCGTCGACCAGCGCACCGCCCGAATTGCCCGGGTTGATGGCCGCATCGGTCTGGATGAAGTTCTCGAAGGTGTTGATGCCGAGACGGTTGCGGCCCGTCGCGCTGACGATGCCCTGCGTCACCGTCTGGCCCACGCCGAACGGATCGCCGACGGCCAGCACGATGTCGCCGATCTGCACCGACGCCGGATCGGCGAAGGTGATCGGCTGCAAACCCTTGACCTCGATACGCAGCACGGCGAGGTCGGTCTCTGGGTCGGTGCCGACGACGCGCGCCTCGGCCACCTTGCCGCCGGGCAGCATCACGGCAATCTCGTCGGCGCCCTCGACGACGTGGTTGTTGGTCAGGATGTAGCCGTCGGCCCGC
>CAZVLY010000485.1:490-891 GCA_964628175.1 uncultured Piscinibacter sp. | reverse complement strand
AAACCCTGGGTGGCGACGATGACGCCGGAGCCCAGGCTGGATTGGCCCTGCGCCGCCTCCTCGGCGGAGCCACCATAGGGCCGCAGCCAGCCGGGCAACTGCCGTGGTGGTGCCTTGCGCGTGTAAATGTTGACGACCGAGGCCGAGGCCTTGGCCGCCGCCGCGCGAAAGCCGCCCTCGAGGCGCGTCATGACGGCCTTGCCGTTTGGTGCCGACGCCGACGTGTCGGCGTGCGGCGCCTCGCGCAGCGCCACGACATCGGTGCGGGCCGGCGCCACGGGCTCGGGCCCGAACGCCTTCCAGGCGATCAGCAGGCCGGCCGACACCGCGATCACCTGCGCGATGAGCAGCCACAGCCGCCAGACCAGGGGCGGTCGATTGTTGTTCACGATGTGGTTCCC
>CAZVLY010000485.1:0-480 GCA_964628175.1 uncultured Piscinibacter sp. | reverse complement strand
ACCTCTTCCAGGGCGCGCGCCAGCGGCTCGACGACACTGATCTCGTTGGATGCGTGCGGCACCGTGTCGCAGGTGAGCACGCGGGCCGGCCCGCTGGCCAGCAGTTCTTCATAGGCGCCCGGCGCGAACAGCGCGTGCACGCCGATGCACAGCGGTGCCGGCAGTCCGACGCGGCGCACGCTGGCCACCGCCTGGATCATGGTGCGTGCGCTCGAGACGATGTCGTCGACCAGCACCGGATGGCGGTCCTGCCAGGCCGACACATCCGGCAGGCTGACCTCGACGTCGCGGTCGCCGCGACGGATCTTTTGCAGCACGGTCCAGGGCGCGCCGGCGGCGGCGGCAACCTCAGCGACCCATTGCTCGCTCTCCGAGTCGGGGCCGATCAACAGCGGGCGCTCGACCTGAGCCGCAACCCATCGGGCGATCAGCGGCGCCGTGTGCACGACGCGCGTCGGGATGCGGTAGAGCTCGTCGAGT
>CAZVLY010000484.1:0-2709 GCA_964628175.1 uncultured Piscinibacter sp. | reverse complement strand
GGCCGCCACCACCGTCAGGACGATCCCCTGCGCGGCGGCCACCACCTTGCGCCAGTACCGGGGTGGCAAGGATCCGCGCAGCCACGGCAGGAGCCAGCCGGCAGCCACGAAGGCGTAGCGGGCCAGCCCGATCACGAGCACCCACGCACCCGATCTCCACTACGACGACGGCCGCGAGATCCGCGACCAGATCGTCGACCACGACACGATCCAGGATGCGAGGGCCAACGGCCTGCACCTGTGGAAGGAAGGTGGCGACGCAGGCCTCGACGTGCGCTTCTTCTCGATCAAGTCGTTCCCTGAGCGCTTCGGCCTCTGGCAGATGGGGTCGCTCATCGGCGACCTGATGCAACCGGCGCTCCAGTACAACGCCCCGTTCCTGCTTACGATGGGCGTGCATGTCCTGGATCCCAATGCGACCCGGAACACGGTGACCGCCAACCATGTGCGCGCAACGCAGAACGCGGGCAGCAAGATGGCGGTGGTCATGCCCGATGTCGGCAAGAAGGCCCGCGACTGGACTGCCGCCGCCGACGTGATCGATGCCGGCGGCGCCATCGTGAGCCTGTATCACCAGCTCGCCCTGTTCACGCAGCCCGACAGGGCGGTTCAGGCCCAGGAGACTGCCAAGGCAATCTGGCGCGCACGGGGTTTCGAGCTGAACGCCGACGTGTACATGCACCGGCAGGCCCTGATCGCGAGCCTGCCGATGACGATGTCGCCGCGCTTCCATGGCGACCTGCGGAAGATGCGCCGCGTCACACGCAAGACCATGGGCAATGCCATCCACCTGGCGCCCCTCATCGCCGAGTGGCGCGGCACGCGTACGCCCACGATGCTGTTCGGCGGACGCCGGGGCCAGCTGATGACGCTGGACGTCTACGACAACGACCTGGGCAACTACAACTTCGCCATCATCGGCGCGCCAGGCTCCGGCAAGTCGGTCCTGATGAACGAGATGGCCTGGTCCTACCGCTCGATCGGTGCCCGGGTGTGGATGCTGGACCTCGGCCGCTCCTTCGAGAAGCTCTGCAAGAAGGCGGGCGGCACCTACATCGAATTCCGCTCCGACTCCAAGATCAACCTCAATCCGTTCAGCGTCGTCACGGACGAGTGTGTCGCGGCCGATGGCACGGTGGAAGGGGGCATCAACGAAGACATCGACATGCTCAAGCCGGCGCTGGCCAAGATGTGCTCCATGGGCCGGACGCTCGAGGAGGTGCAGCTCAAGGCCCTGGGGGCGATGGCGCTCAAGCTCTACAAGGAATACGGGCGCGATCTGACGATCACCGGCCTGCGTGACGCCTTCAAGACCGGCAGCATGCCCGAGCTCGGCCTGAACGGCGATCAGCGCGTCAAGGACCTGGCCGTCATGCTGAACCCGTACACCCGGGACGGCGAGTACGCACGCTTCTTCGAAGGCCGCAACAACATCGACTTCTCGAACGACTTCATGGTCATCGAGAACGAGGAGCTCAAGCGCAAGCCGGAACTGCACGCCGTCGTCAACATCCTGTTGATGTACCAGATCACGGGGCAGATGTACCTGTCCCGCGACCGCAAGAAGGTGCTGTTCATCGACGAACTGAAGCAGCAGCTCGGCGACATCGGCTCGGATGATCCGGTGAAGGCCGCCGTCGTCGAGGAAGCCGCACGGCGGGCACGCAAGTACGGCGGCGCGCTCGGCACCGCGACCCAGAGTGCCGACGACTTTTACGGCTCGGCCCAGATGGAGGCCGCGCTGAACTGCTCGGACTGGGTCTTCCTGCTGCGCCAGAAGGCCGAGTCGATCGAACTGCTCGGCCGGCGTGGCCGCATCACGATGGACGAGTCGAAGAAGCGACTGCTGCAGTCCCTGCGCACCGAACCCGGCGTCTTCTCGGAGTGCTACGTGTCGTCCCCGGTCGGCGAGGGCGTTGCACGCAACATCCTCGACCCGTTCAGCCATCTGCTGTTCAGCAACAAGCTGGAGGACAACGCGCCGCTGGACGAATTGCGCAGCGCTGGCCTCTCGATCGACGACGCCATCACCGAACTGCTTCGCCGCCGGGGCCACAGCGTATGAAGCAGGCACTGCTCGGTGGCGCGATGACTGTGTGCGTATCCGTGCTCGTCACGGCCTGCGGCCTGCTGGCCTACGACCGCCTCGTGG
Organism: uncultured Piscinibacter sp.; assembly: GCA_964628175.1. Lineage (GTDB taxonomy): Bacteria > Pseudomonadota > Gammaproteobacteria > Burkholderiales > Burkholderiaceae_C > Piscinibacter. The sequence continues at coordinate 557 of CAZVLY010000484.1, read as the reverse complement.
TGCGTCCCGCGCAGATCATCGGGGTGGTCGATGTCGCCGAGATCTACCGGCTCAAGGAAGCCGAGTTCGCCGCGCTGATGACCCGCGGCAACTCGGATGCGGACCGGCAGCAGGCCATGGACCTGGCGACCAGCTTCGCGAGGCGGTTGCCCCGGGCACTCGAGGAATTGCCCGCGGACTGTCGCTGCCTCGTGGTGCTGAAGAGCGCAGTGGCCGGGCCTACTGCACGCACGCTCGATCTGACAGCAGTGCTGAAGACCAAGTTGGATGCTCGATGAACGTCATCACACGCCCCGGTCTGCGCTACGTCAGGTTGCTGGCCTGGCTGGGCGCCGGTGCCCGAACGGTGATCGCCGACGCCAGGCGATACCGGCTGGTGTTCGCGATCTTCGGCGCGATCTGGGTACTGGCGCTGACCCGCGTCTTCATCCACCACACACCGGTACTTCCCGTCCTCTTCAACTGGACGGCCAGCCTTCCCTACCGGATCGTCGTGGTCGACCACGGGCCCATGCCGCTGGCGCGCGGCGACCTCATCGTCTACGCCTTCGATGGCG
>CAZVLY010000483.1:0-2717 GCA_964628175.1 uncultured Piscinibacter sp. | reverse complement strand
AGAACCTTGACGATATCGGATGTGAGCGCCTGCCAACCACAACCCATGTGGCTGCCGATGCGGCCCACCTCGATGGTCAAGGTCGGGTTCAGCAGCAGGGCCCCCTGGCGTGCCCAGCCGTCGAGTTTCCACACCGGCGGCGGCTTGAACCCCGGTCTGTCTTCGGCAAGAACCTGAAAGATGCGGCGTAGCGAGGCGGGCTTGCCGTGGCCGGCCGAGAAGGCCAGCCCGTCGGCATGACCCGGCTTCGGATAGGGGTCCTGGCCGAATACCACCACCTTCACCCCTTCGGGCGGCTGGAAGCGCAGGGCGCGAAAGGGGTCGTTCGGCGCGATCTCCTTCGTGCCCGAGGCCTCGCGAACTCGGGCGATCACGTCGGCGAAGCGCTGCGGCGTCCAGCCGGGCAAGGCCTGCGCCCAGGCCGAGGGCAGGCCGGCGCAGGCCGCCGGCAGGTCGTCGGCCGTCACGCGAACAGGCTCGCCAGCGCCGCGCCCGGGTCGGCGGCGCGCATGAAGGCTTCGCCGACCAGGAAGGCGTGCACGTTCGCGTCGCGCATGCGCTTCACGTCCGCCGGGCCGAGGATGCCGCTCTCGGTGACGAGCAGCCGGTCCTTCGGAACCTCGGGCAGCAGACCCAGCGTGGTGTCCAGCGTGACCTCGAACGTGCGCAGGTTGCGGTTGTTGATGCCCACCAGGGGTGTCTTCAGACGCAGCGCCCGGTCGAGTTCGGCACCATCGTGCACTTCGACCAGCACCGCCATGCCCAGTGCCAGGGCCTGCGCCTCCAGGTCGGCCATCAGCGCGTCGTCGAGGCAGGCGGCGATCAGCAGGATGCAGTCGGCGCCCATCGCCCGCGCCTCGAACACCTGGTAGGCGTCGACCATGAAGTCCTTGCGCAGCGCCGGCAAGGCGCAGGCCGCGCGGGCCTGCTGCAGGTAGTCGGCGTGGCCCTGGAAGAACTGCACGTCGGTCAGCACGCTCAGGCAGGCGGCGCCGCCGCGCTCGTAGCTGCTGGCGATGTCTGCCGGCACGAAGTGCTCGCGCAGCACGCCCTTGCTCGGGCTGGCCTTCTTGACCTCGGCGATCACGGCAGCCCGGCCGGCGGCGACCTTGGCGCGCAGCGCGCCGGCGAAGTCGCGCTGCCCGCCGAGCGATTCGGCATCGCGGCGCAGCGAGTTCGGGTCGCGCCGGCGACGCGCGGCGGCGATCTCCTCGCGCTTGACCGCGACGATCTTGTCCAGGATGTCGCTCATGCCGCGGCCAACTCCTTGGTGCGGCCGACGAACTGGTGCATCTTGGCCAGCGCCTTGCCCGAAGCCAGCGCCTCGCGCGCCAGCGCCACGCCGTCGGCCATGGTCGCCGTGACATTGGCGGCGTACAGCGCCACGCCGGCGTTGAGCAGCACGATGTCGCGCGCCGGGCCGGGCTCGTTGTCGAGCACCGCGTGCAGCATCGCCTTGCTCTGCTCGGGCGTCTCGACCTTCAGCGTGCGGTTGCTCGCCATCGTCAGGCCGAAGTCCTCGGGGTGGATCTCGTACTCGCGGATGCCGCCGTCCTTGTACTCGCCCACCAGGGTGGCGGCACCCAGCGACACCTCGTCCATGCCGTCGCGTCCATAGACGACCAGCGCATGCTCGGCACCCAGGCGCTGCAGCGCACGGACCTGGATGCCGACGAGATCCGGGTGGAACACACCCATCAGGATGTTCGGCGCGTCGGCCGGGTTGGTCAGCGGCCCCAGGATGTTGAAGATGGTGCGTACGCCGAGTTCCTTGCGCACCGGCGCCACGTTCTTCATCGCAGGGTGGTGGTTGGGCGCGAACATGAAGCCGATGCCCGTGTCGGCGATGCAGCGCGAGATCGCCGCCGGCGGCAGTGACAAGCTCACGCCCAGCGCCTCGAGCACGTCGGCGCTGCCGGACTTGCTGGAGACGCTGCGATTGCCGTGCTTGCTGACGCGCGCGCCGCAGGCCGCGGCCACGAACATCGAGCAGGTCGAGATGTTGAAGGTGTGCGAGCCGTCGCCGCCGGTGCCGACGATGTCGACCAGGTGCGTGCGGTCGGCCACTTCGACCTTGGTGGAGAACTCGCGCATCACCTGCGCGGCGGCGGTGATCTCGCCGATGGTCTCCTTCTTGACGCGCAGGCCGATCAGCAGTGCCGCCATCATCACCGGCGACATCTCGCCGCCCATGATGCGACGCATCAGCGCGAGCATCTCGTCGTGGAAGATCTCGCGGTGCTCGATCGTGCGGGTCAGGGCTTCGGTGTTGGTGATGGTCATGGTCGCTTTCCCGTGGGTCTGGCGGTCAGTGCAGCGCGCGGCGCAGCGCGGCGATGGCCTGGTCGATCTGCTCGTCGTTCACGTCGAGGTGGGTGACCAGGCGAAGCTGGTACAGGCCGGTGCTCAGCACACCCTCCTCGCGCAGCGCTGCCACCGCGGCAGCGGCACGCTCGCGTGGCAGATCGATGAACACCATGTTGGTCTGCGGCGCCTGCACCGCGACGCCGGGCAGGCCTTGCAGGCCGTCGGCCAGGCGCCGGGCGCGGGCATGGTCGTCGGCCAGCCGGTCGATGTGGCGGTCCAGCGCATGCATGGCGGCCGCGGCCAGGATGCCGGCCGGGCGCATCGTGCCGCCGGCCATCTTGCGCGCCCGTTTGGCCCGGGCGATCAGTTCCTTCGAGCCGACCAGGGCCGAGCCGACTGGCGCGCCCAGG
>CAZVLY010000482.1:0-2718 GCA_964628175.1 uncultured Piscinibacter sp. | reverse complement strand
TGCGCTTGAAGCGGCGCAGTGCCACGTCGAACGGCTCATTCTCTTTGACGCGAATCGTAGTCATGTACAGATGAAGTGTTGAATTGCGCTCGGTGTTGCGGGTCGCAGCGGGCAGAAGGGTCCGGATTCCTGCCTGCCGCAAGTTCCGCAATCGCGGCGCGGGTTTGCCAGCAAAGACGTCGATTATATGTCGGATTCCGGCCCTGGCAAGCCGGCGGTCAGTGGGCACTCTCGGGTGGCCGCTCCGCCAGGGCACGGGCGCAGGCGGCGGCGCTGGCCCAGGCCCACTGGAAGTTGTAACCGCCAAGCCAGCCGGTCACGTCGACCACCTCGCCGATGAAGTGCAGGCCCGGCGCGAGCCTGCTTTCCATCGACTGCGAGCTCAGTTCGCGGGTGTCCACCCCGCCCAGCGTGACCTCGGCCTTGCGGTAGCCCTCGGTGCCGTCCGGCACGATCTCCCAGTGCTGGGCCTGCCGGGCGAGGTCGCGCAGGTCCTGGTCACGCATCTCGGCCACCGGCCTGGCGGCCCAGCCCGGGCGGCTGGCCAGCCAGGCTTCGGCCAGGCGGCGCGGCAGCAGTTCGGCCAGCTCGTTGCCGAGCTGCCGCCTGGAGCTGCGCTTGGCCTGGAGAAGCGCGTCGGCCAGATCGCTGCCCTGCGCGAGATCGATGTGCAGCGGCGCGCCCGGCAGCCAGTAGTTCGAGGCCTGCAGCACCGCCGGGCCGCTGAGGCCGCGGTGGGTGAACAGCAGGTCCTCGACGAAGCGGCCGCGGGCCGTGCCGACGCCGGTCTCGATGCCGACCTCCAGCGACACCCCGGCCAGGGGCACGAACGGCGCCCACAGCGCGGCATCGAAGGTCAGGGGCACCAGGCCGGGCCGGGTCGGCACGATGCGGTGGCCGAACTGCTGGGCGATCCGGTAGCCGAAGTCGCTGGCGCCGATCTTCGGGATCGACAGCCCGCCAGTGGCGACGACGAGCCGGCGCGTGCGCACCGGGCCGGCGTCGGTGTCGAGCTCGAAGCCAGCGTCGCTGCGCCGCACCGCGCGCACCGCGCAGGGCTGGCGGCGCGTCACGCCGCCGGCATCGCATTCGCGCAGCAGCATCGCGATGATGTCTTCGGCCGAGCGGTCGCAGAACAGCTGGCCCTTGTGCTTCTCGTGCCAGGCGATGCCGTGGCGCTGCACCAGGGCGATGAAGTCGGCCGGCGTGTAGCGGGCCAGCGCCGAGCGGCAGAAGTGCGGGTTGTCGGAGAGGAAGTTCGCCGGCGCCGCCTCGCGGTTGGTGAAGTTGCAGCGCCCGCCGCCGGAGATGCGGATCTTCTCGGCCACCTTGGCCGAGTGGTCCAGCAGGAGTACCCGGGCGCCGAGCTGCCCGGCGATGCCCGCGCAATGCAGCCCGGCGGCCCCGGCGCCGACGATCACGGCGTCGAAGTCGGGGGCGTGGGTCATCGGCGCGAATGATAAAGGGGGCCCGCGGGCCCCCTTTGCCTTCACTGCGCCGCGGCGCCGATCAGGGCTGGTACTTCCAGCTGCCGTTCTGGATCTTGACCATCACGCGGGCGCGCTGGTCCAGGCCCAGGTGGTCGGTGGGCGACATGCTGAAGATGCCGTGCGCGCCGGGCAGGTCCTTCACCTGCTCGAGCGCGTCGCGCAGCGCGGCGCGGAACTCCGCCGTGCCGGGCTTGGCCTTCTTCAGCGCGGCCGGGATGGCGGCGGTCATCAGCAGGCCAGCGTCCCAGGCGTGCGCGCCGAAGGTCGAGACCGAACCCTTGCCGTGCGCCGCCTCGTAGGCCGCGACGTAGGCGAGCGCCGATTTGCGCACCGGGTTCGAGGCCGGCAGCTGGTCGGCCACCAGCACCGGGCCGGCGGGCAGATAGGTGTCGTCGACATCCTTGCCGCCGACGCGCAGGAAATCGCTGTTGGCCACGCCGTGCGTCTGGTAGTACTTGCCGGTGTAGCCGCGCTCACGCAGCGTCTTCTGCGGCAGTGCCGCCGGCGTGCCGGAGCCGGCGATCAGCACCGCGTCGGGCTTGGTGCCCAGGATCTTCAGCACTTGGCCGGTGACGGCCGTGTCGGTGCGCGCGTAGCGTTCGTTGGCGACGATCTGCAGGCCCTTGAGCGAAGCGACCTTGGCGAACTCGCCGTACCAGCCCTCGCCGTAGGCGTCGGCGAAACCGATGAAGCCCACCGTCTTCACGCCGCTGTTGGCCATGTGCGTGGCGATCGCCAGCGACATCATGATGTCGTTCTGCGGCGTCTTGAAGACCCAGCGCTTCTTCGCGTCGACCGGCTCGACGATGCGTGCCGAGGCGGCCATCGAGATCATCGGCACCTGGTTCTCGGCGACCACGTCGATCATCGCCAGCGAGTTCGGCGTGATGGTCGAGCCCAGCACGATGGCGACCTTGTCCTCGGTGATCAGCTTGCGCGTGTTGGCCACCGCCTTGGTGGTGTCGGAGCCATCGTCGAGCACGATGTAGGTGACCTTCTGCCCGGCGATCGTCTTGGGCATCAGGTCGATGGTGTTCTTCTCCGGGATGCCCAGCGAAGCGGCCGGGCCAGTGGCCGAGACCGTGACGCCGACGGTGATGTCGGCGCGCGCCGCGCCGGCGGCTCCGAGCAGGGCGAGCAGCGTGGGCAGCAAGAGGCGCTTGAAAGTCATGGAATGTCTCCTGGAAGAGGGCGTTGGAAATTATCGACTGATCGGTCGACGAATCAG
>CAZVLY010000481.1:0-2729 GCA_964628175.1 uncultured Piscinibacter sp. | reverse complement strand
CGAAAGATCCCGTTCTTCGTGCGCGGCAAGGCACGCCGCAACACCGAGCGTTTCGCGCTCGACCGAGGCGTGCCGGTCATCACCATCGAGACCCTCTACGATGCCAAAGCCCACTACAGCCGCTAGCGGTCCGGCGGCGCTGCCGATGCACGTCGTGCTGGTCACGATGGACAGCCACCTGGCCAGCGCGGCGGCGCGCGCCAACCGCACGCTGTCCAAGGCCATGCCGGGGCTGCGCCTGTCGGTGCACGCCGCCGCCGAATGGGGCGACGACGACGCGGCGCTCGAGCGCTGCAAGGCCGACATCGCCACCGGCGACATCGTGATCGTCACCATGCTGTTCATGGAAGACCACTTCCTGCCGGTGCTGCCGGCGCTGCGCGCGCGCCGCGATCACTGCGACGCGATGGTCTGCGCCATGTCCGCCGGCGAGGTGATGAAGCTCACCCGCATGGGCAAGTTCGACATGGGCTCGCCCGCCACCGGCGCGATGGCCTTCCTCAAGCGCCTGCGCGGCAAGACGGCCAACAAGCCCGACGAGCAGGGCGTGAAGTCCAGCGCCGGCGCACAGCAGATGAAGATGCTGCGCCGGCTGCCGAAGATCCTGCGTTTCATCCCCGGCACCGCGCAGGACGTGCGCGCCTATTTCCTCACCCTGCAGTACTGGCTCGCCGGCTCGGAAGACAACGTCGCGCACCTGGTGCACTTCCTGGTCGACCGTTATGCGGCCGGCCCGCGCCAGGGCCTGCGCGGCCTGGTCAAGACGCATGCCCCGGTCGACTACCCCGAGCTCGGCGTCTACCACCCGCAGATCCGGAACCGCCTGTCCGCCGACCTGACCGACCTGCCGCGCGTGGCCACCAGCGGCAAGCGCGGCACCGTCGGCCTGCTGTTGCTGCGCTCCTACCTGCTGGCCGGCAACACCGACCACTACGACGGCGTGATCACGGCGCTCGAGGCGCGCGGCCTGCGCGTCGTGCCGGCCTTCGCCACCGGCCTGGATGCACGCCCGGCCGTCGAGGCCTTCTTCCTGAAGGACGGCCACACGAGCATCGATGCGCTGGTCTCGCTGACCGGCTTCTCGCTCGTCGGCGGACCGGCCTACAACGACTCGCGCGCCGCCGAGGAAACGCTCGCGCAGCTCGACGTGCCCTACCTGTCCGTCAACCCGGTCGAGTTCCAGACGCTGGACCAGTGGGGCGCCTCGCAGCGCGGCCTGCTGCCGGTGGAAGCGACGATGATGGTCGCCATCCCCGAGCTCGACGGCGCCACCGGCTCGATGGTGTTCGGCGGCCGCGGCAGCTCCAGCCAGGTGCAGTGCACCGGCTGCTCGCACGGCTGCCGCTTCGACAACAGCCGCGGCGCGCACGACATGCGCAGCTGCATCGAGCGCGCCGACATGCTGGCCGCCCGCGTCGGCAAGCTGATCGACCTGCGCCGCAGCGAGCGGGCGCAGCGCAAGGTCGGCATGGTGCTGTTCAACTTCCCGCCGAACGCGGGCAACACCGGCACCGCGGCCTTCCTGTCGGTGTTCGAGTCGCTGCACAACACGCTGCTGGCGATGCAGCGCGAGGGCTACACCGTCGAGGTGCCGGCCACCGTCGACGAACTGCGCATCCGCGTCATCGAGGGCAATGCCGCCAAGTACGGCGCGCAGGCCAACGTGCATGTGCGCATCCCGGCCCACGACCACGTCAAGCGCGAGCGCCACCTCAAGGAGATCGAGGCGCAGTGGGGCGCCGCGCCGGGCCGCCAGCAGAGCGACGGCGCCAACATCTTCGTGCTCGGCGAGCGCTTCGGCAACGTCTTCGTCGGCATCCAGCCCGCCTTCGGCTACGAGGGCGACCCGATGCGGCTGCTGTTCGAGAAGGGCTTCGCGCCCACGCATGCCTTCTCGGCCTTCTACCGCTGGCTGCGCGAGGACTTCGGCGCCCAGGCGGTGCTGCACTTCGGCACCCACGGCGCGCTCGAGTTCATGCCCGGCAAGCAGAACGGCCTGACAGCGACCTGCTGGCCCGACCGCCTGATCGGCGACCTGCCCAACCTCTACCTGTACGCCTCGAACAACCCGAGCGAAGGCACGATCGCCAAGCGCCGCGCCGCCGCAACGCTGATCAGCTACCTCACGCCGCCGGTCGCGCAGGCCGGCCTGTACAAGGGCCTGAACGACCTGAAGGCGGCGCTGGAGCGTTACCGCGGCCTGGAACCCGAAGCACAGGCCGAGCGCAGCGAACTCGCGGTGATGATCCAGGCCCAGGCCGCCGAGCTGGAGCTCGCGCCGGCCGAACCCGCCTGGGCCGGCGAAGCCGATGCGCGCATCCAGGTGCTGTCGGAGGCCGTGCTCGAACTCGAGTACACGCTGATCCCCTACGGCCTGCATGTGGTGGGCCGCGCACCGTCGCCCGCCGAGCGCATCGACATGCTGCTGTCGCTGGCCGAGGCCTCGCACGGCCAGCGACCGGCGCGCACGCTGGTCGAAGCGCTGGTGGCCGGCCAGACTCCCGAGCAGGTGTTCACGCACGCCGCAGCCGCCGACAGCGCAGCGACGACCATCGAGCTGCTGCGCGAACTCGCCAAGGCCGATGCGCTGATGGCGCAGGACCACGAGATCGGCGGCATCCTGCACGCGCTCGACGGCCGCTTCCTGCGACCGGCGCCCGGAGGCGACCTGCTGCGCACGCCGGCCATCCTGCCCACGGGCCGCAACCTGCACGGCTTCGACCCGTTCC
>CAZVLY010000480.1:0-2732 GCA_964628175.1 uncultured Piscinibacter sp. | reverse complement strand
CGCGAGATGGCCGACAGCGACTGCGCGAAGTAGCGCGGTCCCGGTCAGCGCGACCGAACGCGCTTCTCCACCTTCCGGTAGCGCAGCCGCCGGGCCTCTTTCGGGTCCACCTGCAGCGGCCGGTAGACCTCCACCCGGTCGCGCTCGCGCAGCACCGTCTCCGGCGTCTGTACCCGCCCCCAGATGCCGATCTTCGCCTGCGCGAGGTCGAGCCCCGGATGGCGATCGAGCAGGCCGCTGGCGCGGATCGCATCGGCCAGCGTCGCGCCGGCGGGCAGGCTCAGTTCGGTTTCGTCGACGATGCGTGCCCGCGGGCTGTAGGCCACGCTGACGCGCAGCGCCTCAGCGCGGGCCATAGACCTGCTCGGCGCGCCGCACGAAGGAGTCGACGAAGGTGTTGGCGACCCGGTCGAACACCGGGCTGAGCACGGCCTCGAGCGGCACGCTGCTGAACGCGTAGCGCATCTCGAACTCGATGCGGCAGGCCTGCGCCTCGTTGTCGCCCGGCATCGCCAGCGGGTTGAAGCGCCAGAAGCCCTCGAGCAGGGAAAACGGCCCGTCGATCAGATCGACCTGCACGCTGGCATCCTCGACATGGGCATTGCGCGTCGTGAAGGCATGCCGGACCCCCGCGTAGGCCAGGTGCAGCCGCGCCGTCATGCCGCCCTCGTGCTGCTCCAGCACCTCGCCGCGCTCGCACCAGGGCAGGAACTTCGGGTAGTCCGGCACGGCCGTGACCAGCGTGTACATCTCGCGAGGCGAGTACCACAGCAGGACCGACTTCTTCACGTGCTTCATACAATGCGCGGATTGTATTGGCGGCCACCGGCCTCACCTGGACCTTCATGTCGATTGCCGAAAACCGCCGCGCCCGCTACGACTACCACATCGAGGAGCGCTACGAGGCCGGCATGGTGCTGGAGGGCTGGGAGATCAAGGCCATCCGCGCCGGCCAGGTGCAGCTGACCGACGGCTACGTCGTGATCCGCGACGGTGAGTTGTACCTGATCGGCTGCCGCATCAACGCGCTGCGCAGCGCCTCGACCCACGTGCACCCCGAGGCCGACCGCACCAAGAAGCTGCTGATGCGCAAGGAGGAGATCCGGCGCCTGATCGGCAAGGTGGAGCAGAAGGGCTTCACGCTGGTGCCGCTGGACCTGCATTTCAAGGGCGGCCGCGTGAAAGCCGAGCTCGCGCTGGCCAAGGGCAAGGCCGAGCACGACAAGCGCCACACCGAGAAGCAGAAGGACTGGGACCGCGAAAAGGGCCGCCTGATGCGGCACAAGGTCTCAAGCAAGTCCTGAAGCCGCGAGCGCCTGCTCGACGTCGGTGATCAGCGCGTCGGCCGATTCCAGGCCGATCGAGAAGCGCACCAGTGTGCCCTTCCAGGCCGGTTTCGCGCGCATCGTCGCCAGGTCGTAGGGCACCACCAGGCTGACCGGCCCGGCCCAGGAGTAGCCGAGCTTGAACAGGCGCAGCGCATCGACGAAGGCATCGACCTGCTTCGCCGTGAATCGCTCGTCGAACACCACCGAGAACAGGCCTGCGGCCTGCGTGCAGATAGCCTTCCAGTGCACATGGCCCGGCGACCCGGGCAGCGCCGGGTGCAGCACCTGCACGACCTGCGGCCGCGTCGCCCACCACTGCGCCAGCGTGCGCGCGGTCGCGTCGTGCGCCGCGTAGCGCAGCGGCAGCGAGGGCAGCGAGCGCAGCACGGCTTCGGCGTCGTTGCCGCCGACGCCCCAACCCATGCGCATGTGGGTGAACTTGAGCTTGAGGTGCAGCGCCTCGTCGCGGGTGGTCACCGAGCCCATCAGCACGTCGCCGCCGCCCGAGGGGTACTTGGTCAGCGCCTGCATGCAGATGTCCACGCCCTGGCCATCGGCCAGGTCGAAGGCATCGAAGGCCACGCCGGCGCCCCAGGTGTTGTCCAGTGCCGTGGTCACACCGCGCTCGCGGGCGATGCGCAGCAGCGCCGGCAGGTCCGGGAACTCCATCGTCACCGAACCCGCCGCCTCGAGCCAGACGAGCTTGGTCGCCGGGCCGATCGCCACGGCCAGCGAGGCCGGATCCATCGCATCGTAGAAGCGGTGGTTGACGCCCCAGCCGGCAAGTTCGTTGCGCGCCAACTCCTTCCCCGGGCCGTAGGCGTTGTCGGGGATCAGCACCTCGTCGCCCGACTTCAGCAAGGCCATGTCGACCAGCGCGATCGCCGCCAGGCCGCTGGGCACCAGCAGCGTCTGCAGGCCGCCCTCCAGCGTGGCGATGCGCTCCTCGAGCGTGAAGCTGGTCGGCGTGCCGTGCAGGCCGTAGGTGTAGCCGGCCTTGGACTTCCAGTTGCGCGCGCGCAGCGCCGCGGTGTTCGGGAAGATCACCGTCGAGGCCTTGTGCACCGCCGGCTGCGGCGCCGCGAAGCCGGCCGGCGGCACGTAGGCGTGGTGGATCAGCGCGGTGGCGAGGTCGGGCTTCTTCATGCTCATGGCGTGCTCAGACCGCCACGCCGACCAGGTCGTGCCCTTCGGCCGCGACGATGCGGGCGCGCGTGAACTCGCCCACCTTCAAGGTCTTGGAAGCCTTCTCCGGCGGCAGCAGGCGCACGCGGCCGTCGATTTCCGGTGCGTCGGCGTAGCTGCGGCCGACACCGCCGCGGCGACCGAGCGCTGGCGCCTCGTCGATCAGCACCTGCATGGTCGCGCCGACACGGCCGGCCAGCTTGGCGGCCGACACCTGCT
>CAZVLY010000479.1:0-2742 GCA_964628175.1 uncultured Piscinibacter sp. | reverse complement strand
ATGTGCACCGTGGGCACGTAGGGGTTGCGCGGGTGGAACACCAGCGACACGCCCAGCGCCTCGAAGGGCGCGCCGGCGAGTTCGGGCCGGTGCGCCGTGGCCGACGGCGGCATCGCCTGGCCCTTGACGTGGCTGAAGTTGCAGCCGCCGCGCTCGAGCAGGTGGCCCTCCTCGACCAGGCGCGACAGACCGTCGCCCTCCAGCCGGCTGCCCGGCTCGCGCGTCCAGCCGTCGCTGACGAAGGTCTTGCCGTCCTCGGCCTGCATCGTGTCGATGATGCGCGACTGCAGGCCGAGCAGGTAGGTGCGAACGCTGGCAATGTCCATCATGACTTGAGTCGGATGGGCGAGGCCTGCTGCGGATTGCGGCCCGTGCAGGCTTCGAAGCCCTGCGCGATGGCGGCCATGTCCGCAGCGACGTCGCCGCTGAGTTGAAGAAAGCGGCGGAAGTCGACTTCGCGCCGAGCGTAGTCGAAGCGCACCAGCCCGAGCGGCACCTGTGCCGCCAGCGCCACATGGTAGAAGCCGGAGCGCCATCCCTCCACGTGGCGGCGCGTGCCTTCCGGCGCGAGCGCCAGCCAGAAGAAGCGGCCTTCGGCGCGCGCCGCCTTCATCGACTCCGCCATCGCGCCGACGATGCCGTGGCGGCTGCTGCGATCCACCGGCACGCCGCCGAGCCAGCGCAGCCAGCGGCCGAACAGCGGCAGCTTGAACAGCTCGTCCTTGCCCCAGAAGCTCACCGGGATGCCGATGCTCCACTTGGCGAGGATGCCGACCGGGAAATCCCAGTTCGAGGTGTGCGGGTAGACGATCGCCACGCCCTGCGCCGCGGGCAGGCCGTCGAACCGGACCCGCCAGCCGGCCAGCGCCAGCAGCGCGCGCGCCAGCACGCTGCCGCGCAGTTGCACCGGACGTTCGCCCAACTCGAGCGGCGCGGTGATCATCTAGCGTTTGATCGCGCGAAAGCCGATGTCGCCGCGGTACTGCGCACCGTCGAAGCGGATCGTGCGCAGCGCCTCGTAGGCGCGCGCCTGGGCCTGCTTGACCGAGTCGCCCAGCGCGGTGACGCACAGCACGCGCCCGCCGCTGACGGTGAGCTGGCCCTTGTCGAGCGCGGTGCCGGCGTGGAAGACCATCGCATCGTCGGCCTCGGCCGGCAGCCCGGTGATGGCGTCGCCCTTGCGCGGCGTCAGCGGGTAGCCGTGCGCGGCCATCACCACGCCGAGCGCGACGCGGCGGTCCCACTCGAGCTCGACCTGGTCGAGCGTGCCGGCCGTGGCATGCATCAGCACGTCGAACAGGTCGCTCTTCAGGCGCATCATGATCGGCTGCGTCTCGGGGTCACCCATGCGGCAGTTGAATTCCACCGTGCGCGGCTGGCCCTGCGCGTCGATCATCAGCCCGGCGTAGAGGAAGCCGGTGAAGGGCAAACCGTCGGCCGTCATGCCGGCCAGCGTGGGCAGGATGATCTCGTGCATCACGCGCGCATGCACGTTGGGTGTGACCACCGGTGCCGGCGAATACGCGCCCATGCCACCGGTGTTGGGGCCCTGGTCGTTGTCCTGCAGGCGCTTGTGGTCCTGGCTGGTGGCCAGCGCGACGACGTTCTTGCCGTCCGCCAGCACGATGAAGCTGGCTTCCTCGCCCTCGAGAAAGTCCTCGATCACCACCCGTGCGCCGCCCTGGTTGTGGGTCACGCCGAGCCTGTTGTCGAGCAGCATCCAGTCGATCGCCTCGTGCGCCTCGGCCGGCGTGGTGGCGACGACCACGCCCTTGCCCGCCGCCAGGCCGTCGGCCTTGATGACGATGGGCGCGCCGCGCCGGTCCACGTAGGCGTGCGCCGCCGCGGCGTCGCTGAAGGTCTCGTAGGCCGCGGTCGGGATGCCGTGGCGCTTCATGAACTCCTTGGCGAAGGCCTTGGAGCTTTCCAGCTGTGCCGCGGCCTTCGTCGGGCCGAACACGCGCAGGCCGCGCGCCCGGAAGGTGTCGACCACGCCGCCGGCCAGCGGCGCCTCGGGGCCGACCACCGTGAGCACGATCTTCTCGGCCACGGCGAAATCGGCCAGCGCGTCGTGGTCGGTGATCGCCACGTTGTGCAGCCGCTTGTCGAGCGCGGTGCCGCCGTTGCCCGGCGCGACGTAGACCGTCTGCACCTTGGGCGACTGCACCAGCTTCCAGGCCAGCGCGTGTTCGCGGCCGCCGCCGCCGATCACCAGGACTTTCATTCGGCGATCTCGGCGTTGTGATAGACGTCCTGCACGTCGTCGAGGTCCTCGATGACGTCGAGCAGCTTCTGCATGCGCTGCGCGTCCTCGCCGGCCAGCGGGATGCTGTTCTCGGCGCGCATCGTCACCTCGGCGATCTCGGGTTTCAGGCCCGCGCCTTCGAGCGCCGCCTTCACCGCCTCGAAGTCCGGCGGCGCGCACAGCACCTCGATCGAGCCGTCCTCGCCGGTGACCACGTCCTCGGCACCGGCGTCCAGGGCGACTTCCATCACCTTGTCCTCGCTGGTGCCGGGCGCGAACACGAACTGCCCGCAGTGCTTGAACTGGAAGGCCACCGAACCTTCGGTGCCCAGGTTGCCGCCGTACTTGCTGAAGGCATGGCGCACCTCGGCCACCGTGCGCACGCGGTTGTCGGTCATGCAGTCGACGATGATCGCCGCGCCGCCGATGCCGTAGCCCTCGTAGCGGATCTCCTCGTAGCTCACGCCCTCGAGGTTGCCGGTGGCCTTGTCGATGTT
>CAZVLY010000478.1:0-2751 GCA_964628175.1 uncultured Piscinibacter sp. | reverse complement strand
GCACAGAAACAGCGTCCGCAGCAAGCGCCCGAGGTGTTCGGCAGCGCGGTGCAGCGGATCGCCAACCGCGGCGGACCCCAGCCGGTGAATGGCATGGGCCGCAGACACCTTGCCCGCCCGAATCGACGCCGCCAGGCGCACCAGGTCGTCCCATCCGCGCTGGATCGCCTTGACCGACACGCGACGCACGGTGACGCCTTCCAGGCTTTCCGGCACCGGCCAGCCCCTGGGCACGAACAGCTTTCGCTCGCGCAGGTCGCGCAGGCGCGGGCACAGGTCAAAGCCCAAGAGCTTCGCGATGGCCATCGCCACGTTCGTGACGCCGTGCGTGTCCACAGCCAGCAGGGAGATCCGGATCCGGTCCTCAGCTCGGTTGTGCTGCTCGACACCTTCGACGGCCACGCCGGCCTGGCGCTCGTTCAGCACGATGGGCTGGTCATAGAACAAGCCCCACCGGTCACGGACGTGGGTGTACAGGCCCGCGGCATAGGTGCGTCGGCGCGGGTCCACCCGGGCTGACCACAGGTGGCGGCTGGCATCCAGGGCCATCATGTCGGCCGAACCCTTGGTACCGTCGCCCCAGAGCGCCGCAATTGGCAGCGCGTTCTGGTACTCCGACACCCGTTCGTTGGCCCGGCGCAGTCTGCCACTCAGCTCCACGGCCCGCATCGCGGTGGAGATGTGCGCCGCGTCGATGCCGGGGATCATCGAACCTACGCCCTTGGCATCGAGATTGGTGCCGTGGGCCAGGAGCGCTCCGTAGACGGCCAGCAGCTCGTTGCTCGACGACGGCCGGCGGGCCAACAGCGCCTCGCTGAAGTGCGTGGCGGCGTCGACCTCCAGCAGAAGATCCGGCAACTGAACGGCCCCGATGTGCTTGAAGACAGCCTCACGGGTCTTGCGCGGTTCCACATCCTCATCCAGCGGGCGGATCGGCGGCAGATGCAAGAGCTTGTCGGCACCGATTTCGACCTGACCCCGGCCAGCGGCTTCGGCCAACGCCGTCAGGCCGACTGATACACCCGCCAGGATCGGCTCCAAGAACGCCAGGGGCTGGTCTGGCAGGCCAAGGATCTGGCGGTGAAGGTCCTTCGTGCATTGCCAGTCGGCAACCGGCAGCAGCATGGACTCGCGAGCGCGGAAGCTGATCGAGTGGTTCACCCACGCGCTGCCTCGCCGCAGGCTCTTGCGCAGCGCCATCATCGTGCTGGCCTCGAATGCACGGTACCGAGACTGCGGATCCAGGTCGCTGACGATCGTGTTCCATGCCGCGCCCACCGGCGGCAACTCGACGTCCTGCGGGATCTCCTTGGCGCCGAGCGCTTGCAGGCGCTGCCAGGCTTGCCATTGGTCGAATCCGGGGTCGCCTGTCGCGCCGGCAAACTCGATGTCGCGAAGACCTGCCAGGTGGGCATGAACGCGCCGGTTGTCCTCGGCCAGCGCCCTGCGGACCTGGGATGCAAAGGTCGCGGCACCAGCCTCGCCGATGTCGTCCAGCAATGCCCGTGCTTCGAGCACGCGGTCGCGCCAGGGCTTGGACTCGTCGTGAAGCACCGACTTTGCTTTGAGGGCCTGCTGCAGCATCGCGCCGCTGGTGCGCAAGCGTCCCTTCTCGACACGCTCGGCGGCGCGGCGGAACAGGTCTTGGCTGCGGCGCGAAGCCTGCAACAGCGCCATGTCGGTCAGCTCCAACAGTGTGACGCGCAGGAAGCAGGCAATCTCGACAGTCTGGCGCTGTCGCTCGATGCGCGCGGTCATCGACGGGCGGCGCATCTGGACATGAGCGGCGTAGGCCTGCTGCTTGCTCAGGGCCACGCCGTCCAGCGGCCAGGCATGCACGCCCAGTTCCTTCAACGCGCGGATCTTCTCCAGCGTTTCCGACATCGTGCTCGGTGAGTGGCGCTTCGGTGGCGTCTTCAGCCATTCCAGCCGGCTGCCCGAGAGGCCGGCTTGTGGCGCGTAGCACCAGTCGATGGCTTTGAGGAGGGCGGTCTTGCCGATGCCAGTCTCGATCGTGGTAGCCATGGCGGCTTCGGTGGCGTCGAACGCCTCGCGCGCCCAGCCCGCCAAGCGGCGAGGACCGGGAATGACGATGCGCCGTTCGTACAGCCACATGCGGGCGGTTTCGGCGAGGTCGTCGGGATGGGCTGCCTCGAGCGCCGAGATCGCCAGCACCTTCTGCAGCTGGTCGACACCCGCCTCGTCCAGATCCTGCAGGCCGAGGTAGGTTCGAGCCCATGCCTGGTGCTCGTACAGAGTTTGGCGGCGGGCATAGAGGGACCGCAGGCTGGCGATGCTCACAGCCGAGGTCTGAAACGCCTCGCACACCGAACGCAGCAGCGTCTTGGGAACCGACGCAAACCGATCCATCGGGCGACCGCTGGCCCGTAGGAACAGCATCTGGATGGCGGCCGCAACCCGGCGATCGTGGCGGAACCGCTCAGAGACCGCGGCGATGTCGTCTGCGCTCAGGCAGAACGATTGCTGGACGTCGAACTCCGCCAGCCTGGTCGGCAGGTTGTCCGCGCCGATGAAGCGCTTGGCGAAGGACAAGGTGACACCCTTCGGGCAGTCGAAACCGCCAATCTACCTGGGTCGGGCGGGGCGCCAATCACTACCTGCCCGGTGCCGCATCGGGCGGGCGACGGCTTGGTCAGTGACCACCGTGTCAATTTGCTGGAAAGATACGATTACCCCGAGCATCCGGCGCTGCAGGCCCTGGACACCCTGCGGGTGCAGTACGCGGCCGGC
>CAZVLY010000477.1:0-2754 GCA_964628175.1 uncultured Piscinibacter sp. | reverse complement strand
CGCGCAGCGGCCGGCCTTCGGGGCCGGTCATGTAGGCCAGGCCGCCCATCATCTGTACCACCTCGTCGAGCGCGGTGCGGTGTTCGTAGGGCCCGGGCAGGAAGCCCTTGTGCGAGACGTGCACCAGCCGCGGGTTCAGGCGCTGCAGCGCGTCGGCACCGAGCCCGAGCGAGGCCATCGTGCCGGCCTTGAAGTTCTCGCTGAACACGTCGGCGCCGGCGATCAGCTTGAGCACGATCTCGTGCCCACGCGGGTCCTTCGCGTCGACCGCCAGGCTCTTCTTGTTGCGGTTGAACATCGGGAAGAAGCCCGCGCCCGAGCCGAGCAGGCGGCGCGTCGAATCGCCGGCCAGCGGCTCGACCTTGATCACCTCGGCGCCGAGGTCGGCCAGGATCATCCCGCAGGTCGGGCCCATCACCATGTGGGTGAACTCGACGACGCGGATGCCGGACAGGGGCAGCTGGGAATCGTTCAATCGGGAGCCGTCAGTGAAAGTCGACGAGCTCCATTGTCAGCTTTCCGCCGGTCAGGAAGGTCGACTCCGCCGGCTCCTCGCGCAGCAGCTTCACGAGGCCCGCGCCGGGGCAATACCACTCGGTGGTGGTCAGCGCCATGTCCTTCCAGCCCACCACCGGGTCGGCGAACAGGCGCAGCGCGGCCACGCCCTTCACGCGCACGCAGTTCTCGAAGCTGCCGGCGCGCGTGGCCACCTTCTCGCCGAGCGCCTCGATCGTGTAGTTCATCGGCACGGCCGGGTGGCTGTGGCGGATCTCGGGCGGGAACTCCTGGCGCCGCCGCAGCAGGTAGGCGGTGGTGCTGGCGCGCCAGGTGGTGCCCACCGCGACCGGCGCCTTCAGCACGAAGCGCGGCTCCTTGTCGGGCAGCGGCGCCTCGTCGAGCTCGCTCTTGCTGGCGACGCGGTAGATGCCCGTGGCGTCGCTGCGCAGCCAGTACTCGATGCCCGAGTCGCTGCGGCGCCGCCAGGCGCGGCCGGAGTCGAGCGTGTCGCTGCCCAGCGTCTCGATCACGCGCGGCTCGTGCTCGACGACGTTGTTCTCCCACTCGGTGGTGATGTCGTAGCTCCAGCGGTGGCCCCTGGCGAGCGGGAACAGCGAATCGTCGGGCGGCGCGCCGCAGGCGGCGAGCACCGACACGAGCGCGAGCAGCAGGCGGCGCTTCATTTTTCGGGCAGCTGCGGCACGGGCAGGTCGCGGATCTTCACGTTCTGCTCGTCGCTGCCCGGGCGCAGCCACGAGAAGCCCTTCGGACCGGTCTTCGGCTCGGCGGTGCCCATCTGGCTGACGCCCTGGCGCACCTTCTTCATGCCCTCGTTGAGCAGCGCGTGCAGGTCCTTCGCATAGGGCAGGCGGTAGGCACGCGGCTGCGCCGAGGGCTTGCCGTTCTCCAGCGCATTGACCCACACGTACAGCGCGCCCTTGGTCTTGGACGAGGGCTCCTCGATCACTGCGGCGAGCAGCACGAAGCGCTCGGGCAGCGCGTCGGCGCTCGGCCAGCCCCACATGCCGTGCACCTGGTCGTCGGCGTAGAAGTAGAAGCCCGTCACGCCCGCCACCAGCAGCGCGCGCAGCCACATCGGCCAGCGCGACCACAGCAGCGCCAGCACGCACAGCAGCGCGAGGGCGGCGAAACTCAGCACGACGGCAGTCGTCATAGGCGTTGCACCAGGGTCTTGGGGAGCGTGTTGACATTGGTCACCGTGCCGTCGGGCAGCACGGTGAAGCGGGCGGCGGTGGCCTCGTCACCCTTGCGGGCGAGCGACACGGTGCCGTAGAAGACGACCTCGGCGCGCGGGTTCACCTTGATCACCGAGACGGTCACCTCCACCGGCTGCCCGTCCTTCGAGTCGTAGTAGTGCACGTTGACGGTGAACTCGCCGGGCTCGATGCCGCGCAGCGTCACCACCTCGGTGTTCAGCGGGTTGGTGACCTGCTTGCCGTTGATGACGATGACGTCGTTGGTCAGGCCGCGGTCGTCGCGGTCCAGGTGCATCAGCCCGGCCTCGCGGGCGCGGAACCACACCAGGTTGGCCGCCGGGTCCTGCACCCAGGTGTCGATGTCGTTGGGGTTCATGTCCGGCCACGACACGTTGATGATGTACTCGGCCTTGGAAGGGATGTCGCCCGCCTTCAGCGCCTTCGGGTTCATCGCCAGCAGCGCGATGATGAAGCAGAAGACGAAGGCGATCAGCATGTTGAACAGCATGTCGTAGAACGGGTCGACCTCGGCCTCGCGCGAGAACCGCCGGCGGCGCATGGCTCAGCGCTCCGAGTCGCGCAACGTCAGCCCGTGCCGCTGCGCATCGGCCACCAGCGTGTCCGCGTAGCGGTCCAGCCGCGTGAGCTGCAGGCCGAGCAGGATGTTGCCGACCAGGCCGACCATGGTGGTCAGCAGCGCCACGCCCAGGCCCGTGGTCAGGCTGCGCAGCAGGTCCTGCGACTGCGAGGCATCGAAGCTCTGGATCTGGCCGATCTGGATGGCCAGGATCGAGAAGCCGATCACCTTGCCCAGCAGCCCGAGCTTGAGCTGGATGCCGTTGACCCACCAGGCGGTGTGGTGCGGGCCGTGCGTGCGCTCGAGCAGCAGGTCCAGCGGCGCGCCGGCATCGCGCGGCGCGCTGCGCAGCGCGGCCCAGTACTCGGCCGCCCAGCCGGGCGCCTGCGGCGCGCCACCGGCGCGATCGCGCTCCAGCCAGCGGCGCTGCTGCTGCAGCTCGCGCGAGCGCGCGCCGCACCA
>CAZVLY010000476.1:0-2755 GCA_964628175.1 uncultured Piscinibacter sp. | reverse complement strand
CCAGTGCCGGGATGAACATCAGCGGGTCATAGCCGAAGCCGCCCGCGCCGCGCGGCGCCTCGAGGATCTCGCCTTGCCAGCGCCCCACCGCGACCAGTGGCTCGGGGTCGTCGGCCGAGCGCAGCGCGACCAGGGTGCTGACGAACTTCGCGCGCCGGTCGGTCGCGCCCTGCAGGCGCTGCAGCAGCAGCGCGTTGTTGGCGGCGTCCTGCACACCGCGCTGCACCTCGCGCTCGGCCGCCGGCAGCTCGACGCTCGCGAAATGCGCCGAAGCCACTCCAGGCAAACCGCCCAGCGTATCGACGCACAGGCCCGAGTCGTCGGCGATCGCCGCGCCGCCAATCGCCTGCGCGGCATGTCGCGCCTTGGCGAGCGCGTTCTCGATGAAGGTGTGGTGCGGCTCCTCGGCCTCGGCCACGCCGAGCGAGCCCTGCGTGACGATGTCCAGCGGCAGCGCGGCGAACAGCGCCTTCAGCTCGGCGAGCTTCTTCGCGTTGTTGGAGGCAAGCACCAGCCGCATGTTCAGACGCCGAGCGCGGCCTTCTGCGCCAGCACCAGCTCGCGGATGCCCTTGTCGGCCAGCGCCAGCAGCGCGGCCATCTCGGCGTGCGAGAAGGCGGCGCCCTCGGCCGTGCCCTGCACCTCGACGTAGCCGCCGGCAGCGGTCATCACCACGTTCATGTCGGTATCGCAGGCGGAGTCCTCGACGTACTCGAGGTCGAGCAGCGGCGTGCCCTCGACGATGCCCACCGAGATGGCCGCGACGAACTCGCGGATCGGCGAGGCCTGCAGCTTGCCCTGCGAGATCAGCCAGCTCACCGCATCGTGCGCGGCGACGAAGGCGCCGGTGATCGCCGCGGTGCGCGTGCCGCCGTCGGCCTGGATCACGTCGCAGTCCAGCGAAATGGTGCGCTCGCCGAGTGCCTTCAGGTCGAACACGCAGCGCAGCGAGCGGCCGATCAGGCGCTGGATCTCCTGCGTGCGCCCGCTCTGCTTGCCCTTGGCGGCCTCGCGGTCGCTGCGCGTGTGGGTGGAGCGCGGCAGCATGCCGTACTCGGCCGTCACCCAGCCCTCGCCGCTGCCACGCTTGTGCGGTGGCACCTTCTCCTCCACGGAGGCGGTGCACAGCACCTTCGTGTCGCCGAAGGCGACGAGCACCGAGCCCTCGGCGTGGCGGGTGTAGTGGCGGGTGATGGTGACCGGACGCAGGGCGTCCGCGGCACGGCCGTGCGTGCGATGGAAGGTAGTCATGCTGCGATTGTCGCAGCGAGAAGCGCGATCAGCTCTTCTTCTGCGAAGAGCGGCGGATCGCCTCGTTGATCTCGCGGATCGAACGCTCGATCTCGGCGTCGTCGAGCTCGTCGGGCGCGTCGGTGCCCATCACGCTGGCCTGGATGGTGGAGGCGAACACCTCCTCGCCGAGCGACTGCGTCGAGATGCCCATGCCGCTGTCGCTGTCCTCGGCGGCTTCCCACTCGACGGCGAGCACCGAGACGTTGTCGCTCTTCGGCCCGCCGTTGCGCAGCGCCTGCTCGACGAGCTCGGGCACCGCGTCGGAGATCGCGTTGCGCGACAGCTGGTTGGTGATCTCGGCGTCGGCGACGCTGCTCCACAGGCCGTCGCTGCACAGCAGCAGCCGGTCGCCGGACTGCAGCAGCAGCGGGCCGACGGTGTCGACCACCGGCTTGCCCGGGCTGCCCAGGCAGGTGAACAGCACGTTGCGGTTGAAGCGCTCGCCCATGGGCACGACCTGGCTCATGGTCTCCTGCAGCTCGGAATACGAGTGGTCGCGCGTGCGGGCGATCAGCTTGTCGCCGCGCACCATGTACAGCCGCGAGTCGCCGCAGTGCGCCCAGTAGGCCGCGTTGCCCTGCAGCAGGCAGGCCACGATGGTGGTGCGCGGCGTGTCGATCAGCGCCTTCTGCGTGGCGTAGCGCAACAGCTGGTGGTGGCCGGCGATGATCGATTCGTTGAGGAACCGCATCGGGTCGGGCAGCGTGGGCTTGGAGTCGCGCTGGAACATCGCGGCCAGCGTCTGCAGCGCGAGCTGCGAGGCGACTTCGCCCTCGGGGTGGCCGCCCATGCCGTCGGCCAGGGCGAACAGGCCCGAATCCCGCGTGTAGCAATAGCCCATGCGGTCTTCGTTCTTTTCGCGCCCGCCCTTGCGGCTGACCTGGTAGACAGAGAAACGCATGAAGGTACTTCCCTGCCGGCGCTCAGGCCTTGGCGCCGGTGGTCAGGTTCTCGATCTGCAGCTTCAGACGTTCGCTGAAGCTGAGCTTGGTGTAGCGGCGCTCGGTCTCGCGCGCCAGTTCCTTCTGCAGCGCGAACACGCTCTGCGGCCGCGACAGCGGATCCAGCGACATGCACCACTCCGTCACCTCGATCAGGTTGTCGGAGTAGACGTTGCGCAGCCGCGAGAGCGACAGCGCCAGCCGGTCCTTCTCGATGCGCTGCGGCGCGTCGTTGGGCGGGTAGCCCTGCATGCAGGCGTAGATGCACGCGCCGATGGCGTAGATGTCGGTCCAGGGGCCGAGCGTGCCGTCGCGGCGGTACATCTCGGGCGCCGCGAAACCCGGCGTGTACATCGGGCGGATGAAGTTGCCTTCCTTGCTCAGCACTTCGCGCGCCGCGCCGAAGTCCAGCAGCACCGCCTTGTTGTCGTTGGTGATGAAGATGTTGGCGGGCTTGATGTCCAGATGCAGCATCTTGTGCTGGTGCACGATGCGCAAGCCGCGCAGGATCTCGTCGAACA
>CAZVLY010000475.1:0-2765 GCA_964628175.1 uncultured Piscinibacter sp. | reverse complement strand
GCGGCATCTTCATGCCGCCGGGCGTGACGCCCGAGCAGGTCAAGTACTACACCGACCTGTTCGCCAAGGTGCGTGCGCTGCCTGAGTGGAAGGAGTTCATGGACAAGGGGGCGTTCCGGCAGACCGCGCTCACTGGCCAGGACTACTTCGACTGGCTGGCGCGCAACGAGCAGATGCACCGCGTGCTGATGAAGGAAGCCGGCTTCCTGGCCAACTGACACGCCGCCCGGCAACGAACCGGGGCAAGGAGGAACTCACATGACGCAGGAGAAGGGAGCCGACTACGCCAGCGTCGTCGGCAGCCGCGGGCCGGAGGTCGGCGTTGCCGCCTTCCTGTTCGCGATCGGCGCACTGGTGATGGCTGACAGCCTGCGCGTTGGCATCGGCTGGGCCGACGACGGGCCGCGTTCGGGCTACTTTCCCTTCTACATCGGCCTGATGCTCATCGGCTCGAGCGGCTACATCCTCGTGCGCGCGCTGCTGAGCTGGCGCGCCACGCGCACGGAGTTCGCCAGCCGCGAGCAGATCGGTCTGGTGTTCGCCGTGTTCGTGCCGATGGTCGTGTACGTGGCGCTGATTGCCGGCATCGGCATCTACGTCGCGTCGTTCCTGCTCATCGCCTACTTCATGCGCCGCCATGGCCGCTACGGCTGGCCGGTGACGGTGGCGGTGTCGGTGGCCGTGCCGCTGGCCTTCTTCCTGGTCTTCGAGCGCTGGTTCCTGGTGCTGCTGCCGAAGGGGCCGCTCGAGCGCGCCTTCGGACTCTGAGGCGCGGCGATGGAAGAACTCGGAAATCTCCTTCACGGCTTCTCGATCGCGCTGACGCTGCCCAACCTGCTGTACATGCTGGTGGGCATCGTGCTGGGCGTGCTGATCGGCGTGCTGCCGGGCCTGGGCGGCGCCAACGGCGTGGCCATCCTGCTGCCGCTGACCTTCAGCATGAACCCGACCTCGGCGATCATCATGCTGTCGTGCATCTACTGGGGCGCGCTGTTCGGCGGCGCGATCACCTCGATCCTGTTCAACATTCCCGGCGAAGCCTGGTCGGTGGCAACCACTTTCGACGGCTATCCAATGGCCAAGCGCGGCGAGGCAGGCGGCGGTGCGCTCGGACCATTCACCTCGTCCTTCGTCGGCGCCTTCTTCGCGGTGGTGCTGATCACCTTCCTCGCGCCGGTGCTGGCCAAGTTCGCGCTGAAGTTCGGCCCGGCGGAGTTCTTCGCCGTGCAACTGCTGACCTTCTGCAGCTTCGTGGGCATGAGCAAGGAACCGCCGGCCAAGACCATCGCCGCGATGATGCTGGGCTTCGCCCTGGCCGCCGTGGGAATGGACAGCGTCACCGGCCAGCTGCGCATGACCTACGGCGTGCCGGAGCTGCTCAAGGGCTTCGACTTCCTGATCGCGGTGATCGGCCTGTTCGGCATCGGCGAGATCCTGCTCACCATGGAGGAGGGCCTGGCCTTCAAGGGCAAGAGCGCGCGCATCAACCCGAAGGTGGTGTGGCAGACCTGGAAGGAGCTCGGCAAGCACTGGAAGGTGTTCCTGCGCTCCACCGCCATCGGTTGCTGGATGGGCATCACACCGGGCGGCGCGACGCCCGCCTCGTTCATGGGCTACGGCATGGCGCGGCGCTTCTCGAAGGACCCGCAGTCCTTCGGCAAGGGCGCGCTCGAAGGCGTGGTCGCACCCGAGACCGCCGCGCATGCGGCCGGCACCTCGGCGCTGCTGCCCATGCTGACGCTGGGCATTCCCGGCTCACCGACCGCGGCGGTGCTGCTCGGCGGCTTGCTGATCTGGGGCTTGCAGCCAGGTCCGCTGCTGTTCATCGAGCAGAAGGACTTCGTCTGGGGCCTGATCGCCTCGATGTACCTGGGCAACCTGGTCGGCCTGCTGGTCGTGCTGACCACCGTGCCGTGGTGGGCGGCGCTGCTGCGCATCCCGTTCTCGGTGATCGCGCCCGTGATCATCGTCATCTGCGCCATCGGCGCCTACACCGTGCACAGCTCGATGTTCGACGTGGTGATGATGCTGGTGTTCGGCGTGCTCGGCTATCTGTTCAAGAAGCTCAAGTACCCGCTCGCGCCGCTGGTGCTGGCGCTGGTGCTGGGTGACATGTCCGAGGCCAGCTTCCGCCAGGCGATGCTGCTGTCGCAGGGCGATCTGGCCATCTTCTGGTCCAACGGGCTGGTCGGCAGCATCGTGGTGCTGGCGCTGGTCATGCTGGTCTCGCCCCTGTGGGGCCTCGCGCGCAAGAGCCTGCGTTCGCGCGAGTACACG
This sequence comes from uncultured Piscinibacter sp., assembly GCA_964628175.1. Lineage (GTDB taxonomy): Bacteria > Pseudomonadota > Gammaproteobacteria > Burkholderiales > Burkholderiaceae_C > Piscinibacter. Next base: position 488 of record CAZVLY010000475.1, on the reverse strand, counting down.
CAAACGAAGTGAGGACGAGATGAAGATCGCGGTGGTCGGCGCCGGAGCCATCGGCGGCTATCTGGGCGCCAAGCTGGCGCGCGCCGGCGAGGAGGTGACCTTCATCGCGCGCAACCGCAACCTGGAGGCGATCAACGCGCGCGGCTTCCGGCTCATCCTGGAAGACGGTACCGAGGAACACGCGCCGACGGCCCGCGCCGTGCAGCACATGGCCGAGGCCGGCCCGCAGGACGCCGTACTGATCACGTTGAAGGCGCACCAGGTGCGCGACGTGCTGCCCGGGCTGCGCGATCTGTTCGGGCCGAAGACGATGGTCGTGACCATGATCAACGGCATCCCGTGGTGGTACTTCCACAAGCTGGCCGGCCCCTACGAGGGCCGGCGGCTGGACAGCGTCGATCCCGGCGGCGTCATCGCCGAGCACATCGAGCCCGAACGCATCATCGGCAGCGTGGTCTATCCGGCCAGCGAGCTGGTCGAGCCCGGCG
>CAZVLY010000474.1:0-2781 GCA_964628175.1 uncultured Piscinibacter sp. | reverse complement strand
GCGAACAGCACGCAACCACCGAACGCGAAGATCACCGCGTTGGTGTGCAGCGGCCGCAGCCGGCCGTAGCTGAGGAACGAGATCCCCAGGTTGAGTTCAGGCCAGGTGAGCTGCGCGGCGATGATCACGCCGACCAGCATCCCCACCACCCCCCATAGCACCGCGGCGAGAGAGAACGCTCTCACCACGGCGTCGTTGTAGACGGGCCCGGTCTTGGCGGCCGTCAACGAGTTGTTGACCATCGGATCGCTCCTTGTGCGGTTGTCATGTAACTACTGAAATCATTGTTTCGCGCAGGGTCATTGGCGAGCTTGATCGCTATCAACCTTTCCCGAAGGCGGGAAGGCGGCTGTCTCATCGGCACCCAGGATTCGCTCGCCTTCGCGCTCCAGGTCGTCGAACTGTCCGGCATTCAGCGCCCAGGCAAAGATGCCGATCACGGCGAACACCAGGACGACGGACAGCGGGATGAGCATGTACAGGATGTCCATGCGACTCAGCCCGCCTCGTCGTCGATGCGCGCCACCCGCAGCGCGTTGAGCACCACCAGCAGCGAGCTGGAGGCCATGCCGATGCCGGCGGCCCAGGGCGGCAGCCAGCCCATCAGCGCCAGCGGCACGCAGGCCGCGTTGTAGACGGCCGCCCAGCTCAGGTTCTGGCGAATGACGCGCAGGGTGCGCCTGGCCTGCAGACGGGCGATGGCGACGTCGCCCAGCCGCTCGCCGAGCAGCACGACGTCGGCGCCGCTGCGCGCCACTGCCGAGCCATGCGCGAAGGCAATCGAGACGTCGGAACGCGCCAGCACCGGTGCGTCGTTGAGGCCGTCGCCGACCATGGCCACACGCCTGCCCTCGGCCTGCCAGGCGGCCACGGCAGCCAGCTTGTCGGCCGGGGTGGCGCCGCCGCGCACCTCCGTGATGCCCAGCCGGCGTGCCAGCGCCTCGGCACGGCCGGGTGCGTCGCCGGACAGCAGCGCGACGCGCAGCCCTTCGCGACCGAGGCGGTCGATGGTGGCCTGGGCGTCGTCGCGCAGCTGTTCGCGCAGTTCGAAGGCGGCACGGGCCTGGCCGGCCAGGCCGAACCACAATGCCCCTTCGTCGGCGCCGTCGGCCGCCGCCGACGCGTCGACCCAATCGCGCCGGCCGAGCCGCCACACGCTGCCGTCGGCGGCGCGCGCCTGCAGGCCTTTGCCCGGGTGCTCCTCGACATCGCTCCAGCCGTCGGCCGACGGCATGGCGCCCGCGGCGTCCGCCAGCGCCCGCGAGGCCGGATGGCTGGACAAGCAGGCCAGCGAGGCCGCCGACGCGAGCAGACGCTGCGCATCGTCGGCCTCCCGCAGCGCGCGCACCTGCACCAGCTCGAGCCGATCACGCGTCAAGGTGCCGGTCTTGTCGAACACGACCGTGTCGACGTCGGCCAGGCCCTCCAGCGCCTCCAGCCGCTGCAGCAGCACGCCGCGGCGCGCCAGCGCGCCGGTGGCAGCGAGCAAGGCCGATGGCGCAGCCAGCGACAGCGCGCAAGGACAGGTCACGATCAGCACCGACACGGCCACCCACACCGCCCGCGATGGGTCGACCACCGACCACACTGCCGCCGCGCCGGCGGCCAGCGCCAGCACGGTCCACAGGAACGGCCCCGCCAGCCGTTCTGCCTGCTGGACCAGCCTCGGCCGCTGCGTCAACGCGCTGCGCATCAGGGCGACGATGGCGGCCTGCCGCGTGTCTTCGCCCAGGCGCAGCACCCGCATCAGCACCGGCGCGCGCAGGTTCAGGCTGCCGGCCACGACCTCGTCGCCGCCGTGTTTCGGCACCGGCGCCGATTCGCCGGTCAGCAGGGCCTCGTCGGCCAGCGTGCTCCCTTCGAGCAGCACGCCGTCGGCCGGAAAGGCCTGCCCGGCCGGCACCCGGACGCGGTCGCCGGCGGCCAGTCGTGCCACCGCCACCACCTCGGCCGTGCCGTCCTCGCGCAAGCGTTGCGCGCTGTCGGGCAGGCGCGCCGTGCCGGCTTCGAGCGCCAGCGCGACGCGATGCCGAGCGCGCAGCTCGAGGTAGCGGCCGCCGAGCAGGAAGAAGACGAACATGGTCAGCGAATCGAAGTACACCTCGTGGCCGAAGGGGCCGGCCGGGTCGAAGGTGGCGCCCGAGCTCGCGATGAAGGTGACCGCGATGCCCAGCGCCACGGGCACGTCCATGCCCAGGCGCCGCTGGCGCAGGCTGCGCCAGGCGCCCGAGAAGAAGGGCCCGGCGGAGAACAGCATCACCGGCAGGCTCAGCACCCAGCTCGCCCACTGCAGCAGCCGCTGCATGTCGGGCGTGATGTCGCCCGGTGCCGCCACGTAGGCCGGCGTGGCGTACATCATGACCTGCATCATGCAGAAGCCGGCCACGAACATGCGCCAAAGCGCCTTGCGCTGCTCGGCCTCGCGCTGGCTTCTCGCACTGGCCGCGGCGTCGGGAACGGCGCCGTAGCCGGCCCGCTGCACTGCCTCGACCAGCGCCGAGGCGCGGGTGCGGCGTGGGTCCCAGCGCACCAGCGCCAGCGAGGTGGCTGAATGCACGCGGGCCTCGAGCACGCCATCGACGCCTTCGAGCGCCGTCTCGATCAACCCGGCACACGCGGCGCAGTACAGGCCCGAGAGACGGAACTGCGATGTGGCCTCGCGTTCACCGCCCTGCCCCTGCGTCCAGGTCGTGAAGGCGGACTGGTTCAGGGGGTCGTCGAGCGCACGCAGATCGGTCGCGCTCGCAACGGGGGCGACGCTGGAAGTGATTGAGGGGGCCA
>CAZVLY010000473.1:2605-2793 GCA_964628175.1 uncultured Piscinibacter sp. | reverse complement strand
GTGCCGGCCACTTTGCCGACCGCGGCGTCTACCACCCGCTGCCGGCGTCGCCGCCCATGGCGACCGGGCCGGTGCAGCTGTTCGGCGACGTGTGGGAATGGACGGGCTCGGCCTACCTGCCCTACCCGCGCTTCCGCCCTTGGCCCGGTGCGGTGGGCGAGTACAACGGCAAGTTCATGTGCAACCAG
>CAZVLY010000473.1:0-2595 GCA_964628175.1 uncultured Piscinibacter sp. | reverse complement strand
GAGCCTGCGCAGCGGCGGGCGGGCGAACTTGGCCGACCGCGGCGCGTTCCACCCGCTGCCCGGCGAGGACGCCGCGAGCGACGAGCCGGTGCAGATGTTCGGCGATGTGTGGGAGTGGACCCAGTCGAACTACAACCCGTACCCGGGGTACCGGCCGCTGCCCGGCGCGGTCGGCGAGTACAACGGCAAGTTCATGTGCAACCAGTTCGTGCTGCGCGGCGGCTCCTGCGCCACGCCGGCTGGCCATGTGCGCGCCAGCTACCGCAACTTCTTCCCGCCCGAGGCGCAGTGGCAGTTCAGCGGCCTGCGCCTGGCTCGCGACGCCTGAGCGTCAGCCGCCCGGCCGCTCAGCCCTTGAGCACCCCGAGCACGTCGGAGCGGAACTCACGCTGATAGAGGATGTAGACCACGCCCGCCGTCGCCAGCGCGAAGGCCACCGGCGAGAAGAACCAGCCGATCGCCGCGAAGGCAAAGTAGTAGGCGCGCAAGCCGTCGTTGAAGGTCTCGGCCGCCATGCCGACGACGCGGCCGGCACGTTCGGCGAACGATTGGCGCATGGCCTCCCCTGCATTCCCCATGGCAGCGATGTCGTCGCGTTCAGGCAAGGCGCCCACCAGCAGCGCGCCGAAGGTGTACTGCCGCAGCGACCAGGTGAAGCGGAAGAACGCATAGACGAAGATGCCGAGCAGGAACACCACCTTCAGGTCAAACACCAGCACCGAGGTGCGTGCCGCGAACGGGATCTCGCGCACCAGTTCGCTGGCCTTCTCGGTGGTGCCCAGCACGGCGAGCAGGCCGCCGATGATCAGGATGGTGGTCGAAGCGAAGAACGAGGGGCTGGTCGACAGGTTCTGGATGACGATGCCGTCGACCACGCGCACCTCGCGGTACGTGGACTGCAGCATCCACTGCCGGCGGATGTGGTTGGTGGTGTCCAGCAGCGAGGGCTGCATGGTGCTGCGCCGCTTGGCGAACACGGCATAGCCGATCCAGCCGACGAAGAACGCCGCAACCGCCGCCCAGTCCGTCCAGGGCAGCAGTGCGAGAACCTTGATCGCCGTCTCCATGGCGGCGACTGTAGCAAGGGATCAGGCCGCGATTCTCAGCGCCGCGGCCACGCGCAGCAGCGAGGACACGACGGCATCCACCGACGCCTGCTGCTTCGCATCCTTCAGCGCGCCGGCCTCGTCGAAGGCCTCGTGGGCCTTCGACAGCGCGAACTGCTGCGGCACCGGCATCATCGCGATGGCCATCGACAGGTACTGACGCGTGAAGTTCAGCGAGCGCAGCCCGCCGAGCAGCCCCGGCGAGGCGCTGAGCAGGCCCAGCGGTTTGCCCGCCGTGGCGCCCAGTCCCGCCGGCACCGTGCCCTCCGCCTGCAGCCGCGACAACCAGTCGAAGCTGTTGACCAGCAGCGGCGTCGGGAAGCCGTTGTACTCCGGCGTGGCCAGCAGCACGCCGTCGGCCGCCAGCAGCGCGTCGCGCAGGCGCCGTGCGCCCTCGGGCACGCCGGCACTCTTCTCGAGGTCGGCGTCGTACAGCGGCAGCGCCAGGCTGCGCAGGTCGATCGTGTCGACCTGCGCGCCGCGCGACGCGGCCACCTGCGCAGCGGCCGCGAGCAGCCGCCCGTTCAGCGAACCGTGGCGGGCACTGCCCGAGATCGCCAGCAGCTTCAGCGTGGCCATCGTGTCGCCGCTCAGCGAGCGAACTTCGCGGTGGCTTCGGCCAGGCGCTGTCCGAAGGCCTTGGCGGTGGCGATGTCGCCCGGCACCATCTCGTCGACCGAGGCGTCGGAGGGCGTGGCAGTGATCAGGCCGGAATAGCCGCCCAGGTTGTTGATGTCGTCGCGCGTGTGCGCCTTGGCATTCTTCGGATGCATGCCGGTGCCGACCCAGACCATGCCGTGCTGCTGCGAGAGGGTGAAGAAGTAGTTCAGCGTCGACAGCTTGTCGCCGTTGAGCGTGGCCGAGTTGGTGAAGCCGGCGGCCAGCTTGTCCTTCCACACCTGCGTGAACCAGGGCTTGGACGAGGCATCGGCGAACTTCTTGAACTGCCAGCTGGCCGCGCCCATGTAGGTCGGCGAGCCGAACACGATCATCGAGGCGGCGGCGAGCTGCTCCCAGCCGCCCTCGGGCAGGTTGCCTTCGGCATCGATGGCCAGCAGCGAGGCGCCGGCCGTGGAGGCCACCGCTTCGGCGATCTTCTTGGTGTGGCCGTAGCCGCTGTGGTAGACGATGACGATCTTGGACATGCTTCTGACTCCAGGGGAGATGAATGGGATGGCGGCCGCGCAGTTCAGGCGGCCAGGTCGAACACGAGCACCTCGGCGCCCTGGCCATCGGCCAGCGCGAGCTTGTATTCCTGATGCAGCAGCGCCGCGTCGCCGCCGCGCAGCGGCTGGCCGTTGACGGACACCGTGCCGCGGATCACGTGCACGTAGCTGCGCCGCGCCGGATCGAGCGGCAGCTCGATCGACTCGGCGCCATCGAACAGGCCCGCGTACAGCGCTGCGTCGGCGTGGATGCTCACCGAGCCGTCTCGCCCGTCGGGGCTGGCGACCAGGCGCAGGCGGCCGCGCTTCTCGGCCGCCTCGAA
>CAZVLY010000472.1:0-2812 GCA_964628175.1 uncultured Piscinibacter sp. | reverse complement strand
TCACGTCGCGGCTTTCCTGCAGCAGCTCGCGGCTCACGTTCAGCGGCAGGTCGGCGCTGTCGATCACGCCCTTGACGAAACGCAGGTACACCGGCATCAGCGCCTCGGCGTCGTCCATGATGAAGACGCGCTTGACGTACAGCTTCACGCCGCCGCGCTTGTCGCGGTTCCACAGGTCGAACGGCGCCTTGGCGGGGATGTACAGCAGCTGCGTGTACTCGCTGCGGCCCTCGACGCGGTTGTGCGTGTAGGCCAGCGGGGCCTCGGTGTCGTAGCTGATCTGCTTGTAGAACTCCTCGTACTCCTGCGCCGTCACCTCGCTCTTGTTGCGCGCCCACAGTGCCGCCGCCTTGTTCACCGGCGTCCACTCGTCGGTGAGCTTCTGCTTGCCGGCCTCGGCGTCCCACTCCTCCGTGCGCATGAGGATGGGCAGCGAGATGTGGTCGGAGTACTTGCCGATGACCGAGCGCAGCTTCCAGCCGGAGAGGAACTCCTCCTCGCCGTCGCGCAGGTGCAGCGTCACGCTGGTGCCGCGCTCGGGCCGGGTGATGGTCTCGACCTCGAAGTCGCCGGTGCCCTCGCTGCTCCAGCGCACGCCCTCTTCCGGCGCCAGGCCGGCGCGGCGCGACTCGACGGTGATGCGGTCGGCGACGATGAAGCCGCTGTAGAAGCCCACGCCGAACTGGCCGATCAGCTGCGCGTCCTTCTTCTTGTCACCTTCCAGCGCGGCCATGAATTCGCGCGTGCCGCTCTTGGCGATGGTGCCCAGGTTGGCCACCGCCTCCGGCTCCGACAGGCCAATGCCGTTGTCGGTGATGGTGATGGTCTTGGCATCGACGTCGAATGCGACGCGCACCTCGAGGTTCGGCGCGTCCTCGAACAGCTCGGCCTTGTCCAGGGCCTCGAAGCGAAGCTTGTCGCAGGCGTCGGACGCGTTGGAGATCAGCTCGCGAAGAAAGATCTCCTTGTTGGAGTACAGCGAGTGCGTGACGAGGTGCAGGATCTGCTTGACCTCGGCCTGGAACGAGAGGGTCTGTTTGCTCATGGTCTTGGATGTACGAAACCTGCCGGTCCACCCGCCGGCGATCGCAGGATGGGGGCGAGCCCTGCGGCTTTCAAGGTGGGAGTCGCGCGAAGAATATTCGCTGTAGTGGACTGTAGTACGAGTGCTTCAACGAACCGCAGCCCCGGCCCGCGGCTACAGTCTGCGCCCATGAAGCAGTCGCCCGCCCGTCCCGCCCCCCGTTCGCTCGCACGACTCGGCCTGCTCGGCGTGGTCGTCGCGCTGGTCGCATGCGGCGGCGGCGGCGGTGATGCCGGGCCGCTGCCCAGCGTCGATGCCTCGCCGGTGGCGGCCGCCGACCCCGGCAGCACGCTGCCCGCCGACTGGCGCCAGGGGGTGTTCGCCGAGATCTTCGTGCGCGGCTACAAGGACAGCAACGGCGACGGCATCGGCGACCTGCGCGGCCTCACGCAGAGCCTGGACTACTTGCAGAGCCTGGGCGTCAGCGGCATCTGGCTGATGCCCGTGACGCGCAGCCAGGACGGCGATCACGGCTACGCGGTCGCCGACTACCGCGCCATCGAGCCGGCCTACGGCAGCCTGGCCGACATGGACGAACTGCTGGCGCAGGCGCATGCGCGCGGCATCGGCGTGATCGTCGACTACGTGATGAACCACAGCGCGGCTCAGCATCCCGCCTTCGTCAACGCCAACGGCTCGTCCAGCAACCCCTACCGCGACTGGTACATCTTCCAGGCCAGCCAGCCGCAGGGCTGGAGCGTCTACGGCGGCAACCCCTGGCGCAGCGGCAACGGCGGCTACTACTACGCGCCCTTCTGGGACCAGATGCCCGACTTCAACCTGAAGAACGCCGAGGTGGTGAACTACCACCACGACAACCTGCGCTTCTGGCTGAACCGCGGCGTCGACGGCTTCCGCTTCGATGCGGTGGGCAACCTGGTCGAGAACGGCGCGGGCGCCTGGCTGAACCAGCCGGAGAACTACGCGCTGATGAACGGCGTACGGCAGCTGGTCGGGAGCTATCAGCAGCGCTTCATGGTCTGCGAGGGCCCGGACGACCCGATCGGTTTCGCCCAGACCACGGCCTGCGGCAGCGCCTTCGCCTTCGGCCACCAGTCGAACCTGATCAACGCTGCACGCGGCAACACCACGGCCATCGCTGCCGTGGCGAACTACTTCGCCACCGCGCCGGCGGGCATGGCCACCATGCTGTCCAATCACGACCGCTTCGCCGGCGAACGCCTGTGGAACCAGCTCGGCGGCAACGAAGCTCAGTACCGCCTTGCCGCCGCCACCTACCTGCTGCAGCCGGGCACGCCGTTCATCTACTACGGCGAGGAGATCGGCATGGCCGGTGCCTCGGCGAACATCGGCGACGACCCGAAGCTGCGCACGCCGATGAGCTGGGCCGGAGACGCCAAAGCCGGCTTCACGACCGGCACGCCGTTCCGCGCGCTGTCGGCCAACGTGGCGACGAACAATGTCGCGGCACAGGGCGCCGACCCGAACTCGCTGCTGAGTTTCTACAAGGCCGTCATCGCGGTGCGCCGGGCGCACCCCTCGCTGATGGCCGGCACGCACGCCGGCGCCGCGGCCAGCGGCACGACGCTGAGCTTCCAGCGCGTGCTGGGCAACGAGCGCGCGGTGGTGATGATCAACTACGGTGGCACCACGGCGAACGTCGCGGCCGCCGGTTTGCCGGCGAATTCGGTGCTGGTCAATGCCTTCCCGGCCAGTGGCACCGATGCCGCGGCCGATGCGGGCGGCCGCGCCACGGTCGGCGTGCCG
>CAZVLY010000471.1:0-2814 GCA_964628175.1 uncultured Piscinibacter sp. | reverse complement strand
GCCAGCACGTCCCAGGCGTGCACCAGCTGCTCCATGATCTTGCTCACGCGCGCGAGCATCTTGAAGGCCGTGCCGAGCTCGTCGTGCGCGATGCAGGCCACCGCGGCCTGCAGCTCGTGCAGCATCAGCTTCATCCACAGCTCGCTGGTCTGGTGCTGCACGATGAACAGCATCTCGTTGTGGTCGGGCGAGAGCGGGTGCTGGGCGTTCAGCACGGCGTCGAGCTTCAGGTAGTCGCCGTAGCTCATGTCGCGGCTGAAGTCGAGCTTGGCGCCTTCCTCGGCGACGATCTTCTCGCCGCCCTCGGGCGCATCGTGGGCGTAGGGGCAGGTCATGTCACGGCCGCCTTCTGGTGGAAGCGCGCCTCTTGCCATTCGCCGGATTCGAGCACCTGGCGCAGGTGTTCGACGGCGTCCCAAACGTCGACGAATCGCGTGTACAGCGGCGTGAAGCCGAAGCGCAGGTTGTCCGGCGCGCGGAAGTCGCCGATCACGCCGCGCGCGATCAAGGCCTGCACGATGGCATACGCCCCTTGCGCACGCGCCAGATTGACCTGGCTGCCGCGCTCGTTCTCCTGGCGCGGCGTGACCACGCTCAGGCCATGACCGGCGCAGTGCTTCTCGACCAGGGTGATGAAGTGGCAGGTCAGCGCCAGCGACTTGCGACGCAGCGCCGCCAGGCCACCCAGCGCTTCGGCGGCGAGCAGCGTGTCCACGCCGACCTCGAGCGCCGTCAGGCCCAGCACCGGTGGCGTGCCGCAGCCAAAGCGCACGATGCCCGCGGCCGGGCGGTAGTGCGGCGAGAACTCGAAGGGCGCGGCGTGGCCGAACCAGCCGGACAGCGGCTGCCAGAGGCCGTCGCGCTCCATGCGCGCGAGCTGGCGCGGGTGCACCCAGAGGAATCCCGGCGCACCCGGGCCGCCGTTGAGGTACTTGTAGCCGCAGCCCACGGCGAAATCGGCATCGGCGCCGATCAGGTCCACCGGCACCGCGCCGGCCGAGTGCGCCAGGTCCCACAGCGCCAGCGCCCCGCAGGCATGGGCGGCGCGCGTCAGCGCGGCCATGTCGTGCATGCGGCCGGTGCGGTAGTTGACGTGCGTGAGCATGAGCACGGCGAGCGTGCCGTCGAATTGCGCGGCGATCTCGTCGGGTTCGACCAGCTTGAGCGTGAAGCCGTGCTGGCGGGCCAGGCTCTCGGCGATGTAGAGGTCGGTGGGGAAGTTGCTGCGCTCCGAGACGATCACGCGGCGCTGCGTGTCACCGCTGGCCAGGACGATCGCGAGGGCCGCGCTGAGCACCTTGAACAGGTTCACCGAGGTCGAGTCGGCCGCCAGCGTCTGACCCGGGCCGGCGCCGATCAGGCGGCCGATCTTGTCGCCGAGGCGCTGCGGCAGGTCCACCCAGCCGGCGCTGTTCCAGCTGCGGATCAGGCCGGTGCCCCATTCGTCGCGCACCGCCTGCGCGACGCGCTCGGGTGTGGCCGCCGGCAGCACGCCGAGCGAATTGCCGTCGAGGTAGATCACGCCCTCGGGCAGGCTGAACTGGGCGCGCAGGGCGGCGAGCGGGTCTCGCGCGTCGAGCGCGAGGGCGTCTTGTCGGGTGGTCATTCAAGTTCTCTCAGGATCGCGCGCACCGGGCTGGCGCAGGCCTGCAGCAGCTTCAAGGGCAGCGCGATGAGTTCGTAATCGCCTTCGGGGACCTCGTCGAGCACCAGGTTCTCGAGCACGCGCAGGTCGTGCCTGAGCAGCAGCTGGTGGCTGTCCAGCGTCTTGCTGGTGGCCGGATCGACCGACTGGCTGTCGATGCCGACCAGCCGCACACCGCGGGCGGCGAGCAGTTCGATCGTTTCCGGCGCGTAGGCGGCGAAGTCTTCCGACCAGGCGGTCGGGGCGCGTTCGCAGGTGCGCACCAGCACGCGCGGCGGCAGCCCGGCCAGCGCATGCGCGAGATGCTCCGGCCGCACCAGCGGCCCGCAGCCGATGGCGTGGATCACCCGGCAGGGGCCGAGGTAGGGCTCCAGCGCCACTGCGCCGATGGCGGGTGCATCGTCGGCGTAGTGCAGCGGCGCGTCGGCGTGGGCGCCCAGGTGCGGCGACAGCGTCAGCGCCGTCAGGTTGACCGGGCAGCCCGGGCCGATGCGCGCTGTCCAGCGCTGCTCGTAGGCCTGGTCGCCGGGGAAGGGCGGCGTGGCCGGGCCCAGGGCGGGCGAGATGTCCCACAGTCGAAGCATGATGGCGGGATTCTATTGCTTGACACTTCAAATATCAAACCCTAAAGTCTGCCGCAACCTCACTGGAGTCTTGGGCATGCGCATCACCTGCATCGGCGGCGGCCCGGCCGGCCTGTACTTCGCGCTGCTGATGAAGCAGCAGGACCCGGCCAACGAGGTGACGCTGATCGAGCGCAACGCGCCGTCCGACACCTTCGGATGGGGCGTGGTCTTCTCCGACCAGACGCTGGGCGCGCTGCGACAGGCCGACGCCAGGACGGCCGGCCAGATCCTCGATGCCTTCAACCACTGGGACGACATCGACGTGCACTTCAAGGGCCGCACGATGCGCTCCTCGGGCCACGGCTTCTGCGGCATCGGCCGCAAGCGCCTGCTCAACATCCTGCAGGACCGCTGCGCCGAACTCGGCGTGCAGATGCGCTACTCGACCGACTGCCCGGACGACGCCGACATCGATGCCGACCTGATCATCGCCGCCGACGGCCTGAACAGCCGGGTGCGCACCAGGTACGCCGCCACCTACCAGCCCGACATCGACCTGCGCCGCTGCCGCTTCGTCTGGCTGGGCACGAAGAAGCTGTTCGA
>CAZVLY010000470.1:0-2829 GCA_964628175.1 uncultured Piscinibacter sp. | reverse complement strand
CCGAGCCCGATTGTGGCGAGCCGGCGGCGTGCCCGGCTTGCCAAAGATCAGCCGCTGAGCGCGGCCTGGCTAGCGCACCTTGAAGATCGGCACGGCACGCACCAGGGTGCGCGCAAGCGACTCCAGCACGTCGCACGCGGCCGAGGCCTGCTCGGCAAGCGCCGCGTTCTGCTGCGTCGTCTCGTCGATGCTGGTGATCGCCTCGTTGATCTCGCCGACGCCGTGCGACTGCTCGACGGTGGCGTTGGTGATGCCGCGCACCAGCGCGCTGACCTGCTGCACCGAACCGACCACGTCCGCGATCACCGCCTCGGCGGTGCGCACGCGCTGCGTGCCGTCGCCGACCTGGCGCACCGATTCGCCGATCAGTTCGCGGATCTCCTTGGCCGCCGCCGCGGCGCGATGGGCCAGCGCACGGACCTCCTGCGCGACCACCGCGAAGCCCTTGCCGTGCTCGCCGGCCCGCGCCGATTCCACGGCCGCGTTCAGCGCCAGGATGTTGGTCTGGAAGGCGATGCCCTCGATCACCTGGATCACCTCGCCGACCCGCTTCGACGACTGCTCAATGCTCTGCATCGTCGCCACCAGGTCGCGCACCGCCGCGTCGCCACGCCCGGCAACGTCCTGGGCGCCCAGACTGGTCTGCTCGACCTTCTGCGCGCCGGCGGCCGTCTCGCGCACCGAGGCGCTGATCTGCTCCATCGCCGACGCGGTGACCTGGACGCTGGCCGATTGCTGCTCGGTGCGCGACGACAGCTCGCGGTTGCCCTGGGCGATCTCGCCCGCGGCCGAGGTCATGCCGCGCACTTCGGTGCGCACGTCGTCGACGATGGCCTGCATGTTCAGGTTGGCCAGCCAGACGTTGCGAACCAGCTTGCCCAGCGGATGGCGCGGGTCGTGGTCCAGGCGGCCGGTCAGGTTGCAGCCGGCGATCTGCCCGGCGATGGCCGTGCACTCGTCCAGCCGCCGCGCCACGGAGACATGGAACCAGGTGGCGAACCAGCCGAGGCCGCCGGCCAGCAGCAGCGCCTCCACGGCCCCCAGCGGGCTGCCGACGAGACCCAGCCAGCCCGGCGCCGCGACGATGGCGTACAGCACGGCCAGCGCGACGGCGAAACGCTGGCTCAGCGTCAGGCGAAACACCATGTACGGCCAGTCGCGCCAGCCGGTGCGGCGCACGCCGCCGGCATGCAGGCGAAAGGTCTTGTGCGGCAATTCGCGTTCCGCGTGGATGCGCTCGTACAGCGACTGCGCCGCCTGCACCTGCTCGCGCGTGGGCTTGAGCCGCACCGACATGTAGGCCACCGGCCTGCCGTTCTCGAGCACCGGCGTCACGTTGGCCAGCACCCAGTAGTGGTCGCCGTTCTTGCAGCGGTTCTTCACCACGCCCGACCAGGGCCGGCCATGGCCGACGGTCGACCACATGTCCTTGTAGGCCTCCGGCGGCATGTCCGGGTGACGCACGATGTTGTGCGGCTGCCCGTGCAGCTCGTCACAGGCGAAGCCGCTGACTTCGACGAAGGCGGCGTTGCAGTGGGTGATGCGACCCTGCGCATCGGTGGTGGAGACGAGGGTCAAGCCCTCCGGATAGTCGCGTTCGCGCTGGGTGACAGGAAGGTTGCTTCGCATGCGATAGAGGTGCCCACGGCAATCCACCGCAGGCTGGCAAAGTGATGCAAGTGACGCAACATGATCAACCGATCCTGCGGCCCGCTGAAGTCAAACGGGCGCACGAACGTGAATTCGCCACGGCGTCGCTGCCCTCACGCGCGCCGGCCGACCGCCGAGCCAGTTCGCAATTGGCTGGGCAAAGCGTCGGCCTTGATCCGACGCAAATCCGGCGCGCAGCCTCGTGCCGCATTCGCCAAGCCGCACCTTCATGCTGCGGCTTTGGTTCGCAAGATCGATGCATTGGGACAAATGCGTTAAGGTCACCGCATGCTGATTCCCGATCTGCCCGATCGCGCCAGCGCGCTTTTCCTGGACTTCGATGGCACCCTGGTGGACATCGCTGCGCAGCCCGATGCGGTGCGGGTCGAGCCCGGCCTGCCGGCGCTGCTCTTGCGGCTGAGCAGCCTGCTCGGCGGCGCGCTTGCCGTGGTGTCCGGCCGCCCGCTGGCCGACATTGATCGGCACCTGGAACTCGACGCCCTGCTTCCGGCGGCCGGCGTGCATGGAGCCGAGCGCCGTGGGGCAGATGGCTTCGTGCGCCGCATCGCGGTGGGCACGCTCGAGCAGCCTGCTGCGCTGATCGACGCGCTGGCCGCGCAGCATCCAGCCTTGCGCGTCGAACGCAAGCCGGGCGCGATCGCACTGCATTACCGGCAGGCGCCGGAGCTCGAAGATCTCTGCCTCGAGACCCTGAACGCGGCGATGCAGTCCGTCGACGGCATGGTGCTGATGCGCGGCAAGAAGGTCATCGAACTCAAGCCGCGCCGTGCGAGCAAGGGCATGGCGGTGCGCAGCTTTCTCGACGAGCGGCCGTTCCGGCACCGGCGCCCCTGGTTCTTCGGCGACGACGTCACCGACGAAGGTGCCTTCGAACTCGTCCAGTCGCTCGGGGGCGTGGCCGTGAAGATCGGCGAAGGCGAGACACTCGCCGCTCACCACCTGCCCGACCCGGCCTCGCTGCGCGACTGGCTCGGCCGCGCCGCCGACCACCTTGCCGGCGTCCGCGTCGAGCGAGTGGCGACATGAGCCGGCTGGTCGTCGTCTCCAACCGCGTCGCCGACCCGCGCAAGACAGCCGCCGGCGGCCTGGCCGTGGCCCTGGGCGATGCGCTGGCGGACAGCGGTGGGCTGTGGTTCGGCACCAGTGGCTCGGTGGTCG
>CAZVLY010000469.1:0-2840 GCA_964628175.1 uncultured Piscinibacter sp. | reverse complement strand
GGCCTCGACGCGCGATTCGCGCAGGCTGCGCTCGCGCATGTCCTGCTCGGCGGTGGTGAAACTCTCGCTGAGCATGCGCGCGATGTCCTCGTCGGCCAGGCCGTAGCTCGGCTTGACGGTGATGGCGGCCTGCACGCCGGAGCCTTCTTCCCGGGCGCTGACGCTGAGCAGGCCGTCGGCGTCGACCTGGAAGGTGACGCGGATGCGCGCCGCGCCCGCGACCATCGGTGGGATGCCGCGCAACTCGAAGCGCGCCAGCGAGCGGCAGTCGGAAACCAGTTCACGCTCGCCCTGCAGCACGTGGATGGCCATCGCGGTCTGGCCGTCCTTGAAGGTGGTGAAGTCCTGCGCGCGTGCGGTCGGGATGGTGCTGTTGCGCGGGATGATGCGCTCCACCAGCCCGCCCATGGTCTCGAGGCCGAGCGACAGCGGGATCACGTCGAGCAGCAGCAGCTCTTCCGCACCGGCGTTGCCGGCCAGGCTGTTGGCCTGGATGGCGGCGCCCAGCGCCACCACCTCGTCCGGGTTCAGGTTGGTCAGCGGCGCCATGCCGAACAGCTCGCCCACCGCCGCCTGCACGCGTGGCATGCGCGTCGAGCCGCCGACCATCACCACGCCCTTCACCTCGTCCTTGCCGACCTTGGCGTCGCGCAGCACCTTGCGCACCGCCGCGAGCGTGCGCGCCACCAGCGGCTCGGTGAGCGCGAGGAACTCCTCGCGCGTGATCCGCAGGTCGAGATCGCCGCCGGACAGCGGGCTGGCCAGCGTGGCGTGATCGGCGTGCGACAGCTTCTCCTTCGCGGCGCGGGCGGCGGCGAGGATGGCGCGCTTGTCCTGCGGCGTGGTGGCAGCGAGGCCCGCGCGCTTCAGTGCATGCTCGGCCAGGGCTGCGTCGAAGTCGTCGCCCCCCAGCGCCGAATCGCCGCCGGTGGCGACCACCTCGAACACGCCCGCGGACAGCCGCAGCAGCGAGATGTCGAAGGTGCCGCCGCCCAGGTCGTAGACGGCGTACAGGCCCTCGGAGCCGTGCTCCAGGCCGTAGGCGATGGCCGCCGCCGTCGGCTCGTTGATCAGGCGCAGCACGTTCAGGCCGGCCAGGTGCGCGGCGTCCTTGGTGGCCTGGCGCTGGGCATCGTCGAAGTAGGCCGGCACGGTGATCACGGCGCCGAACAGTTCGTCGTCGAAGCTGTCCTCGGCGCGCTGGCGCAGCGTGGCCAGGATCTCGGCCGACACCTCGACCGGCGATTTCTCGCCATCGACCGTGCGCAGCTTGAGCATGCCCGGCGCATCGACGAAGTCGTAGGGCAGCTTGTCGCGCCCGGCGATGTCGGCCAGCCCGCGGCCCATGAAGCGCTTCACCGAGACGATGGTGTTGCGCGGGTCGAGCGCGGCCTCGGCCAGCGCGGCCGCGCCGATCTGGCGCTTGCCTTGCGGCAGGTAGCGCACCGCGGACGGCAGGATCACGCGGTCGTGTTCGTCGGGCAGGCATTCGGCCACGCCGTGGCGCACCGCGGCCACCAGCGAATGCGTGGTGCCCAGGTCGATGCCCACCGCGATGCGGCGCTGGTGCGGGTCCGGCGTGCCGCCGGGTTCGGAGATCTGGAGCAGGGCCATGGCGCTATTGTCCCAGCGCCTCGAGGCGGCGATCGACGTCCTCGGCAAAGCGCTCGACGAACATGAGGGCTCTGACCTGCTGGGCAGCCGCGGCGGCATCGTGCTGCTCGTCGAGCAGTTGCTGCAGGCGCTGCAGCGCGCCGCTGCGATGCGCAGCGACGGCTTCGGCCAGCGCCTCGACCTGCGGCAGCGTGCGCGCCTCGTCGAGCGACTCGCGCCACTCCATCTGCTGCATCAGGAAGGCGCCGGGCATCGCGGTGTTGTTCTCGGCGTCGATCCGTTGACCAGCCAGTTCGCACAGGTAGGCCGCACGCTTGAGCGGGTCCTTCAGGCGCTGGTAGGCCTCGTTGACGCGCACCGCCCACTGCACCGCCACGCGCTGGGCCGCAGCGCCGTCGGCGGCAAACTTGTCGGGGTGCACCTCGGCCTGCAGCGCACGCCAGCGGGCGTCGAGCGCGGCGCGATCCTGCGCGAAGCGCGGCGCCACGCCGAACAGGTCGAAGTCGTTGTCGTCCAGCTTCATGGTGGCAGCGGTGGGAGAAACAAAAACGCGGCTTGACGCCGCGCCTTCGGGTCGGCGGGAGGCGGTCAGACGCGGAACGACTCGCCGCAGCCGCAGCGGTCCTTCTCGCGGGGGTTGTGGAACTTGAAGCCCTCGTTGAGGCCTTCACGCACGAAGTCGAGCTCGGTGCCGTCGATGTAGGGCAGGCTCTTCGGGTCGACGAGCACCTTGACGCCGTGGCCCTCGAAGATCACGTCCTCGGGCGCGAAGTCGTCGGCGTACTCGAGCTTGTAGGCCAGGCCCGAGCAGCCGGTCGTCTTCACGCCCAGCCGCACGCCCACGCCCTTGCCGCGCTTGGTCAGGTAGCGCGTCACGTGGCGCGCCGCCGCTTCGGTCAGGGTCACTGCCATGGGAATACTGTTCAGTGCGTGGGGCCGGACGGCTGAGCCGACTTGGCCTTGTAGTCGTTGACCGCCGCCTTGATCGCGTCTTCGGCCAGGATCGAACAGTGGATCTTCACCGGCGGCAGCGCCAGTTCCTCGGCGATGTGCGTGTTCTTGATGGTCAGCGCCTCGTCGAGCGACTTGCCCTTGACCCATTCGGTGACCAGCGAGCTCGAGGCGATCGCCGAGCCGCAGCCGTAGGTCTTGAACTTCGCATCCTCGATCAGGCCCGTCACCGGGTTGACCTTGATCTGCAGCTTCATCACGTCGCCGCAGGCCGG
>CAZVLY010000468.1:0-2845 GCA_964628175.1 uncultured Piscinibacter sp. | reverse complement strand
CTGCTGACCGTGGAGCACGACATGGGCGTGGTGTTCGGCCTGGCCGACCGCATCGCGGTGCTGGTCTACGGCGAGGTGATCGCCTTCGACACGCCCGAGGCCGTGCGCGCCAACCCCCGCGTGCAGGAGGCCTACCTCGGCTCGGTGCTGGCCGAGGCGCAGGCGTCGGGGGCGCACGTATGAGCCTTCTGAACGTCGAGAACCTGCACGCCTACTACGGCAAGAGCCACGTGCTGCACGGCGTGCAGATGAACGTGCAGCCGGGCGAGATCGTCGCGCTGCTCGGACGCAACGGCTCGGGCCGCTCGACCACGGTGAAGGCCATCATGGGCCTGGTCGACGGCACCGGCTCGGTGAAGTTCCGCGACCAGGAAGTGCTCGGCCGCAAGCCCTTCGAGATCGCCCACCTGGGCCTGGGCTACGTGCCGGAGAACCGCGACATCTTCCCCAAGCTCACCGTGCACCAGAACCTGATGCTCGGCGAGAAGCGCGGCCAGACCCAGCCGCGCTGGAGCTTCGACGACATGTACCGGCTGTTCCCGCGCCTGAAGGAGCGGCAGCACACGCAGGCCGGCGTCATGTCCGGCGGCGAGCAGCAGATGCTCACGCTGTGCCGCACGCTGATGGGCGACCCGGACCTGATCATGATCGACGAGCCCACCGAAGGGCTGGCACCGATGATCGTCGAGCTGGTCGCCGAGTACCTGAAGGAGCTGAAGAACCGCGGCATCTCGGTGCTGCTGGTCGAGCAGAAGCTCACCATCGCGCTGGAGATCTCGCAGCGCTGCTACGTCATGGGCCATGGCAGCATCGTCTTCGAGGGTACGCCGGCCGAGCTGCGCGGCAACGCCTATATTCGCAAGGAGTGGCTGGAGGTCTGAGCCGCGCGCTGTCACTGCAGAGACAGGGCCCGCTTCCGCCGGCATCCTAGAATCGAACGACCGTTCTTTTCTGTACTTTCCGCTCCGTTTCCACCGTCCCGATCGAGAGGACCCCCGCATGACCGCCACCTACCAGACCCGCGGCGACGTCGCCGTCATCACGCTCGACAACCCGCCGGTCAACGGCCTGGGTTACGAGACCCGCCTGGGCATCGTCACCGGCCTGGAAAAGGCGCTGGCCGATGCCGCCGTCAAGGCCATCGTGATCACCGGCGCCGGCAAGGCCTTCTCGGGCGGCGCCGACATCCGCGAGTTCGGCTCGCCCAAGGCGATCGCCGAGCCCAACCTGCTCAGCGTGATCCTGGCGCTGGAAGCCTCGAGCAAGCCGATCGTCGCCGCGGTGCACAGCGTCGCGATGGGCGGCGGCCTGGAGCTCGCGCTGGGCTGCCACTACCGCGTCGCCTCGCCCGGTGCGCAGATCGCGCTGCCCGAAGTGAAGATCGGCCTGATCCCGGGTGCCGGCGGCACGCAGCGCCTGCCGCGCGTGCTGGGCCTGGAGAACGCGCTGAACATGATCGTCAGCGGCGAGCCGGTGGCCAGCGAACTGCTCGCCAAGGCACCGGGGCAGAAGCTGTTCGACCGCATCGTCGAAGGCGACCTGATGGACGGCGCGATCGCCTTCGCGCACGAGATCGTCGACCAGCGGCCGCTGCCGCTGGTGCGCAACCTGAAGGTCACGCACCCGAGCGCGCCGGCCTACCTGCAGTTCGCGCGCAACACCGTGGGCGCGATGGCGCGCAACTTCCCGGCGCCGCTGAAGTGCGTGGAGGCCGTCGCCGCGTCGACGACGATGAAGTTCGACGAGGGCATGAAGTACGAGCGCGAGCTCTTCATGAACCTCATGCTCACGCCGGAGTGCAAGGCACTGCGCCATGCCTTCATGGCGGAGCGCGCGACGACGAAGATCCCCGACGTGCCGGCCGACACGCCGGTTCGCGCCGTCAAGAAGCTCGCCGTCATCGGCGCGGGCACCATGGGCGGCGGCATCGCGATGAACTTCCTGAACGCCGGTTTCCCGGTGGTCATGCTGGAGATGAAGCAGGAGGCGCTGGACCGCGGCGTGGCCACCATCCGCAAGAACTACGAGGCCCAGGTCAAGAAGGGCAAGCTCAAGCAGGACAAGTACGAGCAGCGCATGAGCCTGCTCAGCACAACGCTCAAGTACGACGACCTGAAGGACGCCGACATGGTCATCGAGGCCGTGTTCGAGGACATGGGCGTCAAGGAGCAGGTGTTCAAGACGCTGGACGAGGTGATGAAGCCCGGCGCCATCCTCGCCTCCAACACCTCGACGCTGGACGTGAACAAGATCGCCAGCTTCACGAAGCGCCCGCAGGACGTGATCGGCACGCACTTCTTCAGCCCGGCCAACGTGATGAAGCTCCTGGAAGTCGTGCGCGGCGAGAAGACGGCCAAGGACGTGCTCGCCACCGTCATGCAGCTGGGCAAGAAGATCAAGAAGACCTGCGTGGTCTCGGGCGTGTGCGACGGCTTCATCGGCAACCGCATGATCGAGCAGTACTCGCGCCAGGCCGGCTTCCTGCTCGAAGAAGGCTGCACGCCGGCGCAGGTCGACAAGGCGGTCGAGAAGTTCGGCTTCGCGATGGGCCCGTTCCGCATGGGCGACCTCGCCGGCAACGACGTGGGTTGGTACATCCGCAAGCGCCGCTACCTGGAGAAGCCGAACCTGCGCTACAGCAAGACGGCCGACCTGCTGTGCGAGCTCGGCCGCTTCGGCCAGAAGACCAATGCCGGCTGGTACGACTACGTGCCGGGCAAGCGCGACGCCATCCCGTCCAAGCTGGTCGAGGACATGATCGCCGAGCACCGCAAGACCCTGGGCCTCACGCCGCGCAAGATCTCCGACGAGGAGATCGTGCAGCGCCTCGTGTTCGCGCTGGTCA
>CAZVLY010000467.1:2626-2858 GCA_964628175.1 uncultured Piscinibacter sp. | reverse complement strand
TCCAGCCATTGGCGCAGCGCCGCCAAGCGCAGCCGCTGGTCGTAGGCATACAACGCAGCGTCAGACCAGCCGGTGTGCCCGTAGCGGCGCACACGATCGGCCCAGAATTGCGCGCCGCTCATCGCCCGCTCCGCGCCAGGCGCTGTAGCCACACGCCGTAGACCAGCAGCACCGCACTTGCCGCCGCCGACTGCAGCGTCAGCGTATGCAGCACCGGCCAGGCCAGTACCCA
>CAZVLY010000467.1:0-2560 GCA_964628175.1 uncultured Piscinibacter sp. | reverse complement strand
GCAGGTTGAGGATCATCCACGGCGCGAGCACGCGGGCGTACAGCCCGGCGTCGCGCCAGTTGTCGCCGAACACCCAGCCGAACAGGTCCGGCGCCCACACCACCGCCACGCCAAAGGGCGCGGCGATCAGCAGCAGGCGCTGCGTGGTGCGGCGCGACAGCTCGGCGAGGTCTCCGCCCGACTCGGCCAGCCGCGCCGCGCGTTGCTGGAACACCTGGCCCACCGACGAGCCGATCATCGCCAAGGGCGTGCGCGCGATGCGCAGCGCGAAGGCGTACCAGCCGAGCACCGCGCCGCCATAGGCCGCACCGAGCAGCGCCAGCACCACGCTGGCCTGCGCCGCGTCGAGCAATGCATGCGGCAGGTTGATGCGCGGGAAGTCGCGGTAGCGCCGGGCGAGCTCGCCGAGCGTGGCCTGCGCGGCCTCGCCCTGCCCGCGCGGCCGGCGCGCCACCAGCAGCCAGGCCGCGCCCACCTGGCCGATCACGCTGCCCAGCATCAGCCCCGGGCTGGCCCAGCCAGCCGCGCCCAGGCCCACGCTGGCCGCCGCGGTGGCGCCGCTCTGCGCGACGCGGTTCACGGCCAGCGCGCCGTAGGCCTGGCGGCGGTTGGCCCACACCGTCAGCGTGTTGATCAGCGCGGTGAGCAGCACGGCGACCGGCAGCAGCCAGGCCCAGGCCGCCAGCCGCGCATCGCCGGCGCGTTCGGCCAGCGATTCGCCGCCCAAGGCCACGGCGAGCAGCGTGAGCACCGTCACCGGCACGGCGATCCCCAGCGCAAGCTTCACCACCTGCCAGGCCTCGGCGTCGCTGGCCGGCAGGATCACCGCCAGCTCGTAGCGGCCGGTGGCGACGGTGGCGATCAGCGCCACCAGGCTGGCGAACAGCGCGAACACGCCGAAGTGCTCCGGCGCGTACAGGCGCGTGAGCAGCGGGCTGGCCGCCAGCGCGATGGCCTGCGCGAGGCCGGCGCCGCCGAGCAGCGTCAGCACCTGGCGCAGCGCGCCCTGGCTCACTGGAGGACCTTCGTGCTGCGCACTTCGGTGCTCGCCCTTGGGGCGGCCCGGCGGGCTCATCGCGTGGCGTCGAGCAGCGCCTGCACGACGCGCAGCTGGTCGGCCTCGGACAGGTCGGCGCTCATCGGCAGGCTCATGACGCGCTGCGCGGCGCGCTCGCTCTGCGGGCAGCATTCGGCGCAGCAGTACGCGGCATAGGCCGGCTGGCGGTGCAGCGGCTTGGGGTAGTGCACGGCCGTCGGGATGCCTTGCGCCTGCAAGGCCGCCTGCACCGCCGCGCGGTCATCGACGAACACGGTGTACTGGGCCCAGACGCAATCGCGGTCGGGCCGCACGGTGAGCAGGTCCACGCCGCGGCCTTCGAGCAACTGCTGGTACTTCGCGCCGATCTCGCGGCGGCGCTGCAGCTCCCAGTCGAAACGCTCCAGCTTGGCCAGCACGACGGCGCACTGCAGCGTGTCCATGCGCCCGCCGACGCCGACGCGGGTGTGGGTGTAGCGCGCACTCTGGCCATGCACGCGGATCTCGCGGCAGGCCTGCGCCAGCGCGTCGTCGCTGGTGAAGATGGCGCCGCCGTCGCCGTAGCAGCCCAGCGGCTTGCTCGGGAAGAAGCTGGTGCAGCCGAAGGTGCTCAGGTTGCCGCTGCGCGCACCCTGGTACGAGGCGCCGAAGCTCTGCGCCGCATCCTCGATCACCGCCAGGCCGTGGCGCGCGGCGATGGCGTTGATGGCCTCCATGTCGGCGCACTGGCCGTACAGGCTCACCGGCATGATGGCGCGGGTGCGCAGCGTGATCTTGGCTTCGATCAGACGCGGGTCGATGTTGCAGGTGTCGGGCTCGATGTCCACGAACACCGGCACGCCGCCGCGCAGCACGATCATCTCGGCGGTGGCCGCGAAGGTGAAGGCGGTGGTGATGACCTCGTCGCCGGGCTGCAGGTCCAGCGCCATCAGCGCGATCAGCAGCGCCTCGGTGCCGCTGGCCACGGTGATGCAGTGCTTCGCGCCGGTGAAGGCGGCCAGCTGCTCCTCGAGCTCCTTGACCTCCGGGCCCATGATGTACTGGCCATGGTCGAGCACCGCCTGCATGCGCACCGCAATCCGGTCCTTCAGCGCCGCGTACTGGCTCTTCAGGTCGATGAAATCAAGCTTGGCGCTCATCAGGTTCCCTCGGCGAGGCGGCACACGCCCGCCCGCAGCACGTAACGCTCGCCGGTGGCCGGGCAGGCGGCCTCGGCATCGCCGCTCAGCGGCAGGGCCAGGCGCTCGCCGTGCCGGCTCACCCAGCCGATCTGCCGTGCCGGCACGCCCACCATCAGCGCGAAGTCAGGCACGTCGCGGTTGACCACTGCCCCCGCGCCGACGAATGCGTGGCGGCCCACGGTGTGGCCGCAGACGATCGTGCAGTTGGCGCCCAGCGTGGCGCCGCGGCGCACCAGCGTGCGGCGGTACTCGTTCTTGCGCGTCACCGCCGAGCGCGGGTTGTAGACGTTGGTGAACACCATGCTCGGCCCGCAGAACACGTCGTCCTCCAGCGTCACCGCGT
>CAZVLY010000466.1:0-2866 GCA_964628175.1 uncultured Piscinibacter sp. | reverse complement strand
TCTGGGCGCAGTTCCTCGGTGCGGGCAACGACAACCTGTTCAAGTTCGCCTTCACCGTGATGGTGACCTTCGGCACCGCCCACGCGAGCGGCCTGGCGCCGGCGCTGGTGGTGCAGCTGATCGCGGCGCTGTTCATCCTGCCCTTCCTGCTCTTCTCGGCCACCAGCGGCCAGCTCGCCGACAAGTTCGACAAGGCCACGCTGATCCGCTTCGTGAAGAGCCTGGAGATCGCGATCATGCTGATCGCGCTGTACGGCTTCACGTCGAAGAACATCCCGGCGCTGCTGGGCTGCACCTTCCTGCTCGGCGTGCATTCCACGCTGTTCGGCCCGGTCAAGTACGCCTACCTGCCCCAGCACCTGTCGGAGCGCGAGCTCACCGGCGGCAACGGCATGGTCGAGATGGGCACCTTCGTGGCCATCCTGCTGGGCAACGTGGTCGGCGGCCTGCTCATCGCGCTGCCCGAGGTGGGCCCGAGCTACGTGGCCTGGAGCTGCCTGGGCGTGGCCGTGATCGGTCGCGCCGCGGCGCAGTTCGTGCCGAGCGCGCCGGCCACCGACGCCGCGCTGAAGATCAACTGGAACCCCTTCACCGAAACCGTGCGCAACCTCAAGCTCGCGCACGAGAGCATCGTCGTGTTCCGCTCGCTGCTGGGCATCTCGTGGATGTGGTTCTTCGGCGCGGTGTTCCTGACGCAGTTCCCGGCCTTCGCGAAAGACGTGCTCGGCGGCAACGAGCAGGTGGCCTCGCTGCTGCTGGTGGTGTTCTCGATCGGCATCGCCATCGGCTCGCTGCTGTGCGAAACCCTCTCGCGCCGCCATGTCGAGATCGGCCTCGTGCCCTTCGGCGCCTTCGGCATGAGCGTGTTCTCGATCGATCTGTACTTCGCCTCGCGCGGCCTGGCCCACCCCGACACCGCGCTCACGCTCTCGCAGTTCGTCGCGCTCGGACAGAACTGGCGCGTGATGGCCGACCTGGCGCTGCTGGCGCTGTTCGCGGGCCTGTACAGCGTGCCGATGTACGCGCTGATCCAGATGCGCTCGATGCCCAGCCACCGCTCGCGCATCATCGCGGCCAACAACATCCTCAATGCCCTGTTCATGATCGCCAGCGCCGGCATGGCGGCGGTGCTGCTGAAGGCCGGCGTGACGGTGCCGCAGCTTTTCCTCATCACCGGCGTGCTGAACCTGCTGGTGGCCGGCTACATCTTCCTGCTCGTGCCCGAGTACCTGCTGCGCTTCATCGCCTGGGTGGCCACACGAACGGTGTACCGCTTCCAGGTCCGCGGCGACGAGCACATCCCGACCGAGGGCGCGGCGATCCTGGTGTGCAACCACGTCAGCTTCGTCGACGCGATCCTGCTGATGGCGGCCAGCCCGCGGCCGATCGTCTTCATCATGGACCACCGCATCTTCAAGCTGCCGGTGCTGGGCACCTTGTTCCGCCTGGCCAAGGCGGTGCCGATCGCGCCGCAGAAAGAGGACCCACAGGCCTACGAACAGGCCTTCGCCCGCGCCCGCGCGGTGCTCGACGACGGCCAGCTGCTGTGCATCTTCCCCGAAGGCGCGATCACGCGCGACGGCCAGCTCGGCGAGTTCAAGGGCGGCGTGATGAAGCTGCTCGAATCGAACCCGGTGCCGGTGGTGCCGCTGGCGCTGCAGAACCTGTGGGGCTCGTTCTTCTCCCGCATCGACGGCGCCGCCATGACGAAGCCCTTCCGCCGCGGCCTGTTCAGCCCGGTGGGCCTGGTCGCCGGCGAGCCGCTGCCGGCCGCGCAGGTCAGCCCGGCGGGCCTGCGCGAACGGGTCGGCGCGCTGCTGGCCTCGTGACGGCACCGTGATCGCCTCGCTCGGCCGCCACGCGCTGCTGCGCATCGCGCCGTTCGCGCTGTTCATGCTGCTGCTCGCGCTGCGCGGCTTCGCGGCCGACGGCGCCTGGGGCTTCGACGAACGCTGGCTGTACGGCGTCTCGACGGTCTCGGTCGCGGCACTGCTGATCGCCTTCCGGCACGACTACGGAGAGCTCTACCGGCCGCTGTGGCCCGATGCGCGCGAGCTCATGCTGGCGATCGGCGCCGGCGTGGCCGTGCTGCTGCTGTGGGTCAATCTCGATGAGCCGTGGATGCGGTTGGGCGAGGCCACGGCAGGCTTCCGGCCCGTCGACGCGCAGGGCGAGCTGATCTGGCCGCTGCTGGCGCTGCGCTGGATCGGCGCCGCACTGGTCGTCCCGGTGATGGAGGAGCTGTTCTGGCGCTCCTTCCTGATGCGCTGGATCGACAGCCCGCGCTTCGAGCTCGTGCCGCCGCAGCGCGTGACGCTGCGCGCGATCGCGCTGTCGACCTTCGTCTTCATGCTCGCCCACACGCTGTGGCTGGCGGCCATCGCCGCCGGGCTGGTCTATGCGTGGCTGTACGTGCGCACCGGCAAGCTGTGGGTGGCGGTGATCGCGCATGGCGTCACCAATGCGCTGCTCGGCGCGTGGGTGATCGTCACCGGCAACTGGGGCTACTGGTAGCTCAGGCGCCGCGTGCCCGCGTCGGCGACCGGGAACGCCAGAACGCCGTCAACGACGACAGCGTGGGCGGCGCCGGCAAGGCCGGCAGCGGCGGCAGCCTGGGCCAGGGCGTGGGGCTGCTGCGCGTCAGGCGCTGCGTGATCAGCGACTTCAGCGGCGGCAGGCGGTCGGCCACACGGATCACCGCCTGGCGCAGCAGGCGCGCCGGCTCGCGATCGTCGGTGAACAGGCCCACCACCGCGTTCGTGCCGTGGTAGATCGGGAAGGTCTCGCGGCGGTGCTCCGTCTCGTAGGGCTGCAGCACCTCGAGGCTGCCGAGGTCGCGGCCGTCGCGGCGCGCGGCGGCGAGCAG
>CAZVLY010000465.1:0-2873 GCA_964628175.1 uncultured Piscinibacter sp. | reverse complement strand
AGGGCGTGGTCGTCATCAAGGCCCAGCAGCACCGCAGCCTGGAGAAGAACCGCGAGGATGCGATGGCGCGGCTGCACGAGCTCGTGGCAGCCGCCGCGCACATCCCGCGCGTGCGCAAGGCGACGAAGCCGACGCGCGCCTCGCAGCGGCGGCGCCTCGAGGGCAAGGCCTTGCGCGGCGGCATCAAGGCCGGCCGCGGCAAGGTCACCGAGTGAATGGTGCCTCCGGCTGCGCTGTGGCGCAGCCACCCCCCGCGGGGGTGGCCGGCCGCTTGGGAGCGGCACGGCGCTGGCCGGCCGGCGTTCAGGCCCGCTTGAACAGCGCCAGCAGCGTGCCGGCCGCGATGAACAACCCGCCGAAGCCGCGGTTCATCGCCCGCAGGTGGCCGGGCGACTTCAGCGCGCGCAGCACGCGGGAGGCCAGCGCCGTGTAGCCGGCCATCACGACGAGGTCGGTGAAGGCCAGCGTCAGCGAGATCACCGCGTACTGCGGCAGCATCGGCCGCGACAGCTCGAGGAACTGCGGCACCACCGCGAGCAGGAAGATCGTGCCCTTGGGGTTGAGCGCGTTGACGATCCAGCCGCGCACGAAGAGCTCGCGGCGCGACACGTCGGCCCGTTCACTGTCGGCGGTGGCCAGCGGCACCGCCGGTGCGCGCCACTGCCTGATGCCCAGCCAGACCAGGTAGCCCACGCCCACCCACTTGACGACGCTGAACGCCAGGCTCGACGCCGCAATGAGCGCGCCCAGGCCGATGCCGACCACCACCACCTGGGTCCAGATGCCGGCGACCAGGCCGAAGCTCATCGTGTAGCCGCGGCGAAAGCCGTGGTTCAGGCCGGCGCTCATGGCGGCGACGGCACCGGCGCCGGGCGACAGGCTGATGGCCCAGGCGGCGGCGAAGAAGGCGATCCAGGTGGAAAGGTCCATGGAAGGCGATTCTCCCCGCCCGGCGACAATCGTGCATGGCCAAGGACAAGTCGATCTACACCTGCAACGAATGCGGCGCGACCAGCCCGAAGTGGCTGGGCAAGTGCCCGGGCTGCGGGGCCTGGAACACGCTGATCGAATCGGTGGCCGAGTCCGCCGGTGCCGGCAAGAACCGCTTCCAGTCGCTGGCCAAGGCGCAGCCGGTGGCCACGCTGTCGGAGATCGAGGCCAGCGACGTCGAGCGCCAGCCCACCGGCATCGACGAGCTCGACCGCGTGCTCGGCGGCGGCATCGTCGAGGGCGGCGTGGTGCTGATCGGGGGCGACCCGGGCATCGGCAAGAGCACGCTGCTGCTGCAGGCGCTCGATGCGCTGTCGCGCACGGTGAAGACGCTGTACGTCACCGGCGAGGAAAGCGGCGCGCAGGTCGCGCTGCGCTCGCGCCGCCTCGGGCTGGACGGCTCGCAGGTGCGCGTGCTGGCGGAGATCCAGCTCGAGCGCATCCTCGCCACCATCGAGAGCGAGCAGCCGGCGGTGTGCGTGATCGACTCGATCCAGACCGTGTACTCCGACCAGCTCAGCTCCGCCCCCGGCTCGGTGGCGCAGGTGCGCGAGTGCGCCGCGCACCTGACGCGCGCGGCCAAGGCCAGCGGCACGACCGTCGTGCTGGTCGGCCACGTCACCAAGGAAGGCACGCTGGCCGGCCCGCGCGTGCTCGAGCACATCGTCGACACGGTGCTGTACTTCGAGGGCGACACGCATTCGAGCTTCCGCCTGGTGCGCGCCATCAAGAACCGCTTCGGCGCGGTCAACGAGATCGGCGTGTTCGCGATGACCGAGCGCGGGCTGAAGGGCGTGGCCAACCCGAGCGCGATCTTCCTGTCCACGCACGGCGACCCGGTGCCCGGCTCCTGCGTGCTCGTCACGCTGGAGGGCACGCGGCCGCTGCTGGTGGAGATCCAGGCCCTGGTCGACGCCGGTGGCCCGAGCCCGCGCCGCCTGAGCGTCGGCCTCGAGCGCGACCGCCTGGCGATGATGCTGGCGGTGCTGCACCGCCATGCCGGCATCGCCGCCTTCGACCAGGACGTGTTCGTCAACGCCGTCGGTGGCGTGCGCATCAGCGAGCCGGCGGCCGACCTGGCGGTGATGCTGGCCATCCAGGGCTCGCTGCGGGCACGCGCCCTGCCGCGCGGCTTCTTCGCGTTCGGCGAGGTCGGCCTGGCCGGCGAGATCCGCCCCGCGCCGCGCGGCCAGGAGCGGCTGAAGGAGGCCGCCAAGCTCGGCTTCTCGGTGGCAGTGGTGCCCAAGGCCAACGCGCCGAAGAAGCCGATCGAGGGCCTGACCATCCATGCCGTCGAGCGCATCGAGGAAGCCATCGAGCTGGTGCGCAATCTCTGACGATGGCGGCCTGCGCGTCGCTAACATCGCGGCCATGAATCCGATCATCGGCTGGTCGCTGGCGGCCCTGCTCGTCGTCGTCGCCTGGTACGCCTATGGCTGGCAAGGTGTGCTGCTGGCCGTCAGCGTGGTGGTGTTCTGGCTGCTGCTGCAGTTCAGCCGCGCGATGCGCGCGATGCGCCAGGCCGGCCAGGCGCCGGTGGGCCACGTCGACAGCGCGGTGATGCTCAACGCGAAGCTGCAGCCCGGCATGACCATGCTGCAGGTCATCGGCCTGACCCGCAGCCTGGGCCGCAAGCTCGACGGCGGCGAAGACCGCTGGGCCTGGAGCGACGAAGGCGGCAGCACGGTGACGCTGCAGTTCGAGGGCGGCAAGCTGGCCCGATTCGAGCTGGGCCGACCCGCGCCGTAAAATTGCCGGTTCGAGAAAACCCTGGAGAGCTGCCATGTCGATGGCCGACCGCGACGGCAAGATCTGGATGGACGGCCAGCTGGTGGAGTGGCGCGACGCCAAGATCCATGTGCTGAGCCACACGCTGCACTACG
>CAZVLY010000464.1:0-2876 GCA_964628175.1 uncultured Piscinibacter sp. | reverse complement strand
CGGCGACAAGGACCCGTTCGCGCTGCGCCGCCATGCGCTGGGCGTGATCCGCATGCTGATCGAGCGCGAGCTGCCGCTGGAGCTCGCGCACCTGGTGTCGATCGCCTTCGCCGCCTTCCCGGCGGGCCACGGCCAGGCGCAGGCCGAACTGGGCTACTTCCTGCGCGAGCGCCTGGTCGGCTACCTGCGCGAGGCGGGTTACCAGACGCAGGACGTCGAGGCCGTGGTCGAGGCGCGCCCGCCGCGCTGGGCCGAGTTCCCCAAGCGGCTCGATGCGGTGCGTGCCTTCAAGGCCTTGCCCGAGGCGCAGCCGCTGGCCGCCGCCAACAAGCGCGTGGGCAACATCCTGAAGAAGAGCGAGGACAAGGTCGCTGCAGTGACCGACGCCGCGCTGTTCGTCGAGCCCGCCGAGCGGGCGTTGGCCGACGCGCTGGAGTCGGTGGCGCCACGCAGCGAGGCCGCCTTCGCCGCCGGCGACTACACCGGCTCGCTGCAGGCCCTGGCGGCACTGAAGTCGCCGGTCGACGCCTTCTTCGACACCGTGATGGTCAACGCCGAGGACCCGCGGCTGCGCGCCAACCGCCTGGGCCTGCTGGCCCGGCTGCACGCGGCGATGAACCGCGTGGCCGATCTCGCCCGGCTGGCCAACTAGGTCGCGCATGCACCACAACGCCATGAAGCTCGTCATCCTTGACCGCGACGGCACCATCAACGAGGACCGCGACGACTACGTCAAGTCGCCCGAGGAGTGGATCCCCGTGCCCGGCGCGCTGGAAGCCATCGCGCGGCTCAACCACGCCGGCTGGCACACCGTGGTGGCGAGCAACCAGTCGGGCATCGGCCGCGGCCTGTTCGACATGGCCACGCTCAACGCGATGCACCTGAAGATGCACCAGATGCTGGCCAAGCACGGCGGCCGCATCGACGCGGTGTTCTTCTGCCCGCACACGCCCGACGACGGCTGCGACTGCCGCAAGCCGATGCCGGGCCTGTTCAAGCAGATCGGCGAACGCTACGGCGTCGACCTGAGCCTGGTGCCGGTGGTCGGTGACGTGTTGCGCGACCTGCAGGCCGGCACGCAGGCCGGCTGCGAGCCGCACCTGGTGCGCACCGGCAAGGCGGCGCGCATGGGCGAGGCGGAAATCGCCGAGCTGTGCGCCAAGGTGCCCGGCACCACGGTGCACGCCGACCTCGGTGCCTTTGCCGAGTGGCTCATCGAGCGCGAACGCAAGGTGCGCGTCGCCGCCGGCGAGCCGCCGTCGGGCTACGGCACGCCGGACACATGAACCAGCTGCGCTCGGCGCTGTACGTGCTGTGGCTGTCTGCCACGGTCGTGCCCTACGCGATCGCCGTGCTGACGCTGTCGGTCGTCGTGCGTGGCGACCGCCTGTACTGGTTCACGGCCGGCTGGCTGCGCCTGGCCACCTGGGGCTCCAAGGTGATCTGCGGCGTGCGCCACCGCATCCACGGCTGGGAGAACCTGCCCGACAGCGCCGTCATCCTGTGCCCCAAGCACCAGTCGACCTGGGAGACCTTCGCCTTCCCGACGCTGATGCCCCGGCCGCTGTGCTACGTGTTCAAGCGCGAGCTGCTGCTGATCCCGTTCTTCGGCTGGGCGATGGGCCGGCTCGACATGATCCACATCGACCGCAGCCGGCGCACCGAGGCCTGGAACAAGGTCGCCGAGCAGGGGCGACGCTTCATGGCCGACGGCCACTGGGTGATCATGTTCCCGGAAGGCACGCGCACGCCGCGCGGCAGCCAGGGCGCCTACAAGAGCGGTGCCACGCGGCTGGCGGTGACCACCGGCGTGCCGGTGGTGCCGATCGCGGTGACCTCGGCGCGCTGCTGGCCGCGCAAGAGCTTCGTGCTGCGCCCCGGCGTGGTCGACATCTCCATCGGCACACCGATTCCCGCGGTCGGGCGCGAGCCCGACGAGCTGATGCGCGAGGTCGAGCTCTGGATCGAGTCCGAGATGCGCCGGCTCGATCCCGAGGCCTACCAGCCGGCCGCTGCACCGGCGGCGCAGCCCACGTAAACTCCGCGCCCATGCCGCGCCGCGCCGCACCCGCCGAATCCTTGCAGCTCTCGCTGTTCGATGTGGCGGCGCCGGCGGCAGCGCCCGAGGCCGTCAGCGCGGTGCCGCGCGCATCGGCCCCGATCCCCGCACCGATGCCCGAGCCCGCCGCGCCGCAGCGCGAGTCCGTCGTCGCGGTGTTCCGCCACCCGCAGGCTGACCGCGAGATCCGCCTGCGCGAGCACCTGGTGGCCTACGCGCTGCGCCGCGTGAGGCGGCGCACCATCGGCTTCATCGTCGGCGCCGAGGGCCTGGCGGTGAATGCGCCGCGCTGGGTCGGCATCGGCGACATCGAGTCGGCGCTGCGCGAGAAGGCCGACTGGATCCTGCGCAAGCTGGCCGAGCAGCAGGAGCGCGCGCAGCGCCAGCTGCAGGCCAAGGTCGACTGGCGCGACGGTGCGGCCGTGCCCTTCCTCGGCGAGACGGTGATCGTGGTGCTGGATGCCCGCGCCACCGGCGCGATGCTCAACACCGACGCGCAGTCGCTGCCGGGCGTGCCTCGGCTCACGCTGCACGTCGGCCTGCCGCACACGGCGACGCCGGAGCAGATCCGCGACGCGGTGCAGAGCTGGCTGCAGCGGCAGGCCCGGCGCGTCTTCGAGGAGCGGGTGCGGCACTTCGCCGACAAGCTCGGCGTGCGCTGCACGAGACTGTCGCTGTCGTCGGCGCAGACGCGCTGGGGCAGCGCGTCGGCCGACGGGTCGATCCGGCTCAACTGGCGACTGGTGCACTTTGCCTTGACGACCATCGACTATGTCGTCACGCACGAGTTGGCGCACCTGCGTGAGATGAACCACAG
>CAZVLY010000463.1:0-2884 GCA_964628175.1 uncultured Piscinibacter sp. | reverse complement strand
AGAAGCGCTCGATGTCGTTGCCCTTGAAGGTGCTGCCGTCGCCCCAGATGTTGACCTCGTCCTCCTTCATCGCGGTGACCAGCATGGTGCCGGTGACGGCGCGCCCGATCGGCGTGGTGTTGAAGTAGGTGACGCCGGCGGTGGAGATGTGGAAGGCGCCGCACTGCAGCGCGGCGATGCCTTCGGCCACCAGCTGCGCGCGGCAGTCGATCAGGCGCGCCTTCTCGGCACCGTACTGCATGGCGCGGCGCGGGATCTCGTCGTAGTCGGGTTCGTCGGGCTGCCCCAGGTTGGCGGTGTAGGCATAGGGGATCGCGCCCTTGAGCTTCATCCAGTGCAGCGCGGCACTGGTGTCCAGGCCGCCGGAGAACGCGATGCCGACCTTCTGGCCGGCGGGAAGGTGTTGGAGGATGGTTGCCATGGTCTGAGGAAGTGCGGGCCGGCCGGCGGGGCCGGGCGTGCCGAGGCGGCTATTTTCGGGCCTTTTCGGCCCGCCCCTGGAATTCTCAGCCGGCGAGGACGGCGCGGTGCCGGCCGGCGCGCTTGGCCGCGTACACCGCGGCATCGGCCGCATCGACCAGCGTGTCGGCCGAATCGGCACCGCCGGCGGCCGCGCTGGCGACGCCGATGCTCAGCGTCACATGGGCCGAAAGCGGCGAATCGGGGTGCGGCAGCTCGGCCGCGTCGAGCGCCTCGATGCAGGCCTTCGCGATGAACTGCGCTTCCTGCGCGCCGGTGTGCGGCAGCAGCAGGGCGAACTCCTCGCCGCCGTAGCGCGCCGCCAGGTCGCCGGCGCGGCGCGCGCTGGCCTTGATCACCTCGGCGATCGCACGCAGGCACTGGTCGCCCTGCGGGTGGCCCAGGCTGTCGTTGTAGCGCTTGAAGTGGTCGACGTCGATGATCAGCAGCGACAGCGGCTGGCCGTGGCGGCGGCTGCGCTGCCACTCCTCGCGCAGCGAGCGGTCGAAGCGGCGCCGGTTGGCGATGCCCGTCAAGGCATCGGTCTCGGACAGGTGCGCGAGTTGCGCATTGGCGTCGCGCAGCGCTTGCGCGTAGGCCTCGCGTTCGGAGAGGTCGGTGAACAGCGCCACGTAGCGCGCCTCGCCGGCCACTTCGAGCCGCGACAGCGCGAGCTGCACCGCCAGGCTGCGGCCGTCGCGGTGGCGGGCCCGGATGTCCTGCGGTGCGGCGGCGGCGCGGCGTGGGTCGCCTGGGCGCGCTGTCAGCATGGCCAACGGGTCGGCGCCCAGCCCGGCGGGCAGCTCGGGCAGCAGCTGGCGGATGTCGCGGCCGAGCAGCTCGGCTTCGCTCCAGCCGAAGATGGTGGCGGTGGCCGGGTTGGCCGAAAGCACGGCGCCGGTCTCGTCCAGCGTGAGGATGGCCGACATCGCCGTGCCGATCACCGCGTGCAACTGCGCACGGCTTTCGGCCAGTCGCGCATTGGCCTGCTTGAGCTGCTGCTCGCGCTGCACGAGTTCGGTCACGTCGACGCGCACGCCGGCCACGCCGCCCAGGCGCGTCGGCCGCTCCTCGATGCGCAGCCAGCGGTTGCCGGGCAGCTCCTGCAGGATCGGCTGGTCGGCGTGGCGGTGGCGGTACAGGCGCTCCTCCAGCCAGCTCAGCTCCTGGCCTTCGGCGGCCGGGTACTGGCCGCGCGCCAGGCCGTAGCGCAGGATGGCCTCGAAGCTGGTCCCCGGACGGATCGCCGGGGCTGTCAGGCCGTAGATCTCGCGGTAGCGCTGGTTGCTGACGACCAGCCGGTCCTCCGCGTCATAGAGCGCAAAGCCGTCGGGAAGCGCCTCGATGGCGTCTTCCAGGCGCTCGCGCGACTGCAGGGCTTCGGCGCGCGCCTGCTCCAGCGCCCGCTCCTTCTCGACCAGTTCGGTGACGTCGATGCTGAAGGCCAGGAGGCTGCCGTCGGCCAGCCGCTGTTCGCTGATGCGTCGCCAGCGGCCGTCCGCCATGCGGCGCAGCAAGGCCGGGCCCGGCTCGCGGTGCTGCTTCACGCGACGCGCGATGAACTCGTCGGCATCGCCCCGCGCCTCCGGGATGAGCCCGTGCGAGATCGCCTCGCGCAGCAGGGACTCGAAAGGCAGCCCGCGCACGAGGCGGGGCGCGATCGCCGGGTACAGCGCGCGGAAGTTGCGATTGCACAGCACCAGCCGGTCCTGCGCGTCGTACAGCACGATGCCCGCTTCCATGGCATCGAGCGCTTCGACATAGGGCGGCTCACCGCGGCCGCTCAGCCAGCCGGACAGGCGTCGCAGCCAGCGGGCAGGCCGGGACGGCCGGTAGGAGGCGATGGAGGCAGGCATGGCTCGGCGGCCGTGGATCGGGAAGCGCGACGGGGCGGGAACGGCCCGCAGCATAGGCCAAGTCAATCCCTTGACTATTGGCAAGCATCGTGTATTCTGTATACAGAGTACAGACATCGCGATGACATTCCAGCTCCTGAAACTCCACGCCGCGCCCGACCTGGTGGACCAGGTCTACCAGGCCTTGCTGGCGGCCATCAGCGACGGTTCGCTGCCGCCGCTGGCGCGCATCACCCAGGAAGAGATCGCCCAGCAGCTGGCCGTGTCGCGCCAGCCGGTGCTGCAGGCGCTGCGCCTGCTCAAGCAGGATGGCCTGGTGCTCGACGCGCCGGGCCGCGGCGTGCAGGTGGCGCCGCTGGACGCCGCCGGCATCGACGCCGTCTACCAGGTGCGCGGCGCGCTCGACGCGCTGGCCGCGCGGCTGGCGGCGCAGCACGCGCAACCGCTGGATCCGGCCTTGATCGAGCGCGGCCGTGCCGCGGCGCTCGGCCGCGACGTCAACGCGCTGATCGACGCCGACATCGCCTTCCACAACGCCGTCTACGCGGCCTCGCGCAACCCGCTGATCC
>CAZVLY010000462.1:0-2908 GCA_964628175.1 uncultured Piscinibacter sp. | reverse complement strand
CGCCGGCCGAGACCAGCATGTAACCGATGCCTTCGTTGGCGGCCATCATCTCGGACACGGTGGTGCCGACGAATGCCAGCGTGATGGCCACTTTCAGCGAGCCGAAGAAGTAGGGCATCGAGCGCGGCAGGCCAACCTTGGTCAGCACGTCCCAGCGCTTGGCGCCGAGCACGCGCAGCACGTCCTCCAGTTCGGGCTCGAGCGTGGCCAGGCCGGTGGCGATGTTGACCATGATCGGGAAGAAGCTGATCAGGAAGGCGGTGAGCACCGCCGGCCCCACGCCGATGCCGAACCAGACGACGAGGATGGGCACGAAGGCCGCCTTCGGCAGCGCGTTGAAGCCGGTCATCAGCGGGTACATCGCGTCGTAGGCCAGCCGCGAGCTGCCCATCAGGAAGCCCAGCAGCACGCCCACCACGATGGCGATCGCGAAGCCGACCATCGTCACCCAGAAGGTGCGCCAGGCGTGGCCGAGGATGGTCCCGCGGTGCTCCCAGGTCGCATCGGCGATGTGCGCCGGGCTGGGGAAGATGAACTCGCTGACGCTGAAGGCGCTGCAGATCAGCTGCCACACCAGCAGGGTGGCCAGCAGCAGCAGCCAGGGGGCGGCGCGTTCGATCGGCGTCTTCATGCGCTCACTCCCGCCGGCTGCACGGCCTGACCACGGATGGCGCCGATGTGCCCGCGCAGCTCGTGCACGATGTCGGTGAAGGCCGGCGTGTAGGTGATCTCCAGGTCGCGTGGGCGCGGCAGCTCGATCTCGCGCTTCACCACGAAGCGGCCCGGGCTCCTGCTCATCACGTAGACGGTGTCGGCGAGGAACACGCTCTCGCGCAGGTCGTGCGTGACGAGGATGACGTTGAACTTCTGCGCCGCCTGCAGGTCGCGCAGGATGCACCACAGCTCCTCGCGCGTGAACGCATCCAGGGCGCCGAAGGGCTCGTCGAGCAGCAGCATCTTCGGCTCGTGGATCAGTGCGCGGCAGATGCTGGCGCGCTGCTGCATGCCGCCGGAAAGCTGCCAGGGGAACTTGTCCTCGTAGCCGGCCAGGCCCACGCTGGCCAGCAGCGCGCGCGCCTTGGCGGCGTATTCGCTGCGTTTCGCGCGGAAGCTGGAGCGGTAGGGCTCGACGATCTCCAGCGGCAGCAGCACGTTGTCCAGCGTGGTGCGCCAGGGCAGCAGGCTGGGTGCCTGGAAGGCCATGCCGGTGATCTTCAGCGGCCCGGTGACCTGCTGGCCGCCGATGATCACCGTGCCTCGGCTCGGCCGCTTCAGCCCGGTGGCCAGCTTCATGAAGGTGCTCTTGCCGCAGCCCGATGGGCCGACGATGGCGATGAACTCGCCCTCGCGCACCTTCAGGTCGATGGCCTCGACAGCGAACTGGCCCTTGGCGAGCAGTTCGTCGTTGTAGGCCAGCCAGACGTCGTGGAAATCGACGAAGGCGGTCATGACAGCCCCTCGGTCAACGGATACGTCGACCGATCCCCCGAGGGGATGCTCGCTGGCTTGGGGCGGCCCGGCGCGGCGCTCGCTTTCATTTCTTGAAGATCGCGCGGTCCGTCACGCTCGGCAGGAAGCCCGCGTTCCACACCGAGGTGGCGACCACGCGCTCCTTGGTCGCGAACGCGTCAGACACCTGGCTGGCCATCAGCGCCAGCCGCGCGGCATTGACGTCGCCGAAGCCCTCCGCCTTCGCGTCGGGCGTCAGCACGGTCTGGTCGAGCGCGAGCTTGAGGCGGCGCAGTTCGAGGTCGGCGTTGACGATGCCGTCGCGCTCCTTCACCGCGGCCACGCCCGCTTTCGGGTCGGCGATGACGTCCTTCACGCCCTTCGTGAAGGCGCGCAGGAAGGCCTTCACGGCCTCCGGGTTCTTCTTGAGGAAATCCTCGCCGGCGATGATCACGTTGCCGTACAGCTTCACGCCGTACTGCGAGTAGGGCAGCACGACGATGTCTTCGGTCTTCACGCCGCGCGCCTCGAGGTTGAGCAGCGAGGTGAACGAGAAGCCGGTGATGGCGTCGATGTCGCCGCGCACCAGCATGGTCTCGCGCAGCGGCGGGTCCATCGCCGTCCAGGCGACGTCCTTCACGGCGTTGGCCTTGGCGAAGATCGGCCAGGCGCGGCGGCCGGCGTCGAACACCGGTGCGCCGAGCTTCTTGCCCGACAGGTCGGCCGGCTTGGTGATGCCGCTCTTCTTCAGCGCCAGCACGGCGGCGGGCGTGTTGTTGTAGACCATCATCACCGCGACCGGCTTGTTCGGCGCCGTCGGGTTGTTGGCGTGGAACTCCATCAGCGCGGCGAGGTCGGCGAAGCCCATGTCGTAGGTGCCCGAGGCCACGCGCGTCACCGTGCCGCCCGAGCCGTTGCCGGCGTCGATGCTGACGCCCAGCTTCTCGGCCTTGAAGTAGCCCTTGGCAGCGGGCACGAGGAACAGCGCCGCGGGCCCCTCGAAGCGCCAGTCGAGCTGGAACTTGACCGGCGTTTCCTGCGCCAGGGCGGGCAGGGTGGCGGCGAGGGCGAGCGTGGCGGCCGTGCCGAGCAGCGTGCGGCGGGCGAGCGACTTGATCAAAGGCATGCGGTACTCCGGAGAAGGCGATTCGTGGATCACCCACCCGTCGCAAGAAGCATGCGCGGCAGCACGATCTCAGGCTGGTGCACCGCGCACCAGCGTGAGTCGCGCGATCAGGCCAGCAAGTCGTGCAGCGTGCGTGCCACCACCTTGGTGGCGCGGCGCAGGTCTTCCAGCACGATGTGCTCGTCGGCGCGCTTGGCGTTGCTCTCCAGCACGGTGCGCGGCCCGGCGCCGTAGATCACCGCCGGGATGCCGCGCTCGCAGTACAGGCGCACGTCGGTGTACAGCGGCGTGCCCGAGGTGGGGATGGGCTCGCCGAACACCGCCTCGCCGTGC
>CAZVLY010000461.1:0-2919 GCA_964628175.1 uncultured Piscinibacter sp. | reverse complement strand
CTGATGCACGACCCGCTGTACCAGCGCGCGCTGGAGCGCCTGCCCTAGAAACGACAACGCCGCCGAGGCCTGAGCCTCGGCGGCGCTCGGAGCCTCGCGCTTACTGCGGTGCGCGCGGTTCCTGCCCGGCCTGGTCGAAGGGCAGGGTGATCTGCGAGAGATCCTTGCGCGTCTCGACCAGCACGAGCGGGCCTTCGTCGGCCAGCACCACCGGCTTGCGCTCGCGCGGCACGTGCACCGGCTTCGGCTCGTTGGCCATCGCCTCCTGCACGGCGCGGATCTTGTCGGCGTCGGAGTTCACCCACTGCAGACCGGCGGATTGCGCGACCTCGGCGAGTTGACTGGCCGGCAGCACGAAGGGCTCGACCTTCGCGACCACGGGCGCGGCCACGGCCACGGGAGCGGCCACCGGTGCTGCGACGGGCGCCGGTGCAGCGAAGGGCGCCACGAAGGCTTCAGCCAGCGGCTCGACGACGGGCTCGACCACCGCCACCGCCACCGGCTCGGCCGCAACCAGCGGCGCGTCCTCGGCGATTTCGGCCGGCGCCGAGCCCTGTTCGGCGGTCGCCGCGGTGTCCTCGCCCAGCGGCGCTTCGCCGCCCGGCACGGACTCGTCACGACGCTCGCGGCGCTGGCGATCGCGGCCACCGCGGCCACGGCGACGGCTCTCGCGCTCTTCGCCGCCTTCGGCCGATGCCGGCGCGGCTTCGGTGGCTTCGCTGCTCACGACTTCGGCGGCGGCTTCGCCTTCCGCAGTCACCGGCATGTCGCCTGCGCTGCCTTCTGCACCGCGCGACTCGTCACGGTCCCGACCGCCGCGCCCGCGGCGGTTGCGACGGCGGCCATTGCGTTCGGCCTGGGCCTCGCCGCCCTCGGCGGCACCCTCGGCCACCGGGATGGTGTCGACGAAGGCTTGCTGCACGGGCAGGGCCTCGGCGCTGCCCGCTTCGGGCGCCGGACGGCGCTCGCTGCGCTCGGCACGATCACCGCGTTCGCCGCGCTCGCCACGTTCCCCCCGGCCGCCGCGGCGGCCTTCGCCACGCGCTTCGCCGCGCGTTTCGACGCCGGCCTCGGTGCGCACGGCGGCTTCTTCGCCTTCCGGACGCTCGCTGCGCTCGCCACGTTCGTTGCGCTGGCCGCGTCCGTCGCGACCGCCGCCTTCTCCGCGTCCATCGCGTCCGTCGCGGCCACCCCGTCCACCGCGGCCGTCGGCGCGGGCTTCGCCGCGCTCGCCGCCACGCTCACCACGTTCACCCCGCTTGCCGTCGCGGCCACCGCGGCCACCGCGCTCGCCGCGGCCTTCGCGGCGCGGCTCACCGGTGGCTGCCGCAGCCGGCTTGGCGGCCGGGGCCGGCGCTGCGGCCGGCGTGCTCGGCTCGGCCGAGAACAGACGCTTGACCCAGCCAAAGAAGCCCGTGCCGGCCGGGGCCGCCACGGGAGCGGCCACCACCGGAGCCGGCGCGGCCACCGGGGCCACCGCGACGGGTTCGGGCTTGGGCACCGGCTGCGGCGCGGGCGTCTCGGGCATGATCCCCTTGATCACCGGCTCCTGCTTCGGCTTGGCCTTCTCGCGACGGGTGATGCCGACTTCCTCGTCCATCTCGTCGATCATCGTGTAGCTGGCCTGCAGGTTCTCCAGACGCGGGTCGTCGTGGCGCAGGCGCTCCAGGCGGTAGTTCGGCGTGTCCAGGTGCTTGTTGGGCACCAGCAGCACGTTGATGCGCTGCTTCAGCTCGATCTTGGTGATCTCGGTGCGCTTCTCGTTCAGCAGGAAGCTGGTCACCTCCACCGGCACCTGCACGTGCACGGCGGCGGTGTTTTCCTTCATCGACTCCTCCTGCACCATGCGCAGGATCTGCAGCGCGGAGCTCTCGGTGTCGCGGATGTGGCCGGTGCCGTTGCAGCGCGGGCAGGTGATGTGGCTGCCTTCGCTGAGCGCCGGGCGCAGGCGCTGGCGGCTGAGTTCGAGCAGGCCGAACTTGCTGATCGAGCTGAACTGCACGCGGGCACGGTCCTGCCGAAGCGCGTCGCGCAGCCGGGTCTCGACCTCGCGGCGGTTCTTCGACTCTTCCATGTCGATGAAGTCGACGACGATCAGGCCGCCCAGGTCACGCAGGCGCATCTGGCGCGCGATCTCGTCGGCGGCCTCGAGGTTGGTCCGCGTCGCGGTCTCCTCGATGTCGCTGCCGCGCGTGCTGCGCGCCGAGTTCACGTCCACCGAGACCAGCGCCTCGGTGTGGTCGATCACGATGGCGCCGCCGGAGGGCAGGCTCACGGTGCGCGCGTAGGCCGACTCGATCTGGTGCTCGATCTGGAAGCGGCTGAACAGCGGCGCATCGTCGCGGTAGCGCTTGACCTTGTGTGCCGTCTCGGGCATCACGTGGGTCATGAACTGCAGCGCCTGGTCGTAGATGTCGTCGGTGTCGATCAGGATCTCGCCGATGTCCGCGGTGAAGTAGTCGCGGATCGCGCGGATCACCAGGCTCGACTCCTGGTAGATCAGGAACGCGCCCTTGCCGCCCTTGGAAGCGCCGTCGATGGCCTCCCACAGCTTGAGCATGTAGTTCAGGTCCCACTGCAGCTCGGCGGCCGAGCGGCCGATGCCGGCGGTGCGGGCGATCAGGCTCATCCCCTTGGGGTACTCGAGCTGGTCGAGGTTCTCCTTCAGCTCCTCGCGGTCCTCGCCCTCGATGCGCCGGCTCACGCCGCCGCCGCGCGGGTTGTTGGGCATCAGCACGAGGTAGCGGCCGGCCAGCGAGACGAAGGTGGTCAGCGCCGCGCCCTTGTTGCCGCGTTCTTCCTTCTCGACCTGGACCAGCAGTTCCTGGCCGTTGGAGATGACGTCCTGGATCTTCGCGTCGCGCACGCTGGCGCCTTCGCGGAAGTAGTTCTTGGAGATTTCCTTGAACGGCAGGAAGC
>CAZVLY010000460.1:1903-2920 GCA_964628175.1 uncultured Piscinibacter sp. | reverse complement strand
AGCTTTCGCCACTACCCCCTCAAGATAGCGTGTCTACCAATTTCACCACGTCGGCGGTGTACTCACGGATGTGCCGGCTTGCGTGAGGATTGGCTCGCCGGACAGCCGCGCATTCTAACCTCGTTCTGCGCGTTTACCCACCCATTCGCGGCACTGCATCAGTGCGGCTTGCGCTGGCGCAGAGCAAGCCTTTCGGCTCACCCGCCCGATCACTTCGACGGCACCGCACCGGCGCCCGACGAGGCCGCCGGTGCGGGCGCCGGCACCACCGCGGCAGGCGCCGCGGCGGAACCCGCCGCAGCCGGAACCAGCGCTGCGCCGGTGGCCGGCACGCTGGCCGCGGGGGCCGCGACACCGGCGCCCTGCAGGACGCTGCCGCCACCACCGGTGCGTGCACCTCGGTCGTTGGCGAAGAAGGCCAGTGTCAGTGTGCATGCGAAGAAGACCGCGGCACAGACGGCCGTGGAGCGCGACAGGAAGTTCGCGCTGCCGGTGGCGCCGAACAGGCTGCCCGAGGCACCGCTGCCGAACGAGGCACCCATGTCGGCGCCCTTGCCGTGCTGGATCAGCACGAGGCCGATCATCACCAGCGCCGAGATGATCTGCACGGCCACGATCAGGTTCATCAACAGGTTCATTCTTCTGGACTCCGAGTGTTCTTGGGTCGCGGCCTTCAGGCCGCGGCGCGACAGATGGCGACGAAGTCGCTCGCCTTGAGCGAGGCCCCGCCGATCAAGCCACCGTCGATGTCTGCCTGGGCGAACAGCGTGGCCGCGTTGTCGGCCTTGACGCTGCCGCCGTAGAGGATCTTCATCTCGCCGGCCTTCTCGCTGGCCGCCTTGAGCTGCGCGCGCAGCAGGGCGTGCACGGCCTGCGCCTGCTCGGGGCTGGCGGTGCGGCCGGTGCCGATGGCCCACACCGGCTCGTAGGCCACCACGACCTGCGAGATGCAGTGCGCGAGTGTGTGGATCACCGCCGACAGCTGGCGCTTGACCACCGCATCGGTCTGGCCCGCCT
>CAZVLY010000460.1:0-1818 GCA_964628175.1 uncultured Piscinibacter sp. | reverse complement strand
ACACCGCCACCTCGGCCGAGTACGGCCCGGCTTCCTTGATCGCGGCCAGCAGTTCGATGTTGCCGACGCGCGTGCCG
Organism: uncultured Piscinibacter sp.; assembly: GCA_964628175.1. Lineage (GTDB taxonomy): Bacteria > Pseudomonadota > Gammaproteobacteria > Burkholderiales > Burkholderiaceae_C > Piscinibacter. The sequence goes on along the minus strand of CAZVLY010000460.1, from coordinate 1,741 downwards.
TTCATCTTCCAGTTGCCGACCACCAGCTTGCGACGTGTCATCGTGTCATTCCTCGTGGATTCACCAGGTCAGCACCAGCTTGCCGATGTGCTGGTTCGATTCCATCAGCGTGTGTGCCTGCGCCGCTTGCGCGGCCGGGAACACCTTGTAGATCACCGGCTTGACGCGGCCGGCTTCGATCCAGGGCCAGACGTGCTGCCGCAGCGCTGCGGCGATCGCCGACTTGAAGGCCAGCGGCCGCGGGCGCAGCGTCGAGCCGGTGATCGTCAGCCGGCGGCGCAGCACGGCGCCGGCGTCGATCTTCGCGTCGATGCCGCCCTGCACGGCGATGATCACCAGCCGGCCGTCGTCGGCCAGGCAGCTCAGCTCGCGCGCCACGTAGTCGCCCGCGACCATGTCGAGGATGACGTCGGCGCCCTTGCCGCCGGTCAGGCGCAACACCTCGGCCACGAAGTCGTGGCTGCGGTAGTTGACGGCATGGTCGGCACCGAGCGCCACGCAGGCGGCGCACTTGTCGTCGCTGCCCGCGGTGACGATCACCGTCGCACCCGCTGCCTTGGCAAGCTGGATCGCGGTGACACCGATGCCGCTCGTGCCGCCCTGCACCAGCAGCGTCTGCCCGCCCTGCAGGCGCGCCCGGTCGAACACGTTCGACCAGACGGTGAAGAAGGTCTCCGGCAGGCTTGCCGCCTCGATGTCGGACAGGCCCGCCGGCACCGGCAGGCACTGACCGACCGGCGCCACGCACAGCTGCGCGTAGCCGCCACCGGCGACCAGCGCGCAGACGCGATCACCGAGCTTGAAGCCGGCCTGCGCCATCGCCGCGGCATCGCCTGCGACGAGGGTGCCGGCCACCTCCAGCCCGGGCAGGTCGGACGCGCCCGGCGGCACCGGGTACAGGCCCTTGCGCTGCAGCACGTCGGGCCGGTTCACACCGGCCGCCGCCACGCGGATCAGCACCTCGCCGGCACCGGCCACCGGGTCGGGCCGCTCGGCGAGCTGCAGCACCTCGGGGGCGCCGGCACGCAGGATCTCGATCGCTTTCATCGGTGGGCCCTGGCGGGCTTCACTCCTGCGCCGGGGCCGGCTGCGCGTCGCGCTCGAGCAGCGCCTTCATCGACAGCTTGACGCGGCCCTTCTCGTCGGTCTCGAGCACCTTGACCTTGACGATCTGGCCTTCCTTGAGGAAGTCGGTGACCTTCTCGACGCGCTGGTGGGCGATCTGGCTGATGTGCAGCAGGCCGTCCTTGCCGGGCAGCAGGTTCACCAGCGCACCGAAGTCGAGGATCTTGGTGACCGGGCCTTCGTAGACCTTGCCCACTTCGACCTCGGCGGTGATCTCGGCGATGCGCTTCTTCGCGTATTCGGCCTTCTCGGCATCGGTCGACGCGATGGTGATCGTGCCGTCTTCGCCGATGTCGATCGTGGTGCCGGTCTCTTCGGTCAGCGCGCGGATGGTGGCGCCGCCCTTGCCGATCACGTCGCGGATCTTCTCGGGGTTGATCTTCATGGTGTACAGGCGCGGAGCGAACTGCGAGACCTCGGTCTTCGCGCCGCCCATCGCCTCGACCATCTTGCCCAGGATGTGCATGCGCGCTTCCTTGGCCTGCGCCAGGGCGACCTGCATGATCTCCTTGGTGATGCCCTGGATCTTGATGTCCATCTGCAGCGCGGTGATGCCGGCGGTGGTGCCGGCCACCTTGAAGTCCATGTCACCCAGGTGATCTTCGTCACCCAGGAT
>CAZVLY010000459.1:0-2938 GCA_964628175.1 uncultured Piscinibacter sp. | reverse complement strand
GTGCGCCGCGAGCTGCCGCTGCCCGGCGCGGTGCTCACCCGCGTGGCCGCCAGCCACCTGCGCGTGGGCACCTTCCAGTACTTCCTCGCCAAGGGCGAAATCGAGCGGCTGCGCCAGCTGGCCGAGTACACGATCGCGCGCCACGACCCCGCGCTCGCCGGCGCGCCCGAGCGCTACCTCGCGCTGCTGCAGGCGGTCGCGCGGCGCCAGGCCGCGCTGATCGCGCAGTGGATGAACGTGGGCTTCATCCACGGCGTGATGAACACCGACAACATGACGATCTCCGGCGAGACGATCGACTACGGCCCCTGCGCCTTCATGGAGGCCTACGACCCGCAGACGGTGTTCAGCAGCATCGACCACGGCGGGCGCTATGCCTACGGCAACCAGCCGCACATCGCACGCTGGAACCTCGCGCGCCTGGCCGAGACGCTGCTGCCGCTGATGGCGGACTCCGAGGACGAGGCGGCCATCCAGCGCGCCGTGGCGCAGGCCACCGCGGTCATCGACGCCTTCCCCGGCCTCTACGCCGCCGCGCTGCTGCGCGGCCAGCGCGACAAGCTCGGCCTGTTCGCCGCTTCGGCGGCCGACGACGCGCAGGACACGGCGCTCGTCGACGACTGGCTGGCGCTGCTGCTGGCGCAGTCGGTCGACTTCACGCTCGGCTGGCGGCGCCTGGCCGATGCCGCCGCAGGCCGCGACGCGCCGCTGCGCGACCTGTTCGCCGAGCGCGCTGCGCTCGACGCTTGGCTGGCACGCTGGCGCGAGCGCTGCGCGCGCGACGACGCGACCGGCGGGCCCGGCGCGGCGGAGCGCGCCGTGCGCATGCGCCGCGCCAGCCCCTGGCTGATCCCGCGCAACCACCGCGTCGAGGAGGCGCTGGCCGCGGCCATGAACGACGACGATCTCGTGCCCTTCGAGCGGCTGCTCGACGCGCTGCGCCAGCCTTTCGACGAACGGCCGGAGCACGCGCTCTATGCCGAGCCGGCGCCGGCCGAATCGCAGGCCGGCTACCAGACCTTCTGCGGGACCTGAGCGATGAGGGGGTGTTCGCGACGCTCGGCCTGGCTGGCGCTGTCCGGCCTTGCGCTGTCGCCCCGGGCGGCCCTGGCGCAACGCGCCGAGCAGCTGCCCGAGGAGGTGAAGGTCGGCCAGCTGCTGCAGGACGCGACCATGACCGGCCTGAACGGCCCGAACCGCAGGCTCTCCGACTACCGCGGCCGGCCGCTGCTCATCAACGTCTGGGCGAGCTGGTGCGCGCCCTGCCGCGCGGAGATGGCCTCGCTCGAACGGCTCGCCTGGCTGGAGCACCCGGTGCCCTTCGCCGTCATCGGCATCTCCACCGACGACTATCCGGAGCGGGCGATCCAGTTGCTCAAGGCCACCAACGCCACGCTCAGCCACTTCATCGACCGCAAGCTGCAGCTCGAGACGCTGCTGGGCGCCTCGCGCCTGCCGCTGACGGTGCTGGTCGATGCCCAGGGCCGCGTCGTCGACAAGGTCTACGGCGCGCGCGAGTGGGACAGCCCGCAGTCGCAGGCGCGGGTTCGCGAGGCCTTCGGCGCGCGCGCCGCGGCCGCGCGGAAGTAGCCCGCGCGGCTGCGGCATGATGGCGGCCATGGCCAGCCCCACCTGCTTCCGACCCCCTCGCCTGCTGCTGCCGCGCGACGGCATCGACCTGCAGCGCTGGAGCGTCATCGCCTGCGACCAGTACACCAGCGAGCCCGGCTACTGGGAGCGCGTGGCGGCCCAGGTGGGCGATGCGCCCTCGACGCTGAAGATGATCTATCCCGAGGTGTTCCTCGCCAGCGCCGACAAGCCGGAGCGCATCGCGCGCATCCAGGCCACCATGCGCCGCTACCTGGCCGAGGGCCTGCTTCGCGAGCAGGCCGGTGCGGTGCTGGTCGAACGCAGCCTGCCCGACGGCCGCGTGCGCCGTGGCCTGATGCTGGAGCTGGACCTCGAGCACTACGACTTCGCGCCCACGTCGACCAGCCTGATCCGCCCCACCGAGGGCACGATCGTCGAGCGCATCGCGCCGCGGGTCGAGGTGCGCCAGGGCGCCGCGCTGGAACTGCCGCACATCCTGGTGCTGATCGACGACCCGCAGCACACGGTCATCGAGCCGCTGCTGGCGATGCGTGCGCGCTTCGCGCCGCTGTACGACACGCCGCTGATGCTGGGCGGTGGCCGCGTGGCCGGGCTCGCGCTGGATGCGGATTCGCAGTTGCAGGCGATGCAGGCATTGCAGGCCCTCGGCGACGGCGCCGCCTTCGCCTCTCGGCACGGCCTCCCGCCCGGCACGCCGCCGATGCTCTTCGCCATGGGCGACGGCAACCATTCGCTGGCCACCGCCAAGGCCTGCTGGGATCGCATGAAGGCCAGCGCCGGGCCCGACCACCCGGCGCGCTGGGCGCTGGTCGAGGTGGAGAACATCCACGACCCCGCGCTGGCGTTCTCGCCCATCCACCGCCTGCTGCTCGGCGTGGCCGGCGAGATCCGCCAGGCGCTGACGTCGCACTTCGGCGACCGGGTCCGCATCGTCGACCAGCCCGATGCGGCCGCGATGCGCGCCGCGCTGGCCGCACTGCCGCGCAGCGAACATGCCGCCGGGCTGGTGCAGCCGGGCGGCCGCCATGCGCTGGTGGTGCTGTCCGGCATGCCGGCCGCGCAGCTCGATGTGGCGAGCTTCCAGGGCTTCGTCGATGCGCTGCTGGCCCAGGGCGGCGCACGCGAGGTCGACTACGTGCACGGCGACGAGGCGCTGGCCCAGCTGGCCGGTGCGCAGGGCTGTGCCGGGCTGCACCTGGCCACGCTCGGCAAGAGCGAGCTGATCGGCCGCGTGGCGCGCCACGGCCCGCTGCCGCGCAAGAGTTTCTCGATGGGCGAGGCCGACGAGAAACGCTTCTACCTCGAGGCGCGGCGCATCCGGCCCTGA
>CAZVLY010000458.1:0-2946 GCA_964628175.1 uncultured Piscinibacter sp. | reverse complement strand
AGGAGCGCGGCTTCACGGGGGCGACACACACCGGGGCCTGAGCACTCGATACACTGCCGGCATGGACTGGCTGGACGAGGTGAAATGGGACGCGCAGGGCCTGGTGCCCGTGATCGCGCAGGAGCTTGGCTCGAACGACGTGCTGATGTTCGCGTTCATGAACCGCGAGGCGCTGCGCCTGACCGCCGAGCGCGGCGAGGCGGTGTACTGGAGCCGCTCGCGCGGCCGGCTGTGGCACAAGGGCGAGGAGTCCGGCCACCTCCAGAAGGTGCACGAGCTTCGCCTGGACTGCGACAACGACGTGGTGCTGCTGAAGGTCACCCAGCTCGGCCACGAACCGGGCATCGCGTGCCACACCGGGCGCCATTCCTGCTTCTACCAGCGCCTGGACGACGGGCGCTGGGCGGCCGTCGAGCCCGTGCTCAAGGACCCGGAACACATCTACAAATGACCACGACCAGCGACGACACCCTGGCCCGCCTGGCGGCGGTGATCGAGTCCCGCAAGGGCGGCGATCCCGACAAGAGCTACGTGGCGCGCCTGTTCGCCAAGGGCAACGACGCGATCCTGAAGAAGATCGGCGAGGAGGCCACCGAGACGGTGATGGCTTGCAAGGACGGCAATCGCACCCAGATCGTGTACGAGGTCGCCGACCTGTGGTTCCATTCGATGCTGGCGCTCAGCGCCTTCGGGCTTGAACCGGCCGACGTGCTCAGCGAGTTGCGCAGGCGCGAGGGCCTGTCGGGGCTGGAAGAGTTTGCGGCCCGCAAGGCCAAGACCAGAGAGGAAGACGGCACATGAACGACGTGATCGACGTTTCCCCGAGCACTCCGAAGGACGGCATGGACCCCGAACGCGACAGCTCCCTGCGCACCATCGGCCACATCAGCTACGGGCTGCATGCGGTGGTGGCGGTCAGCGCGGTGCTGCCCGGCGTGCAGGCCAGCGTGCTGCTGCTGCTGGTGGCCTTCATCCTCGACATGGTGAAGAAGAGCGACGCGGCCGGCACCTGGCAGGAATCGCATTTCTCCTGGCGCATCCGCACCGTGCTGTGGGCGGGCGGCCTGTACCTGGTCACCTCCTGGTTGTGGATCCTGCTGTTCGTGCCCGGCTGGATCGCCTGGACCCTGATCTCGATCTGGTTCCTCTACCGCGTCGTGCGTGGCTGGCTGGCCCTGAGCGACCGCAAACCCATGCCGGCCTGACCCTCGACCCTACGCGACCATGAGCGCCGATCCCAACTGCATCTTCTGCAAGATCGTGGCCGGGCAGATCCCGAGCCGCAAGGTCCACGAGGACGACGAACTGCTCGTCTTCCACGACATCGCCCCCTGGGCGCCGGTGCATGTGCTGATCATCCCGAAGCAGCACGTCACGACGATGTACGACACCACCGATGCGCACGCGCCGGTGATGGGCCGCATGATGGCGCTGGCGCCGAAGCTGATGCGCGACCTGGGTGTCACCAATGGCTTTCGCATCGTGGTGAACACCGGTCGCGACGGCATGCAGGAAGTGCAGCATGTCCACATGCACGTCATGGGCGGGCCCCGGCCCTGGGCGAAAGGCTGATCAAGGCCTTGCGCCGGGTTGAACCCGGCCGCTCACCTAGAATCGAAAGTTCGTCGCAGACGACAGGAGAAAGTCATGGGTTCATTCAGCATCTGGCACTGGTTGATCGTGCTGGTCATCGTGCTCCTGGTGTTTGGCACCAAGAAGCTCAAGAACATCGGGTCCGACCTCGGTGGCGCCGTCAAGGGCTTCAAGGACGGCATGAAGGATGGTTCCGCCGGGGCCGCCGATGCCGGTGCCGCCGCGCAGCAAGTGACCGCCAACAAGGCCACCGACGCCAACACGGTGGACGTGGAAGCCAAGTCCAAGTCGTGATGGTCACCTGCGCGCCCCCGGGTGCGCGCACTCCCGCATGATCGATTTCGGCTTCGACAAGATCGCCCTGATCGGCGCCGTGGCGCTGGTCGTGATCGGTCCTGAGCGCCTGCCGAAGGTGGCCCGAACCGTCGGCCACCTGCTGGGCAAGGCGCAGCGCTATGTGGCCGACGTCAAGGCCGAGGTGAACCGGTCGATCGAACTCGAAGAGCTCAAGAAGATGAAGAGCAGCTTCGAGGAGGCGGCGCACGACGTCGAGAAGACGGTGAACAACGAGATCCAGCAGACCACCTCCGATCTCGACCGCAGCTGGTCGGAGGGCACTTACACGCTGCCGACCGACAGCGGCCAGCACGAGGGCCTGAGCACTCCGGTACCCGAGTACAAGCATCCGAAGAAGAACTGGCGCCTCAAGCGAGGTGCGATGCCGCAGTGGTACAAGCAGCGCCATGGCATCCGCGGCAAGGCGCAATCGGGTGCCGCGCGCGTGGCCCGCTTCCGGCCGCCCCGGCCGCAAGCCTGAAGCGATGAGCGCATCCGACGACAAGCCCGACGAACTCGCGGGCACCGAGCAGCCCTTTGTCACGCACCTGATCGAGCTGCGCGATCGGCTGGTCCGCGCGGCAATCGCCGTGGCCGTGTGTTTCGGCGTGCTGGCCCTGTGGCCCGGCCCGAGTGGCCTGTACGACCTGCTGGCCGCACCGCTGGTGGCCAACCTGCCCAAGGGGGCCACCCTGATCGCGACGAACGTCATCTCGCCGTTCATCGTGCCGCTGAAGATCACGCTGCTGGCGGCCTTCCTGCTGGCCCTGCCGGTGGTGCTCTACCAGGCCTGGGCCTTCGTGGCGCCGGGCCTGTACACGCACGAGAAGAAGCTGGTCATGCCGCTGGTCATCTCCAGCACGCTGCTGTTCTTCATCGGCGTGGCGTTCTGCTATTTCTTCGTGTTCGGCCAGGTGTTCAAGTTCATCCAGAGCTTTGCGCCCAAGAGCATCACCGCGGCGCCGGACATCGAGGCCTACCTGAGTTTCGTGATGACCATGTTCATCGCCTGCGGCG
>CAZVLY010000457.1:1793-2970 GCA_964628175.1 uncultured Piscinibacter sp. | reverse complement strand
GCGGCGCGCAGATCATCGACATCAACATGGGCTGCCCGGCCAAGAAGGTGTGCAGCAAGTGGGCCGGCTCGGCTCTGATGCAGGACGAACCGCTGGCCGCACAGATCATCGAGGCGGTCGTCGCCGCCTGTGCGCCGCGCAAGGTGCCTGTGACACTGAAGATGCGCACCGGCTGGTGCGACAGCGAACGCAACGCGGTGCGCATCGCGCGCCTGGCCGAGTCGGCCGGCGTCGCGATGGTCACGGTGCACGGCCGCACCCGTGAGCAGGGTTACCGCGGCGCGGCGGAGTACGAGACGATCGCCGCGGTGAAGGCGGCGCTGTCCATCCCCGTGGTGGCGAACGGCGACATCGACTCGCCGCGCAAGGCGCGCGAGGTGCTCGCGACGACCCAGGCCGACGCCATCATGATCGGCCGCGCCGCGCAGGGTCGGCCATGGATCTTCGCGGAGATCGCGCATTTCCTGGCCACCGGCGAAGAGCTGGCGCCGCCCGACACGCTGCAGGCCAAGGCCTGGCTGGTCGGGCACCTGCACGACCATTACGGCCTGTACGGCGAGCTCGCCGGCGTGCGCAGCGCGCGCAAGCACATCGGCTGGGCCGTGCGCACCCTGCCCGGCGGCGACGATTTCCGCGACCGCATGAACCGCATCGACGACTGCGCGCTGCAGTTGCGCGCGGTGCAGGACTGGTTCGACGCGCTGGCCGACTCCCACCCCCGACTGCCGGTCACGAGCCGCGCAGCCAACGACGACCTTCTCGCACGGCAGGCATGAGCAAGAAACACATCGAGGAATGCATCCGGGAGAACCTGGAGGGCTATTTCAAGGACCTGCGCGGCGTCGAACCCGCCGCCATGTACGACATGATCCTTCGCGTGGTGGAGAAGCCGCTGCTCGAGGTCGTGATGAAGCAGGCCGAAGGCAACCAGAGCCGCGCCGCCGACTGGCTGGGCATCAACCGCAACACGCTGCGGCGCAAGCTGCTCGACCACAAGCTGATCAAGTAAGACGCCCATGACCACCGCACTGATCTCCGTTTCCGACAAGACTGGCGTGCTCGAGTTCGCCCGCGGACTGCACGCGCTGGGCGTGAAGCTGCTGTCCACCGGCGGCACCGCCAAGCTGCTGGCCGACGCCGGCCTGCCCGTCACCGAGGTGGCCGAGCACACCGGCTT
>CAZVLY010000457.1:0-1693 GCA_964628175.1 uncultured Piscinibacter sp. | reverse complement strand
GCGAAGAACTGGAAGGACGTGGCGGTGCTCACCGACGCGTCGCAGTACGCCGGCGTGCTCGCCGAGCTGCAGGCCGGCGGCATCAGCCAGGCGACCAAGTTCGCGCTGTCGGTGGCGGCCTTCAACCGCATCAGCAACTACGACGGCGCGATCAGCGACTACCTGTCCTCGCTGCAGCCCGACGGCACGCGCAGCGCCTTCCCGGCGCAGTCCAACGGCCGCTTCGTCAAGCTGCAGGACCTGCGCTACGGCGAGAACCCGCACCAGGGCGCCGCCTTCTACCGCGACCTGCACCCCGCCCCCGGCTCGCTGGTGACGGCGAAACAGCTGCAGGGCAAGGAGCTCTCCTACAACAACATCGCGGACGCCGATGCGGCGTGGGAATGCGTGAAGTCCTTCCATCCCTTGAACGATGGGCCCGCCTGCGTGATCGTCAAGCACGCCAACCCCTGCGGGGTGGCGCTCGGCACCAACGCGCTGCAGGCCTACGAGAAGGCCTGGAAGACCGACCCGACCTCGGCCTTCGGCGGCATCATTGCCTTCAACTGCGAACTCGACGCAGTGGCTGCGGAACTGGTCGCCAAGCAGTTCCTGGAAGTGCTGATCGCGCCGTCGTACACGCCCGAGGCGCTGGCCGTGCTGGCGGCCAAGAAGAACGTGCGCGTGCTGCAGATCGCGCTGCCGCCGGGCGGCGACACGCCCTGGCTGCAGGGTCGCAACGCGCACGACGTGAAGCGCGTCGGCTCGGGCCTGCTGATCCAGGACGCCGACAACCACGAACTCGCGCGCAGCGAACTCAAGGTGGTGACGAAGAAGCAGCCGACGCCGGCGCAGCTCGACGACCTGCTGTTCGCCTGGAAGGTGGCCAAGTACGTGAAGAGCAATGCCATCGTGTTCTGCGGCGGCGGCATGACGCTGGGCGTGGGCGCGGGCCAGATGAGCCGCATCGATTCGGCGCGCATCGCCTCGATCAAGTCGGAGAACGCCGGCCTGTCCCTGAAGGGTTCGGCGGTGGCCAGCGACGCCTTCTTCCCGTTCCGCGACGGGCTGGACGTGGTGGTCGATGCCGGCGCCAGCTGCGTGATCCACCCGGGCGGATCGATGCGCGACGACGAGGTGATCGCCGCGGCCGACGAACGCGGCATCGCGATGGTGCTCACCGGCGTGCGTCACTTCAGACACTGACCGCGTCTCGTGAAACTGCCCGAGGTCGCAGGCCTCTGCCTCGCCTTCATCGCGCGCCTGATCACCGGCGCGCAGGGCCACTGGTACGGCAGCCCGCCGAAGGCGGAGCAGCGCATCTATTTCGCCAACCACCAGAGCCACTTCGACTGGGTGCTGATCTGGGCGGCGCTGCCGGGTGATCTGCGCGCCGTGACGCGGCCGATCGCGGCGCGCGACTACTGGACCTCGTCGCCGCTGAAACACTGGATCACACGCGAGATCTTCAACGCCGTCTACGTGAGCCGGCAGCGAACCGACGACGAAGACCCGCTCGAGCCGCTGATGGAAGCGCTGCGCCACGGCGACTCGCTGGTGATCTTTCCGGAAGGCACGCGCGGCAACCAGGCCGACCCGGCACCGTTCAAGGCGGGCCTCTACCACCTGGCCGAGGCCTTCCCCGAGGTGCAGCTGATTCCGGCCTGGATCGACAACGTGCAGCGCGTCATGCCCAAGGGCGAGGTGGTGCCGG
>CAZVLY010000456.1:932-2979 GCA_964628175.1 uncultured Piscinibacter sp. | reverse complement strand
AGCATCTCGGGCATCTGCGCCTGCGCCCCGTCGCGCACTTCCTCGCGCAGGCTTTCCTCGACGGCGCGGCGGATCAGTTCCACCGCCTTGGGCACGTCGAAGGGCTTGGGCAGGTACTCGAAGGCGCCGCCCTGGAAGGCGCTGACGGCGCTGTCCAGGTCGGAGTAGGCCGTCATGATGATCACCGGCAGCCCGGGGTGGCGCTCCTTGACCTTGGACAGCAGTTCGATGCCGGAGCCGCCGGGCATGCGGATGTCCGACACGAGCACCTGCGGCTCGTCGTTCTCGTCCATCGCGGCGAGCACGTCGCGCGGGTTGGTGAAGCTGCGCACCGCGAGGTCCTCGCGGGCGAGCGCCTTCTCCAGCACGAAGCGGATGGATTGGTCGTCGTCAACGATCCAGATGGGTTTCATGCCCTGCCTGTGGTTGCCGCCCGACCCGCCCCACCGAAGGTGGCGACTCAGGGCAGCGGGATCACGATCTTGAACAGCGTCCTGCCCGGTTCGCTTTCGCATTCGATCGTGCCCTGGTGTTGCTGCACGAAGGTCTGCGCGAGCGTGAGTCCGAGACCGGAGCCCCCGTCCCTGCCCGACACCAGCGGGTAGAAGATGTGCTCGCGGATGGACTCGGGCACGCCCGGGCCGTTGTCCTCGATATGCAATTCCAGTGCCAGACGATAACGCTGCTTGCCCAGCGTCACCTGGCGCGCGATGCGCGTGCGCAGCGTGATGCAGGCGTCGCCGGCCACGATGCGCTCGGCCAGCGCCTGAGCGGCGTTGTGGGCGATGTTGAGCACCGCCTGGATCAGCTGCTCGCGGTCGCCGCGGAAGTCGGGGATGGAGACGTCGTAGTCGCGCTCGACCTGCAGCCCGCGCGGGAACTCCGCCAGGATCAGCGAGCGCACCCGCTCGCAGACCTCGTGGATGTTCACGTCGCTCACGACATGCGGTTTGCGGTGCGGGGCCAGCAGCCGGTCCACCAAGGCCTGGAGGCGGTCGGCTTCGTTGATGATGACCTGGGTGTACTCGGTCAGCGCGCGGCTCTCGACCTCCATCTCGAGCAGCTGCGCCGCGCCGCGGATGCCGCCCAGCGGGTTCTTGATCTCGTGGGCGAGGTTGCGGATCAGCTCCTTGTTCGCCTTGGCCTGGCCGAGCGCGCGCTCCTCGCGGTCCTGGCGGGTCTGCTGCTCGATCTCCACCAGCTCGAGCAGCACGTGCGGCGTGCCGTCCATCTGGTTGACGATGGCGTGCACCGGCAGGGCGTCGCCGCCGGTCGGGCCGGGCCGGCGCAGCAGCGCCTCCATGCGGCTGGTGGCGAACTCGTTGCGCGCCACGGCCGCCACGGTGTCGCGCAGCGTGTGCGCTTCGACGAACCAGTCGAACACCGAGCCGCGCTGCACGCTGCGCCGCGACAGGCCGAGCACGTTCTCGAACGAGGCGTTGGCGAACACGCAGCGCCCGTCGGGCGAGACCACCGCCACCATGGTGGCCAGGTGGTCGAAGGCCGCATAGGCCGTCGCGGCGTCGGCGCGTGCCCCCTCGCTGGCCGACGGCATCGCGGGTGACTTCACGAGGCCGGCAGCTTGGAGATCTCGCGCTTGATCGCGGCGATGTCGCTTTCCTTGCGCGCGATGGCCGCCTTCATCTCGGCGACGCGGTCCAGGTACTTCTGGTAGTTGCGCTCGTCGCCGCGGCGTTCGGGCTCGCCGTTGTTGTACTCCTTGCGCATCTGCTCGAGCTGCTCTTCTTCCTTCTTGAGCTCGCCTTCGAGGATGCGGCGGGCATCGCCGTCGCGGGCACGTTGCTGCGCCGGGTCGACCTTGGAGTCGGCCGGGCGCGGACCGCTGGCCGGCACGGGCGAGCCGGTGCGCGGGCGCTGACCCTGGATCACGGTGACCGGTGCCCCCTCGATGGTGCGGCAGCCCTTCTCCTTGGCCTCGGCCGCACTGATCGTGTCGGTGTAGAGCACCGGCGGGCCCGGGCATCGGTAGACCACCGTATTGGCCTGGGCCGCTGCCTGCAGCGGCCACAGCGCGGCCGCCGTTGTC
>CAZVLY010000456.1:0-922 GCA_964628175.1 uncultured Piscinibacter sp. | reverse complement strand
GCCTCCTTGGCCGAGATATCCGCGCTGCTCGTGTAGACGTTGCCCGGACAGCGGTAGACGGTGGTCTGCGCCGCGGCCTGGAGCGGCCACAGCACGGCCGCCGTTGTCAGGACCATCAGGCTCGATCGGATACGGTGCATGCGTCGGACTCCTTGCCTGTCCAACGCCGCAGCAGTGCGCGCAGCCGACAGGCTCGTTCCGATTGTCGCCCAGCACCGGTGCACGGATGCAGGGATGAACCTGCAGAAAAAAGGGACGGCCATGGCCGTCCCTTCGTTCGAGCGGGAAAAGATCACAGGGCGTAGTACATGTCGAACTCCACCGGGTGGGTGGTCATGCGGAAGCGGGTCACTTCCTGCATCTTCAGTTCGATGTAGGCGTCGATGTACGAGTCGGTGAACACGCCGCCCTTGGTCAAGAAGGCGCGGTCCTTGTCGAGATAGTCGAGCGCCTGGTCCAGGCTGTGGCAGACGGTCGGGATCTTCGCGTCTTCTTCCGGCGGCAGGTGGTACAGGTCCTTCGTGGCGGCTTCGCCCGGGTGGATCTTGTTCTCCACGCCGTCCAGGCCGGCCATCAGCAGCGCGCTGAAGGCCAGGTAAGGGTTGGCGGAAGGATCCGGGAAGCGCGCCTCGATGCGGCGGCCCTTCGGGTTCGGCACATACGGGATGCGGATCGAAGCCGAGCGGTTCTTCGCCGAGTAGGCCAGCTTGACCGGCGCCTCGAAGCCGGGCACCAGGCGCTTGTAGCTGTTGGTGCCCGGGTTGGTGATCGCGTTCAGCGCGCGGGCGTGCTTGATGATGCCGCCGATGTAGTACAGCGCGAAGTCCGACAGACCCGCGTAGCCGTCGCCGGCGAACAGGTTCTTGCCGTCCTTCCAGACCGACTGGTGCACGTGCATGCCCGAGCCGTTGTCGCCGACGAT
>CAZVLY010000455.1:0-2987 GCA_964628175.1 uncultured Piscinibacter sp. | reverse complement strand
TCCTCGTCTCCTTGTTTGTCGACGCGGGTCATGGACACAAGAGGCGTGCCGCTTTGCGGGCCCCCTCGGGTAAACACCGCCGGGCTCTTGCAAGTGCTTGCAGGCGTTGAGGTTTTTTGCCGCGCATCAAGCCGGCGCGGGCGCCGGCGGCGCGGGGGTGGTCAGCGGCTTGCCGGTGGCGCGCCCAAAGCGGAAGAGCGGCTTTCGCCGAGGCCCGGCAGAGGGAGCGGCGCCTGGATGTCCTGTCCTCTCCTGCAGCGTCAGCACTCGCCATGTCGCCGATCGGGCGATCCACCGGTCTGCGGGCGCGGCGTCCTCCTACGCGGCAGATTGCCGGCGTCCGGATACTGAGGAGGCACCTCCGCAGCCTTCATCTTGCGGGCGGCGATGCCTGCGGCCAGGTCGACGCCGGGCCGGCGGGGAGCGTGCGGCTCTCGAAAGGCACCCGATGAACATCCCCGAACTTCGCCGCCCCCTGTGGGCACTCGCCGGCGGCCTGCTGCTGGGCTTCAGCGGCCTGGTGGCGGCGGAACCGCCATCGCGTGCAGCGCGACTGGGCTACCTCAGCGGCACGGTCAGCTTCTCGCCGGCCGGCCAGCCCGACTGGGTGCGCGCCGCCGTCAACCGGCCGCTGACCACCGGTGACCGGTTGTGGACCGGCAGCGACGCGCGCGCCGAGCTGCAGATCGGCGGCGCGGCCCTCCGCATGGGGCCGTCCACCAGCATGGACGTCCTCAACCTGGACGACCGCATCACGCAGGTGCAGTTGTCGCAAGGCAGCCTGAAGATCCGCGTGCGCAGCCTGGGCCCGCGCCAGACTTTCGAGGTCGCGACGCCGAACCTGGCCTTCACGCTGCGCCGTCCCGGCGAGTACCGCATCGAAGTCGACGCCGAGGAGGACGCGACGCTCGTGATGGTCTCGAGCGGCGACGCCGAGGTCTACGGCGAAGGCGCGTCGTACACGGTCGATTCGCGCCGTGCCTTCCGCTTCTACGGCACCGACCTGTCCGACTACGAGACCTTGCCGGCCCAGCGCGACGACGAGTTCGACCGCTGGTCGCGCGAGCGCGACCGCCGTGGCGACAACTCCATCTCCGCGCGCTACGTGTCGAGCGAGGTCGTGGGCTACGAAGATCTGGACGACAACGGCAGCTGGCGCGTCGATGCGACCTACGGCTCCGTCTGGACGCCGACGCGCGTGTCCCCGGGCTGGACGCCGTACCGCGACGGCCACTGGTCCTGGGTCGACCCCTGGGGCTGGACCTGGGTCGACGACGCACCCTGGGGCTACGCGGTGTCGCACTATGGCCGCTGGGCCCACATCGACGGCAGCTGGGCCTGGGTGCCGGGACCGCCGCGCGAGCGGGCTGTCTATGCCCCGGCGCTGGTGGCCTTCATCGGCGGCAAGAACTTCCAGATCTCGGTGTCGGCGGGCGGCACGAGCACGGCCAACGTCGGCTGGTTCCCGCTCGCGCCGCGCGAGGTCTATCAGCCCTCCTATGCGGTCGGCCCCGCGTACTTCGACAGCATCAATCGCAGCAATGCGGTGATCGCCCCCACGACCCTCACCAAGGTCTACAACACGACCATCGTCAACAACACGACCAACGTCACCAATGTCACCAACGTGGTCTACGTCAACCAGCAGGTGGCGGGCGCCGTGGTCGCCGTGCCGACGCAGACCTTCGTGCAAGCTCAGCCGGTGGCCAAGGCCGCCGTGCCGGTGACGCGTGATGTGCTCGTCAGCGCGCCGGTCGTGCGCGTCGCCAGCGTGGCGCCGGTCCAGCAAAGCGTGCAGGGAGGCTCCCGCGAGGCGGCCGTGAAACCGCCGGTGCGTGAACACGCCATCGTGGCGCGCACGGCCCCGCCGCCGGCACCGCTGCCGTTCGCCGCACAGCAGGCTCAACTGGCCGCCAGGCCGGGCACGCCGATCGACGCGTCGCAGCGCGCCCAGCTCAAGCCCGCGGCGCCGGTCGTCGCGGCACCCAAGCTCAGCGTGGTGGCCGCGACGCCCGCGCCCACCGCGACCGCCCTGCCGCCGGCCACGGCGCCAGGCGGCAGGTCGCCGCAGGCGCGCAAGTCCGAGGCGGCCCAGGCCGATGGGCCCCGTGGCGACGCCCGCCGGCCGGACGTCGACGCGGCCGCCGGCGCGCAGGCCGAGAAAGGCGAGGCAGCGAAGGCCGCCGGTGCCAAGGCGGAGGAGGCACGGGCCGCTGGAGCCAAGGCGGACGAAGCCAGGGCGGCTGGTGCCAAGGCAGACGAAGCAAGGGCCGCTGGCGCCAAGGCGGAGGAGGCGAAGGCCGCCGGCGCCAAGGCCGAGGCCGCCAGAGCCGGCGAGGCCCGGGCCGAACAGGCCCGCGGCCAGGCGGCGAAGGGTGAGGCCATGAAGGCGGAGGCGGCACGATCCGACGCCGCAGCGGCGGCCAATGCCAAGGCCGAATCGGCGAGGGCCGAGGCCGCGAAGGCCGATTCAGCGCGGGGCGCGGCAGCGGCGACCGCAGCGAACGCCGAAGCACAGAAGGCGGCAGCCGCCAGGGCCGACGCGACCCGGGCCGCCGAGGCGCGGGCCGAAACGACGCGGGCCTCGAACGCCAGGGCCGAGGCCGGCAAGGCCGACGAAGCCCGAGCCGAACGAGCCCGCGCCGAGGCAGCCCGCGCTGAGGCTGCCCGCACCGGTGCCGCCAGGGCTGAATCGGCGAAGGCCGATGCTGCGAAGGCGGGCCGGGCGAAAGCCGAGGCGGCCCGCCCCGCCGACGCCCGCAAGCCGCCCGCCGCGGCGGAGCCGCCCGAGGCGCGCGCGTCGGGGCCGAAGGCCGAGGCCGAGTCCAACGCGGAGGACGAGAAGGCGAAGAAGAGGGGGCGTAAGCCTTAGGCTGCTGAATCCCGCTTCAGGGCCGTGCGTCGTCTGCGCCGACAATCGGCGCCGATGACGCACCTGCCCGGCCTGGACCTGCTGCGAGCCATCGCCATCGTCTGGGTGATGCTCT
>CAZVLY010000454.1:0-2998 GCA_964628175.1 uncultured Piscinibacter sp. | reverse complement strand
TGCGCGATCGCCCAGTCGCCGACGAACACCGCCACGCCGGTGCTGCGCGCCGGGTTGACTGAGGTGTTCGTGACCGGGATGCTGATCAGGTGGATCAGCGTCAGGCACAGGCCGATCGCCAGCGGCGCGAAGCCCGCCGGTGCACGCTTGTCGGTGGCACCCAGGATGACGAGCAGGAACATCATCGTCATCACGACTTCGGTGACCAGCGCCGACAGCATCGAGTACTTGCCCGGCGAATGCTCGTCGAAGCCGTTGGAGGCGAAGCCCGCCGACACGTCGAAGCCGGCCTGGCCGCTGGCGATGAGGTAGAGCACGCCGCCGGCGACGATGGCGCCGAGCACCTGCGCCGCGATGTAGGGCAGCAGCTTGTTGGCCTCGAAGCGGCCGCCGGCCCACAGGCCGATCGACACCGCCGGGTTGAGGTGGCAGCCCGAGATGTGGCCGATGCCGTAGGCCATGGTCACGACGGTCAGGCCGAAGGCCAGCGACACGCCCATCAGGCCGATGCCCACCCCGGGAAATGCGGCGGCCAGCACGGCGCTGCCG
Organism: uncultured Piscinibacter sp.; assembly: GCA_964628175.1. Classification (GTDB taxonomy): domain Bacteria; phylum Pseudomonadota; class Gammaproteobacteria; order Burkholderiales; family Burkholderiaceae_C; genus Piscinibacter. The sequence goes on along the minus strand of CAZVLY010000454.1, from coordinate 2,449 downwards.
CACCCGCCCAGCACCAGCCAGAACGTGCCGATGAATTCTGCGATCGTTGCCTTCATGTCAGTTTCTCCTCGTGGGTGACGGCCGCCCTGCCTCGAGGCTGCGGCTCGCGTTCGTGAACGAGGGTGGACTGTGACCAGAGGGTCGACGCGGCGCCAGCGGCATCGGTGCGCCTGCGTGACTTCCGCACAGCGCCGGCGCCGCGGCGCCACGGCCTGCGGAAGGATTCAGGCTTCGATGCTGCGCACGAGCTGCATGGCCGCGCCTGCGGAGAGATTCAGCAGCGCGGCGATGTCGGCCACGTCGTCGGGAATGGCGGCGTTGTCCCAGCCGCCGGCGGTGTGGCGCGCCAGGCGAACGGCGAGCAGCACGTTGCGCACGCTGGCCCGATCGGCATGGTGATCGTCGCTGATCCGGATCAGCAGTTCCGGCAGCCGCCAGGCCTTCATCAGCGCCTGCTGCAGCTCGGCGAGCTGGATGCCCAGCACCTCCTGCTGGATGGCGGCCGAGCGCAGCGTCGGGTCGGCGCGTTGCGCCTGCCGGATGCGCAAGGCCAGCGACGGCGCGTGGCACCACAGCAGCATCTCGGCGAAGTCGTGCAGCAGCGCGGCCTCGTGGATCACCGGTGCGTCCGGGTCCATTCGGTGCACGGCGAAGGCCAGCGCGAAGTTGGCGCCGCGGTGCGCACGGTGGATCACTTCCTCGAGCCCGGCCATCGCCTCCGGGTGTGCCGCCAGCCGCTGCGCCGTGGTGGGTTGCGGGCCGAACACGCGGAAGAACGGCGAGATGCCCATCATCACCAGCGTCGCGGTGACGGTCTCGGTGTCGGTCACCACGCGTGCGGGCCGGTGCGTGGCCGCATAGGACAGCACCTTCAGCGTCATCAGCGGGTCGTTGGAGACCATCTCGCCGATCGCGTTGGCGTCGACGGCGTCCTCGTTCTCGCGCATGGCCTCGATGGCCTCGGCGGTCTGCGCAAGCACCGGGATCTCGGCACGGCGGAAGTGCTCGGTCCAGGCGGAGAGGTCGCGCAGCGGTTTCGTCAGTTCGGCATTCAGGTCCGGCATGGCGAACCCCGAGTTCAGTGATCGTGATCCGTTATCGGCCGGACGGTCGGGGGCTTGAGAGTGCTCACTTGCCGCCCAGCTTCGCCTTCAGGTCCAGGCCGACCTTCTTGTTGACGAACTGGAAGCTCGCCACCTTGGACAGGTCCACCTCGCCCGGCTTGTACAGGCCCGCCTTGACCATCTGCGCGTAGAAGTCCCTGATGCGCCCTTCGCTCATCGCGCCGATGCCGCCCGCCAGCGACTCGCCCGAATCGACGATGCCCTGCTGCTTCATCAGCGCAGTGGAGGCCTCGAGTTCGGCCACGGTCATCTCGGGGTTGTCCTTGATCATCATCGCGTTGGCGGCCTGGCGGTTGCCGTACAGATAGTTCACCCAGCCGAGGATGGACGCGTCGACGAAGCGCTGCACGAGCTCGGGCTTGTTCTTCACCGTGTCGGTGCGCGCCTCGATCACGGTCGAGTAGGTCGAGAAGCCGTGGTCGGCCAGCAGGTGCACCACGGGCTTGAACTTGCCCTGGTTCTCGACGTAGATCGGCTCGGCCACCGAGTAGCCCTGCTGGATCGCCTTCGGGTTGGCCAGGAAGGGGCCGAGGTTGTAGTTGTAGGGCTTGAGCGCCTCGTCCTTGAAGCCGTGCGTCACCTTCAGCCACTGCCACCAGCTGAACTGCCCGTCCTTGGCGATCAGCGCGACCGGCGCGTTCTTCATCGCCTCGAACTTCTCGTAGCCCTGGCCGGGGTGGGCGATCAGCGCCTGCGGGTCCTTCTGGAACATCGCCGCGACCACCACCGTGGGCACGCCGTTCTTCACGTTGTCGAAGTTGTGCAGCAGGTTGCCGGTCATCAGGAAGTCGATGCGGCCCGCGGGCAGCAGCGGCCGGTTGTTCACCTGCGGCCCACCGGGCTGGATGGTCACGTCCAGGCCGTACTTCTTGTACGTGCCGTCGGCCACCGCCTGGTAGAAGCCGCCGTGCGCGGCCTGCGCCTTCCAGTTGGTGGCGAAGATCACCTTGTCCTGCGCCAGCGCGGGTGCCGCCACCAGCGCGGCGAGTGTGGCGGCGAGCATCATCGATGAGCGGTGGATCATGGTTCGGTCCTCAGTCACGTTGCTCGCTAGCATGCCACCGACCGAGCAGTGCGCGCGACAGTGCCTCGAATGACCAGAAGATCAGCACGCCGGTGAGCACGAGCAGCAGCAGCGCGGCGAACATCTTCGGCGTCTCGGTGCGGAAGCTCGCCTCGAGGATGCGCGAAGCCAGGCCCGTCTCGCGCCCCGCGGCGCCGGCCACCATCTCGGCCGTGACGGCACCGATCAGGCTCAGCCCGCCCGACACCTTCAGCCCGGCCACGAAGTAGGGCAGGGCGCTGGGCACCAGCAGCAGGCGCAG
>CAZVLY010000453.1:0-3007 GCA_964628175.1 uncultured Piscinibacter sp. | reverse complement strand
GTTAGGCGTCGGACGTTCGGAAGTCCTTGACCAGGGCACTGGCGTCGGAGATCTGAGCGCTTTTGGCTGCCTTGCGGGCGTAGTCTTAGGCGCTCAGCAGGCGTTGCTGGTCGACAGACCGACCCTCCGCCTTGGCTTCGGCACCGATCTCCGTGAGCGGGATCTTCGCACCGATCGATGCCGCTGCCGCCACGCTCTTTCCAACGGTTGAGTCTTCGTTCAACCCGAGTCGACGATTCACCTCTTTGGCGACCGTGCTCATCGCCTGGAACTGGCTCGAGGTCGAGCCGCCCTCGGAGGTGCTGGTGGCGCCGGTGCGTTGCTGGGATTTCTCGTAGCTGTCCTGGATACCCAAGGCCCGGGTCAGCGCGGTGGTCTGGCTGCGCTGCATCGCCTCGCGCTGCGTGGTGGCGAAGGATTCGGCCTCGCGGGCGTTTTCGCCCAGCGCGGTGGCCTGGCGCTCGGTGACGGTGAACGTGCTGGCCAGGCGGCTGAGGGTGGCCTGGTAGCGGAACACGCCGGCATCCATGCCGCTACCCTGGATGGTGGTGCCGCGGGCGTCGGTGGTGCTGGCCATGAAGGCCGAGGTTCGGGTCGGCGCGAGCTGCTGCTGGTCCATCGAGACCGCGTTCTGTGTGACCAGGCCTTTGGTGGCGTTGGCGGCTTCGCTCGACGCTGCCGACTGGATGGCGCTGGTTGCGGTCACCGCCTGGAAGGCGACTTCGCCGCCCTTGATGATGGCGGTGGCGATGATGGGGATCGACACCACCATGTAGCCGGCGATCGCCTGGTCGGAGATGGCGCCTTGGTAGATGCTGGCCGCAGTGTCCAGCGTCAGGCCTTGGCCTCCCGAGCCCATGCGGGCGGCCGCTGCGAGATTTCGGGCGCTGGCCAGCGTGCCGACGTAGTTCAGGATGGCATAGAGCGGTGGCCAGAGCTGGATCCACACCAGGCTCATCACGAAGCTCTTGATGGCCATGGCCAAGCCGCGACCCTGGGCCAGCAGGAACAGCAGGAAGACGAAGGGGAAGACGGCGTAGACCACCGCCTCGATCACGTTGCGCACCATGGGCAGCGCCTCGGCTGCGATGCGGCCCATCGTCAGAAAGGACGCGTTGGTGGATGCGGTGGCGTTGGCGCGGGCGGTGGCGAGCATGGTCGCAGCGGGGTCGTTGAGCTTGAGCCCGGCCAGGCTGTTGGTGTCCTGCACCAGGTTGATCATGATGTTCTGGCGCAGCAGGTCGGCGGCGCCCTGGGCCGCGACGGCGATCTTGGTCTTGGTGTAGGCCTGCTCGATCTGGCCATCGATCACGCCTGGCGCCAGCGCTGGGTCCATCGAGGGGTTGAGCTGGAACGCGAGCAGGGCGCGGGCTCTGGCGATTTCGGGTGGAAGTCGGTTGGCGAGCTGGGTGTAGACGTTGGGGCAGGTGTCGACCTGCACCGGTGTGCCCCAGGTCGAGAAGCGGGCCGGGTTGGGGTTGCCCATCAGCGACCAGATGTCGGTGCTCTGGGAGAAGGCGGCGGGGTCGATGGTGCCGTCCTGCAGGTCATAGACGGTGCAGTTGTAGACGTAGGCGATCAGGTCGGTGCGCAGTTGCGGGTCGCCGATGGTGGCCGCACGCGAGGCCTGGATCAGCCGGTTGCCGAACATCACGCCGTTCTTCTGGTACGCCAGCTCGGCCGGCAATTGGGCGTTGGTGTCCGGGATCACCTGGAAGGCGGTCTCGAAGAACCGGGTCATGACGTCGCCAACCCGGCTGGTGTAGTGGCCGAAGAAGGCCACACCGATCGGCACGTTGCCCACCGCCACCGGCGGCTGGCTGCCCAGCTTGTCGACCACCACCACATCGACCTTGGGCAGGAACATGGCGTTGTAGACCAGCATGAAGCCGATGAACCAACCCCAGCCTGCGAACCGCCCCGGTGTGAAGAGCCCTGCGAACGCGGCCACCAGCACGCCGGTGATCGCCACCGTCTGGATCAAACCGAAATAGTCCGCGCCGCCCATGATGGCGGCGATGGCGTTGAAGACCCCGGTCAGGGTGTCGACATTGCCGTAGGCATAGATCTCGAACATCCGTGCTCAGCCGGCGCGGGTTGTCAGGAGCCGCGGGGGCCGGCGTTGGCGCTGAAATCCAGCATCGCCTTCACGGCCGGCGGCATGGCACTCCAGAGCTGGCGCTCAAGGGTCTGCAGGTCCTGGGTCATCGACGACACCGAGCGCACCTTGGCGTAGGCGGTCTGCTTTTCCGCGAGGAGCTGGGCTCTGGCCTGCTGGGCGTGGCTGCGAATCTGGTCGAGGTACTTCTGCTCGACCTCGCTGCGGCGCAGGGCCTGCGACAAGGCGCCCATGGCCTGGGTGAGCGAGCGGCTGAGGAAGGTCTCGGCGTAGTCGAGTGCGATGACGTCCTTGTAGGTCTCGATCAGCGTCTCGGCGGTGCCGGAGCCCGGCACGGCATTGGCCACGGCCAGCATCCGGTAGACCGGCTCGCTGGTGTTGTTGATGAAGCCGATGTCGGCGGCGGTCTGCGGGCTGCGCGTGACGATGTTGTCGGACATGCGGCGCAGCCGCTCGGTCACCAGTTGCGTGAAGGGCTTGACCGAAACCGTGGTGCGCACCGGGTTCATGCACTCGGCGGGTTCGTCGCAGACATAGACGTCGACATCGACGTTGCCTTGCGTGTTGGACTCGGCGCGGCCGAGCAGCAGGTCGCGCAGGCCGGTGATGGTGGGCTCGGCATAGCGCGGGCTGGCACCGCTGCCGTCGTCGGCCGGCGGCGTGAGGATGACGGTGCCGATCAGGCTCATGATCAGCTCGCGCTCCTGCTGACTGATGTTGCCGCCCACCTGGTTCAGCGCGAGCCACGTGACGTTGCCCTTGATGAATGCGGCGTTGCGCACGTTCGGGTCGGCGGAGTTGGCGGCTGTCTTGACCACCGCGGGCGCGTTGGTTGCGCAGGTCAGGCGCGCCTCGGCGCGATCGGTCACGCTGCCCAGGTACTGCGAG
>CAZVLY010000452.1:0-3057 GCA_964628175.1 uncultured Piscinibacter sp. | reverse complement strand
CTTCACGGTGGCGCCGCAGGCCGAGGCGTTCATGACGATCGCCTCGACCTTGCCGGCCGAAACCAGCGGCCACCAGGCGTCGACATTGCGCCGCATGTCGGCCAGGCCGCCCTCGGGGTCGCTCAGGTGGGTGCGCAGCGCGCCGCAGCAGCCCGCGCCGTCGGCCACCAGCGTCTGGATGCCGGCGGCGTCGAGCACGCGCGCGGTGGCGCTGTTGACGTTGGGCATCATCGCCGGCTGCACGCAGCCCATCAGCATCAGCACCTTGCGCTCGTGCTCGCGCGTCGGCCAGCGGTGCGCATTCGCGGGCGCGCGTCCCGGCACCTTGGCCTGCAGCGTGGCGGGCAGAAGCGGGCGCACCAGCTGGCCCATCTTCATCGCCGGGCCGAACAGCGGCGAGGTGAGGCCCTCCTTGAGCAGCCAGCGCACGGCCTTCTCGCCGGCCGGCCGCTCGACGCGTTCATCCACCAGCTTGCGGCCGATGTCGACGAGGTGCCCGTACTGCACGCCCGAGGGACAGGTGCTCTCGCAGTTGCGGCAGGTCAGGCAGCGGTCCAGGTGCTGCTGCGTGCTGCGCGTGACGGCCTTGCCCTCGAGCACCTGCTTGATCAGGTAGATGCGCCCGCGCGGGCCGTCGAGTTCGTCACCGAGCAGCTGGTAGGTCGGGCAGGTGGCGGTGCAGAAGCCGCAGTGCACGCACTTGCGCAGGATGGCCTCGGCGGCATCGCCGTCGCGCGTGCCTTTGAACTCGGGGGCGAGCGTGGTCTGCATGAAAGGGTCCTGCGATTCGTGAAGGTCAGAACAGTCGGGCGATGATGGGCATCAGCAGCGCGGCCAGCACCACCTGCACGCCCAGCGCGAGGCCGGCGTAGGCGCCCGCATCCGGGTGCACCTGCATCGCCCGCGCGGCGCCGATGCCGTGCGACACCGTGCCCAGCGCGAAGCCGCGCACCTCGGGCTCGGCGATGCGCAAGGCGTCGAGCAGGTACTTGGCGCTGATCGCACCGACCAGGCCGGTGACGACGGCGAAGGCCGCGGCCAATGCCGGGATGCCGCCGAGCTGCTCGGCGATGCCCATGGCCACCGGCGCGGTGATCGACTTCGGCGCCAGCGAGTTCAGCACCGGCGCCGGCAGGCCGAGCGCCCAGCCGAGTCCGACCGCCGAGCCGGCCGCCGCCGCGCCGCCGGCCAGGGCGGCAGCCAGCACGGCCACGGCGCGGGCGCGCAGTTCGGCGCGGCGCTGCCACAGCGGCCAGGCCAGCGCCACCACCGCGGGGCCGAGCAGGAAGTGGATGAACTGCGCGCCGGCGAAGTAGGTCGGGTAGGCGGTGCCGCTGAGCGTCAGCAGCACGGCCAGCGTCAGCACCGTCCACAGCACCGGGTTGGCCCAGGGCGCGTGGCCGACACGCTCGTAGACTGTCTGCGCGAGCACGTAGGTGACCAGCGTCGCGGTCAGCCCGAACAGCGGCGTGGCCGAGAGGTAGACCCAGAGTTCGACGAAGCTGTGCATGGCGGTGTCCGATCAGCTGCGCGCGCGCAGCAGCGTGCGCAGTACCAGCGCCGTGACGGCCATGCCGATCCAGGTCGACAGCACGATGACGACGAGCATGCGCGCGCCGTACTGCGTGATCAGCCCGACATGCGTCATCACGCCCACGCCCACCGGAACGAACAGCAGCGAGAGGTGGCCGAGCAGCACGTCGGCCGCTGCGCCGACCGGGGTGCGCACGACGCTCCAGCGCAGCGCGACCAGCAGGATCAGCAGGCCCAGCACCGGCCCGGGCAGCGGCAGTTGCAGCCATCGCGCCAGCACTTCGCCCGCGGATTGGGCGAGCAGCAGCCAGGCCAGGCCCTTCAGTGCGTCCATGGTGCGGCGGCGGGTGCCGTCACAGGCCCGGGTAGAGCCGGCCGGGGTTGAAGACGCCGCTCGGGTCGAAGGACTTCTTCAGCTCGCGGTGGATTCGGTCCAGCGGCGCCTTCAGCGGCGCGAAGGCGCCGGCCGACTTGTCGCGACCGCGGAACAGCGTGGCATGGCCGCCGGCGCGTGCCGCCGCGTCGCGGATCAGCGAAGCCGGCCCGGCGCTGCACAGCCAGCGCTGCGCGCCGCTCCATTCGACGAGCTGCTCGCCGGGCAGCGACAGCGGCGGCGTGGTCGGCGGCACCGACAGCCGCCACAGCCTCGCGCCGCCCTCCACCGCCGCGCCGGCCTTGGCGAAGAACTCGTCGTGCTGGTGGCGCAGGCCGTTCCAGAACGGCGTGGCATGGGCCGGCTCGATCAGCTCGCCGCCGAGCTTCGTGATGGCGGCCTGCACGGCCGCGAGTGCGCCGCGCAGGCGCACGAGCAGCGTGCCGTCCCACCAGGCGCTGGCGTTGATCGGCAGCGGCTGGCCGCCCCATTCGTTGAGCTGCGCGATCGCCTGCGCCTCGTCCATCGAGAAGCGCAGCGTCGCGGTGGCCGGCGCCACCGGCAGCACCTTCAGCGAGACCTCGAGGATCACGCCCAGCGTGCCCATCGAGCCGGCGAGCAGGCGCGAGACGTCGTAGCCGGCCACGTTCTTCATCACCTGGCCGCCGAAGCTGAGCACCTCGCCGCGGCCGTTGAGCAGCGTGGCGCCGAGCACGTAGTCGCGCACCGAGCCGACGGCGGCGCGCGACGGGCCCGACAGGCCCGCGGCGACCATGCCGCCGACGGTGGCGCCGGCGCCGAAGTGCGGCGGCTCGAAGGGCAGGCACTGGCCCTGCTCGGCCAGCGTGGCCTCGAGCTCGGCCAGGCCCGTGCCGCAGCGGGCGGTGATCACCAGCTCGGTCGGTTCGTAGCTGGAGATGCCTTCGAGCACGCGGGTGTCGAGCACGTCGCCTTGCGGGGCCTCGCCGTAGAAGTCCTTGGTGCCGCCGCCGCGGATGCACAGCTGCGCGTTGGCGGACTGGGCGCTTTGCACGCGGTCGATGAGGAGCTGCAGCGCGGGGTCGTTGATGGTCATGGCTGATCTTGTTCTCTTGCGGGAGAGCCCGCCGGTCGCGCCCGGCCGGCGGTAACTTTCATTTGCTGGCCCAAAT
>CAZVLY010000451.1:0-3058 GCA_964628175.1 uncultured Piscinibacter sp. | reverse complement strand
TGCTGCCGGCCTACATCGCCCGCCAGCGCTGGTTCGCGGGGCGCGACGAAGCGCTGGCGCGGGTCCGCGTCGCCGACCATGCCGTGCTCAATCACGAAGGGCGGGAGTGGCTGCTGAGCCTGCTCGAGGCCCGCTCGGCCGACGGCGCCGTGCGCTGGTTCGCGCCCTTTGCCCTGGCCTGGGAAGATGGCGAGGACGAGCGCCTGCGCGTGCTGCAGCCCGCCGCGGTGGCGAAGGTGCGCGTGGGCCCGCGCGTGGGCGTGATGGCCGATGCCCAGGCCGACCCGGCCTTCTGCGCGGCGGTGCTGCAGGCGGTGGCGGCGCGCCGCGAGCTGCGTGGCGCCCGTTGCGCGCTGCGCTTCTCGCCCACGGGGGCGTTTGCCGACATGGCGCGGCGCCTGCCGGCGATGCCCTCGCAACTGCGCGTGCTGCCGCAGGCGCGCAGTTCCACGCTGGTGATCGAGGAATGCCTCTTCATGAAGGTGCTGCGCCAGGTGGGCCCGGGCATCCACGTCGAGGTGGAGATGGGGCGGTTTCTCACCGACGTCGCGCATTTCGAGCACCACGCTGCCGTGGCGGGGACGGTCGAGCATGTGGCCGACGACGGTGCCGCGAGCAGCCTGATCCTGTTGCAGGCCTACCTGCCCAACCAGGGCGACGCCTGGGGACTGGCTCTCGATCAGCTGCAGCACTGGCTGGGCCGCCATGGCGCCGGAAAGTCGAGCGTCGAGCCGGTGGACGATGGTTTCCTGGAGCGCCTGCGACTGCTGGCGCGGCGAACGGCCGAGCTGCACGCGGCCCTGCACCGGCGCAGCGGCGACGCCGCCTTCGAGCCCGAGCCGATCGGCGCGGCCGACCTGCAAGGCTGGGCCGAACAGGCGCGCCAGCGCATCGTCACGGTCCGCGGCCTGCTGGCCGAACACGCGCCGTCCTGGGCGCCGGCCCTGCAGGCGCTGGTGCAACGGGTGGTGGCTGCCGATGGCCAGACCTTCCTTGCGCGTGCCGCGGCGTCGGCGCCTGCCGGCATGAAGACCCGCATTCATGGTGGCTTCCGCCTGCAGGAAGTGCTGCTGGTGCACAGCGACTTCGCCTTCGTCGACTTCGAGGGCGATCCGCGTGTGCCGCTGGCGCTGCGCCGGGAAAAGCAGTCGCCGCTGCGCGACGTGGCGGCGATGCTCTGTTCGCTCGATCAGGTGCGCGATGCGGCCTTGCTGGCCGGCGTGCAGCCCGACGCCGACCCGGCACGACGCGAGGCGCTGGCGTCGCTGTGGTCGGGGACGGTCCGAGAGGCCTTCCTCGCCGCCTATGCCGAGTCGGCACGGACCGCTGGCGTGTGGCCCGACAGCCAGGCCTTGGAGTCGGTGCGCGACTGGCTGGCGCTGTTCGAGATCGACCGCATCGCGCAGCTGCTGTGCGACGAGATTCCCCTGCGACCCACGGCGGCTGCCGGGCTGCTGGCCAGCCTGGCCGACCACCTGGGCGCATGACACCGAGGAGAACCCATGGACACGATCACCATTGCCATCGAGCCGTTGCGCGCCTTCCTCGTGCAGGTCGGTGCCTACCTGCCGCGACTCGGTGTCGCGCTGGCCATCGCCGTGGCCGGCTGGCTGCTGGCCAAGGCGCTGCGCTTTGCGGCGGTCAAGGCGCTGCGCGCGCTCAACTTCCACGTACTGAGCGAGCGTGCCGGTGTCGACGAATTCCTGCAGCAAGGCGGCAGCGGCAAGGACACGACCGATGTGGTCGGCCTGATCTTCTTCTGGCTGGTCTTGCTCGGTGCGTTGATCGTCGCGTCGAATGGGCTCGGCCTGTCGCAGGTCACCGACGTGCTGGCCCGTGTGCTGCTGTTCCTGCCGCGCCTGCTGGTCGGCCTGCTGGTGGTGGTGTTCGGCCTGTACTTCGCCCGCTTCGTCGGGCAGTCGGTGCAGGCCTGGTGCCGGGGCGTGGAAATCAGTGACGCCGAGCTCATCGGCCGTGTGGTGCGCTATGCGATCGTGACCTTCGTCGTGCTGATCGCCATCGACCACATCGACATCGGCAACGGCCTGGTGCAGCAGACCTTCCTGATCCTGCTCGGCGGGGTCGTTCTGGGGCTCGCACTGGCCTTCGGCATCGGCGGCAAGGACCGCGCGGCGGCCATGCTCGAACGCTGGTTCCCGCGGGCCCGCGAGCCGGATCGGCGTTGATCGACGCGGCGCTCAGGCGGCCGGCTTGCGCACCAGGCGCACCGGCAGTTCGGGCGCGCGGCCCTGCCTGTCCTGGCCGGCATAGACGGTCAGGTGCGGGAAGGGGATTTCGATGCCGTGTGCATCGAAGGCCTGCTTCAGGCGGCGAAGGTACTCGCGCCGCACCGTCCACTGCTCCAGCGCCACGCATTTGAACCGGCAGCGGATCACCACGGCCGAGTCGGCCCAGCTTTCGACGCCCGCGATCTCGAGATCGTCGAGGATGCGTGCGGCATGGGCCGGGTCGGCGCGCATCGCGCGGCCGACTTCGCGCATCACCTCCACCACGGCGTCGGTGTCTTCCCGGTAGGCAACGCCGATGTCCATCACCGCCTGCGCGAAACCGCGGCTGAGATTGATCACCGTGGTGATCTGGCCATTCGGCACGAAGTGCACATTGCCGTCGTAGTCGCGCAACTGCACGAAGCGCAGCGTGACGACCTCGACCAGGCCGGCGTGGTCACCGAGCTTCACCACGTCACCCTCGCGGATCTGGTTCTCGAGCAGGATGAAGAAGCCGGTGAAGTAGTCCTTCACCAGGCTCTGGGCGCCGAAACCCACTGCCAGGCCAACAACGCCGGCTGCGCCGAGGATGGGGGCCACCGAGATACCCAGCTCGCCGAGAACGAGCATGCCGGCAATCAGCGAGACGACCACCGCCGCGATGTAGCGGAACACGCGGCCCAGCGTCTCGGCGCGCTTGATGGCTTCGCGGTCGTCGAAGCGGCTGGCGATGCGGATGCGGAAGGCACGTATCGCGCGCTGCAGCACGCCGATCAGGATCCAGGCCGCCACGACGATGCCGACGCTGCGCAGCCCGGCGGCGGCCCGGC
>CAZVLY010000450.1:0-3062 GCA_964628175.1 uncultured Piscinibacter sp. | reverse complement strand
CCGCGCACGAAATACTTGCCTGCGACGATGTAGACGAACAGCGTGGGCAGGCCGGCGATCATCGCCGCGGCCATGTCCACGTTGTATTCCTTGACCGAGCTCGTCGTGTTGGCCAGGTTGTTCAGGCCCACGGTGACCGGCTTGCTGCCGGCGCCGGAGAACACGATGCCGTAGAGGAAGTCGTTCCAGATGTTGGTGAACTGCCAGATCAGCGTGACCACCGTGATCGGCGTGGACAGCGGCAGCACGATGCGCCAGAAGATGCGCCAGAAGCCGGCGCCGTCGAGCATCGCCGCCTTCACCAGCTCGTCCGGCAGGCCGACGTAGTAGTTGCGGAAGAACAGCGTCGTGGAGGGCAGGCCGGCCACCACGTGCACCAGCACCAGGCCCCAGACGGAGCTCGCGATGCCCATCCAGCCGAGGATCTGGCTCATCGGCAGCAGCACCACCTGCATCGGCATGAACACGCCGAACAGCATCAGCGCGAACATCAGCTCGCTGCCCCTGAAGCGCCACTTCGACAGCACGTAGCCGTTGATGGCGCCCAGCAGCGTCGAGATCAGCACCGCCGGGATGACCATCAGCACCGAGTTCATGAAGAAGGGCTTCAGGCCGCCGCAGTCGATGCCGGTGCAGGCATGGTGCCAGGCCTTGTCCCAGGCGGCGAAGGTCGGCGCGGTGGGCAGCGAGAGCAGGTTGCCCTCGCGGATCTGCGCCATGTCCTTCAGCGAGGTCGTGAGCATCACGTACATCGGCAGCAGGAAGAACACGGCGAACAGCAGCAGCACCGACCACAGCGCCAGGCGCTGCCAGTCGAGCCGGTTCGGAGCGACGGCAGTGTTCATTTCTTCGCCCTCAGTTCGGAGTAGAGGTAGGGCACGACGATCGCCGCCACGGTGGCCAGCATGATCGTCGCCGAGGCCGCGCCCAGGCCGATCTGGCCGCGCGAGAAGGCCATCGTGTACATGAAGGTGGCCGGCATGTCGGTGGCGTAGCCGGGGCCGCCGGCGGTCAGCGCCATCACCAGGTCGAAGCTCTTGATCGCCAGGTGCGAGAGCACCATCAGCGTCGAGAAGAACACGGGTCGCAGGCTCGGAATGATGATGCGCCAGTAGATGCGCGGCAGGCTCGCGCCGTCGATCTGCGCCGCCTTCAGGATCGAGTCGTCGATGCCGCGCAGGCCGGCGAGGAACAGCGCCATCACGAAGCCGGCGCTCTGCCAGACGCCGGCGATCACCACGGTGTAGATGGCGCGATCGGGGTTGATCAGCCAGTCGAAGCCGAAGCTCGTCCAGCCCCATTCGTGCATGACCTTCTCCAGGCCCAGGCCGGGGTTGAGGATCCACTTCCAGGCCGTGCCGGTGACGATGAAGCTCAGCGCCATCGGGTACAGGTAGACGGTGCGCAGCACGCCTTCGGCGCGGATCTTCTGGTCGAGCAGGATCGCCAGCAGCAGCCCGATGGCCATGCCGAAGAACAGGAACAGGCCGCCGTAGATGGCCAGGTTCTTCAGGGCCACCCACCAGCGGTCGCTTTCCCACAGCGTGGCGTACTGTTCGAGGCCGACGAACTCGTAGTTCGGCAGCAGCCGCGAGGCCGACAGCGACAGGTAGCCGTTCCAGGCCATCAGGCCGTAGATGAAGAAGAAGGCGAGCAGGAAGGAGGGCGCCAGCACGAGCTTGGGCATCCATTCCGACAGCCGGGTGGCCATCGAGACGGGCACGGGCGTGCTCGCCGCGCGCGCGGGCGTGGCAGTCGTCGTGTTCATGGTGTGGACCCCGGGAGGAGAGCGCGGCGTCGGGGCGACGCCGCGCCGGGGAGAATGACACGGAACGCGGACGGCGTGAACCGGCCGCGCCCCGGAGGGCTTACTTGGTCTTCGCGGCGGCGACGAGCTTGTCCATGGCCGAGGCCGAGGTCATCTTGTCGTCGTTCCAGAACTGCGAGACCACGTCCTTGATCGCGCCTTCGGCGGCCGAGGGGACGGCCATGCCGTGGGCGATCGAGGGCACCAGCGTGCCGGCCTTGGAGGTCGACACGAAGTCGGCCGCCGAGGTCTTGGCGCAGTCGTCGAACTTGTCCAGCTTCATGCCCAGGCGGACCGGGATCGAGCCCTTGTTCAGGTTGAACACTTCCTGGAAGTCGGTCGACATGATCGCCGCGGCCAGGTCCTGCTGGGCCTTCTGGTTGGCCGGGTCCTTCAGCTTGAACAGCGCGAAGCTGTCCACGTTGTAGGTGTAGCTCTTGGCGGTACCCGGAGCGGCCACGCAGGCGAAGTCCTTGCCCGGCACCTTGCCGGCGGCGATGAACTCGCCCTTGGCCCAGTCGCCCATGATCTGCATGCCGGCCTCGCCCTTGATCACCATCGCGGTGGCCAGGTTCCAGTCACGGCCCGGGGCGTTCTTGTCGGTGTAGGTCTTGACCTTCTTGAAGGTGCCCAGCACCTTGTCCATCGTCGGGCTCTTCAGCGAGCCGGCGTCGAGCTGCACCAGCGCCTTCTTGTAGAAGTCCGCGCCACCGACGCCGAGCGCGACGGCCTCGAAGGTGGTGAAGTCCTGCCAGTTCTGGCCACCATGCGCGACCGGGATGATGCCGGCCTTCTTCAGCGCCTCGGCGGCGACGAAGAACTCGTCCCAGCTCGTCGGCAGCTTGGCGCCGGCCTTCTTGAAGGCTTCCGGATTCGCCCACAGCCAGTTGACGCGGTGCACGTTGACCGGCGCGGCGACGTAGTTGCCCTTGTACTTGAGGCCGTCGGCGATCGCCTTGGGCAGCAGTTCGTCCCACTTCTCGGCCTTGGCGACGTCGTCCATGTTGGCCAGCACGCCTTCACGCGCCCATTCCTGGATCGACGGGCCCTTGATCTGCGCGGCGGCCGGGGCGTTGCCCGAGACCACGCGCGACTTCAGCACCGTCATGGCGGAATCGCCACCGCCGCCGGCGACCGCGAAGTCCTTCCAGGTGTGGCCCTTCTTCTGCATCGAGGCCTTCAGTTCGGCGGCGGCCTTGGCTTCGCCACCGGACGTCCACCAGTGCAGCACCTCCACCTCGCCCGCCTGGGCCAG
>CAZVLY010000449.1:0-3071 GCA_964628175.1 uncultured Piscinibacter sp. | reverse complement strand
GCGGATCGCCTCCACGTCGGCCTTGCGGAAGTTGGGCGAGCCGGCGCTGTCACGCCCCGGGCCGAGGCGCTGACCGGGCCGCACCATCAGCAGGTTGCTGCCCAGGCTGGAGATCTGGTCCGACACCATCCGCGTGGCGCCGTTGCCGAGCGTCACCATGGTGATCACGGCGCTGACGCCGATGACGATGCCGAGAATGGTCAGGAACGAGCGCAGCAGGTTGCGGCGAATCGAGCGCAAGGCGAGGAAAAGGGTATTGAGCAGCATCAGGCGACTCCTGCCGTGGCGAGCGGCGGCGCGGCCTCGACCTGGACCGGATCGGGGTTGGCCATATCGCTGGCGATCATGCCGTCGACAAAACGCACCATGCGGCGCGCGTACGCCGCCATGTCCGGTTCGTGGGTGACCATGATGACGGTGATGCCGCGCTCGCGGTTCAGGCGCCAGAGCAGTTCCATGATCTCGCGGCTGCGCTGCGTGTCCAGGTTGCCGGTGGGCTCGTCGGCCAGCAGCACCGCCGGCTCGGTGACGATAGCGCGGGCGATGGCGACGCGTTGCTGCTGGCCGCCGGACAACTCCGCCGGTGTGTGATCTTCCCAGCCGCCGAGGCCGACCGACTGCAGCGCGCGGGCAGCGGCGGCATGCCGCAACGGCGTACTCTCGCCGCGATACAGCAGCGGCAGTTCGACGTTCTCCTGCGCGGTGGTGCGTGCCAGCAGGTTGAAGCCCTGGAACACGAAGCCGAGGAAGCGGCGGCGCAGGCGCGCGCGCTGGTCGCGTGACAGCGCCTCGACGTGCGCGCCGTGAAACAGGTAGTGGCCGGCGCTGGGGGTATCGAGGCAGCCGATGATATTCATTGCGGTGGATTTGCCCGAGCCGCTCGGCCCCATGATGGCAACGAATTCGCCGGCCCGGATATCGAGGTCGACACCTTTCAGCGCCAGCAGCTCCGACTGGCCGCTGCCGTAGACCTTGGTCACGCCGCGCAGGCGGATCAGCGGCGTCTCGGCCGGGTCCGCGGTGGCAGCTTGCGTGGGATCGGTCATGTTGTCATCCGGCGCGGGTCGGCGGTTTTCGGTTGGTCGCCGGCGGCCGTCACTTGGCCGTCGCCGATTTCTGGTCGGTGATCACCTGCATCCCGGCCGTCAGCTCGCCGCCGGTGATCTCGGTCATGCGGCCGTCACTGATGCCGGGCATCACCGAAACCGCCACCGCGACATCGTCGCGCAGCACCCAGACCTGGCGTGCGCTGGCGGTGCTGGCGCCGTCCGCGGCCGGCGCGCGCGAGCCGCCGCCACGCGGCATGCGCGGCATCAGGGTCGATACGATGCTGGTCGATCCGCTCTTGGTCGCGGCACCGGTCGCGCTGCCGGCCTCGGCCGGCGAAAAGCGCAGTGCCGTGTTGGGCACCAGCAGCACATCCTTGCGCTGCATGGCGGTGATGGTGGCGGTGGCGGTCATGCCGGGGCGCAGGCTCAGGTCGCTGTTGTCGACATCGAGATGGGTCACGTAGGTGACGACGTTTTCGGTGATGGTCGAGCCGAAGGCGACCCGCGTCACGCGCGCCGGGAACCGCCGCCCCGGGTAGGCGCTGACGGTGAAGCTGGCCGGCTGGCCGGCCTTGACCGAGCCGACATCGGCCTCGTCGACGTAGACCTGCAGCCGCAGCTGCGCCAGGTCCTCGGCAATGGTGAACAGGGTCACCGCCTGCAGCGATGCCGCCACCGCGTTGCCGGGATCGACATTGCGGGTCAGGACCACGCCGTCGGACGGCGCGCGAATCGAAGCCTTGGACTGGTTGATGCGGTCGGTCGACATGGCCGCCTGCGCGTCGGCGACACCGGCGCGGGCGCTGGTCTGGTCGGCCTGGGCGCGCGCCAGCACGGCGCGGCCGCCGTCGAGCTCCGCCTTGGACGGCACCTTGCCGCCGGACAGGCGTGCGACTTCCTCCAGCCGCGCGAGGCTGGCGCTGGCCTCCCTGACGGTGGCGGCGGTCTGCGCGACCTTGGCATTGGCGGCAGCCAGCGAGGCCTCCGAGCGCAGGATCTGGTCACGCAGTTTGGCGGTGTCGAGCTCGACCAGCACCTGGCCTTTCTTGATCCGGTCGTTGACGTCGACATGGACCTTGAGCACGGTGCCGGAAAGCTCGCTGCCGATGCTGATGGCGCGGGTCGGCTGCAACGTGCCATTGGCGGTGACGTTCAGCGTGAGGTTGCCGCGGGCGACGGTCTGGGTGACATAGCGCGGCGCGGCGTTGGCATCCTGGCGCGACTGCCAATACCAGACTGCGGCGGCGACCAGCAGCAGCAACAGCGCCGCGGCCCACAGCGCCGGGCGCCGGTACCAGGTTTTGGCAGACGGCTCATCGAGCAGCGCCGCGAGGCCGGCTTTGGTGCTGGCGTCGGCCGGCAGCGGCGCGGCGGGTTTTACAGGAGGGGTTGGCGTGCTCATGGTCGATACGTCCGGGTGGCGACAGGCTGGTTGAAGGGATCGCCGGCAGGCGCACCATCGGGCTGCCAGCCGCCGCCCAGCGCCTTGTACAGGCGCACGTGGTCGGCACTGCCGGTGGCGATGGCGGCGGCGACGCTGTCCTGGGTGTTGATCTGGCTGCGCTGGGTGTCGAGCACGGTCTGGAAGTCGATCAATCCGCTGGCGTAGCGCTGGCTCGCCATCAATGCGGCGTTGGTCGCCGCGTCGGCTGCCTGCTGCAGCCGCGCCAGCCGCTCGCGGTCGCCGCGCAGTGCCACCAGCGCATCCTCGACTTCTTTCAGTGCGGTCAAGACGGCCGACTGGTAGCCGGCGCGCGCCTGTTCCAGCGCGGCCTCTTGCGCCCGCACCTGGGCGCGGGCCGCACCGCCATCGAACAGCGGCAGCGAAATGCTCGCCAGGAAGGCGCGTACCACCGAGCCGCCGTCGCCCAGCGCGCCCAGTGCCAGCGCGTTGAGGCCGAGCGAACCGCTCAGGCGGAACGACGGCAGCCGCGCGGCTTCGGCCTGGGCCACACGCGCCTGTGCGGCCAATACCTGCTGTTCGGCGGCGCGCACATCGGGTCGCTGGCGCAATGTTTCGGC
>CAZVLY010000448.1:0-3075 GCA_964628175.1 uncultured Piscinibacter sp. | reverse complement strand
TGTCGGTGCACAGCACGTCCATCGCGCCGAAGTTCTGGATCGCGTCCAGCCGCTTGACGATCAGCTTGCGCCGCGACAGCACCACCGCGCCGCGCGCCAGCGTGGAGGTGACGATCATCGGCAGCATCTCCGGCGTCAGCCCCACCGCAATCGACAGCGCGAAGAGCAGCGCCTGCAGCCAGTCGTGCTTGGTCGCGCCGTTGAGCACGAAGACGATCGGCACCATCACCAGCATGAAGCGGATGAGCAGCCAGCTCACGCGGTCGATGCCGACCTGGAACGCGGTGGGCGTGCCCGGCGCATTCGTGGCGTGCTCGGCCAGCGTGCCGAACACCGTGCGCGTGCCGGTGGCCACCACCACTGCGGTGGCACTGCCGCTGATCACGTGGGTGCCCATCAGGCAGATGCAGGGCGCCGAAGCGGCATCCTCGATGCCCGCCGGACTGGTGTGGGCGAACTTCTCGACCGCGAGGGATTCGCCGGTCATCGCCGACTGGTCGATGAACAGATCCTTCGCCGCGAGCAGGCGCAGGTCGGCGGGCACCATGTCGCCGGCCGCGAGCGTGACGATGTCGCCAGGCACCAGCTGCGCGATCGGCAGCTCGATCTGCGTCGGTTCATGGGCGCGCCGCAGCACGCTGGCGCGGTTGCCGACCCGGCCGCGCAGCGCTTCGGCGGAGCGCTGCGCGCGCGACTCCTGCACGAAGCGCATCAGCGTCGAAAGCACCACCATCGCGCCGATGACGATCGCCGCGCGCGCATCGTGCGTGAAGGCCGACAGCGCGGCCAAGGCGCTGAGCAGCAGGCTG
The DNA here is from genome assembly GCA_964628175.1 of uncultured Piscinibacter sp. GTDB lineage: Bacteria > Pseudomonadota > Gammaproteobacteria > Burkholderiales > Burkholderiaceae_C > Piscinibacter. Next base: position 2,266 of record CAZVLY010000448.1, on the reverse strand, counting down.
AAGGGCGTGCGGTAGCAGTGCCACAGGTGCAGCGGCCAGGGCACATGGGCGGCGCGGGCCACCTCGTTGCGGCCGCTTCGCCGGCGGATCGCCGCAGCCTGCGCGGCGCTCAAGCCCTCGGGGTGGCCGTGCAGCAGCTGCAGCAGCGCCTGCGGCTCGGCCTGCGCCGCGGCCAGCAGGGGCGCCGAGGCCTGCGCCGGCAGCGGCTGGCCCCAGTGCTGCCCGCGCAGCATCTGCGGCACTGCACTGCGCTGGAACAGCCGGCGCAGCGCCTTGCGGCCGCGATGCCGCGGCGGGCTCAGTCGTCGTAGCACGTCAGCACGTACTCGCCCGGCGCGGCGCCGAGCGAGGCACCGCGCGGCAGCGCCGGCGGCGCGCGCTTCTTCGACGAATGCGCGGCCAGCCACTCGTGCCAGGCCGGCCACCACGAACCCTCGTGCTCGGCAGCCTCGCGCTCCCAGGCGCCCGGGTCGATCCACGGGCCGTGCGCGGCGCGCGTGCCGATGCGGTAGCTGCGGTGGGCATGGCCGGGTTCGGAGACGATGCCGGCGTTGTGCCCGCCGCTGGCCAGCACGAAGGTGATCTGCGCCTCGCACAGGTGATGCAGTTTGTAGACCGAGCGCCAGGGCGAGACGTGGTCGCGGGTGGTGCCCACCATGAACACCGGCATGCGCAGGTCGGCCAGCGACACCGCCCGGCCCTCCCGGCCGCCGACGCGGTAGGCGCCTGCCGCCAGCGCGTTGTGCAGGTACAGCGAGGTGAGGTACTCGTTGTGCATGCGCGCGGGCATGTGCGTGGTGTCGGCATTCCAGGCCATCAGGTCGCTGGGCTGCTCGCGTTCGCCCATCAAGTACTCGCGCATGCGCCGCGTCCACACCAGATCGCGCGAATGCAGGAACTGGAACGAGCCCGCCATCGCCTCGCCGGTGAGGTAACCCTTGCCGCGGTTGATCTCGCGCAGGTAAGCCACCTGGCTCTCGTCGATGAACAGGCCCAGCTCGCCGGGTTCGGAGAAGTCGGTCTGCGCGGCCAGCAGCGTCAGCGAGGCCAGCGGCGCGATCTTCTTCGCGGCGGCCACGATGCCCGGGCGCGCCAGTGCTGCTGCGGCGATGGCCAGCAGCGTGCCGCCCAGGCAGTAGCCCATCGCGTGCACCGGCGTGCTCGGCGGGTGCAGTGCGGCGATGGACTTCAGCGCCTCGATGGGGCCGAGCTGCAGGTAGTCGTCCATCGTGAGGTCATGGTCGGCCGAGTCTGGATTGCGCCAGGACAGCATGTAGACGACGTGGCCCTGCGAGACCAGGTAGCGCACCAGCGAGTTGTGCGGCGACAGGTCGAGGATGTAGTACTTCATGATCCACGAGGGCACGATCAGCAGCGGCTCGGGATGCACCGTCTTCGTCTGCGGCGTGTAGCGGATCAGCTCGACGAGCCGGTTGCGCAGCACCACCTCGCCCGGCGTGACGGCGACGTCGCGGCCGACCTTGAAATGCGCCTCGCGCTCCGCGGCGGCGCGGGCTGCCGGCGGCGTGGCCATGTCTTCCAGCCAATTGGCGAAGCCATGCTGCAGCGGCTCGCCGAAGTGCGCCGTATTGGCATTCAGCACCACCGGGTTGGTCGGCAGCCAGTTCGCCGGCGTCAGCACGCCCAGCCACTGCCGCGCCATGAAGTCGGTGAGCTCGGCGTGGTGGCGCGTCATGCCCGGCAGCTGCGAGGCCGCGTGCCACCAGGTCTCGGCATTGCGGAAGCCCGCGCGCATCACGTTGAAGGGCCATCGTGCCCAGTCGGGGTGGCGAAAACGCGGGTCGTCGTCCGCGGAACCGGCAGGCGCATCGTCGCCGCGCAGCGTGTCGGTGGCCAGTTGAGCGGCCAGCGCCGCCAACTCCATCTGCCGCCCGGGCGACACACCCAGGTGCCAGGCCCAGTCGGCCAGTGCCAGCGAGAGCGACACCGGCGACAGTCCGCCGGTCAGCGGCGCCGCTGCGGCGTGCAAGCTGCGGTCGAGCCGCTCGGTGGGGGATTCTTCGTGCGGTGCGTCAGGACGGGTGCTCATCGTCGGGCCGATCAGCGGCGCACGGTGGCGCCGATCAGGCCATTTTGCGAGCCTCGAATTTCAGCGCCGTTGACGCAGGATAAGGCGCGCTCATGCGCACTTCAGTTCAAGGATCAGGGGTGGACCCGCTTGCGGCCCGTTGCGGTCTTCGTGGGTCCGCATTGCGTGCGACGGGCATGGTCGCAGGTCGACGGCGGTACCCGCGTTCTCCGGCCC
>CAZVLY010000447.1:0-3083 GCA_964628175.1 uncultured Piscinibacter sp. | reverse complement strand
AACAGGCCCTGCCGCGAGCCGCTGGGCCGCAGGCCGAAGCCGCCCTCGTGGCCGCTGCCCAGCACCTTGGAGAAGCGCAGGCCCGCCACCTGGCGCAGCGGCCAGCGCTGCAGCACCAGCCGCGCCCAGCCCCAGGCCCGCGCCATCGGCGTGTACTCGACCAGCAGCATCACCGCCACGGTGCCGGCCAGTTGCAGCGGTGCCGCGAACGGCCCGACACCCGCGTTGCCCGACGGCGGACGGTCGGCGCCGACGCGCGCCAGCGGCGCGGTATCGCCGTGAGCCGCGGCCGCCTTCACGCCGCCCGCCGCAGCAGCGCCACGGGCAGGCGGAAGACGATGCCCTCGTCCAGCCCCTCGGCCTGGCGCACGTCGCCAGCACCCAGGTCGCGCAGGCGCTGCGCGACCCGCTGCACCAGCACCTCGGGTGTGGAGGCGCCGGCCGTCACGCCGATGCGGCGCGCGCCGGCGACCCAGGCCGGATCGATGCCGCTGTCGTCCTGCACCAGGTAGGCGTCGACACCCTGCTGCGCCGCGACCTCGCGCAGCCGCATCGAGTTGGAGCTGTTGCGCGCACCGACCACCAGCACCACGTCGACCTGCGCCGCCAGTTCGCGCACCGCGTTCTGGCGGTTCTGCGTGGCGTAGCAGATGTCGTCGGTCTCCGGGCCGACGATGTGCGGGTAACGCGCCTTCAGCGCCGCGATGATGCCGCGCGTGTCGTCCAGGCTCAGCGTGGTCTGCGTCACGTAGGCCACCGGCGCGCCGATGTCGATCGGCAGCGCCTGGACCTGCGCGGCCTCGCTGACCAGATGCACCTCGCCCTCGACACGGCCCATCGTGCCCACCACCTCCTCGTGGCCGGCATGGCCGATGACGATGATGGCGTGGCCCTGCCGGGCATAGCGCTGTGCCTGCAGGTGCACCTTGGTGACCAGCGGGCAGGTGGCGTCGATCACCTGCAGCCGGCGCAGCTGCGACTGCTGCACCACGGCCAGCGAAACGCCGTGCGCACTGAACACCGTCACCGCGCCCTTGGGCACCTGGTCGAGCGAGTCGACGAACACCGCGCCCTTGTCGCGCAGGTCGGCCACGACATGGCCGTTGTGCACGATCTCGTGGAACACGTAGACCGGCGCACCGTGCAGTTCGAGCGCACGCTCGACGATCTCGATCGCGCGCACGACACCGGCGCAGAAGCCGCGCGGCCGGGCCAGCAGCACATCGGCCGCCGGTGCGAGGATGGGCGAAGCGGTGATGGGCGACATGGCCGGTGCGCGGCGAGCCGGCCCTACTTGATCGTCACCTCGACGCGGCGCGCCGTCGGGTCTTCGCCGGCGACGTTGGCCTCCGTCTGCTGCGGCTTGGCCAACGTCACGCGCGATTCGGCGATGCCGGCGGCGAGCAGCGAATCGCGCACGGTGAAGGCGCGCTGCTTGGCCAGCTCCTGGTTCTGCGCCAGCGTGCCGGCCGCCGAATGGAAGCCGGAGATCGTCGCCTTCGAGGCCGGCGTCTTCGTCATCGTGGTGATCAGCCCGGCCAGGCCCTTGGCCTGCGCGTCCTGCAGCACCGCGGAGCCGACGTCGAAGTACAGCACCGAACGCTGCGCCTCGGCCACCGGCGGCGGCAGCGGCGCCGGGGCCGCCGCGCTCACCATCGCCACCTTCAGCAGCTCCGGGTAGTCCTTGGCCATCGGCGCGCCGTAGACCGGCTTGTAGGCGCCCTGGTGGCAGGTGGCGCAGTAGACCTTGGCCACGTCGCCCGTGGGCCCCTTGCGCGTGGCCGGGAAGGTGTCGGTCAGCGGCTGCATGTAGGCGTTGTTCAGCTCGCGCACCATGCGGATGCCGTGCCACGCGGTCGTCCGCTGCGGCGAGCTCTCCTGCCAGTTGCCGAACGAGCGCGTGTTGTGGCAGTAGGTGCAGTTCACGCCCAGCGACTTGGACATGTGCATCATCAGGCCGTAGGTCTGCTCGGTGTGCTGGATCGAGTTGCGGTTGCCGGTGGGCAGCGGCGTGTTGCCGGCCACGCGGATGTCCAGCGCCTTCTGCAGGTAGGGCGTGTACGGATCGTTGGGCAGCGAGGCCAGGCCCACCGTCGTGGCCGGGTTGTTCTGCCCGTTCAGGTTGCCGATGAAGTCGGCGCGCTTGTTCTGCGGCTGCGCCGTGAACCAGATTTCCGCCGGGATGTTGTTGCCCCGGTGGCAGGTGTAGCAGGTCACGCCGGTGGCGGCCACGTGGGGCTTCCAGTCGGCATTGATCTTCTGCGTCATCTGGATCATGCGGCGCGCGACGACCTTCTGGTACTTGGAGTCGTCGGCCAGGTTCTCGGCGTTGTGGCAGTACACGCAGCCTTCGTTGGGGGCGACCCACGAGGTGATGGCCAGCATCTGCCGCGTGAAGGCACCGACGCTCAGGTCGCCGAGCACCTGCAGGTTCTTGAAGACCTCCTTGGCCTTCGGCCCTTCGTCCGACGCCGCGGGCAGCGCGGCCGGCGGCTGGTTCAGCGGGATCTGCTCGGCCATGGCGCGCGGGTTGTAGACCTGCACCATGCCCGTGCCGCGGTAGCCGAACTGCACCGAATCCACCGGCGGCCGCTCGCAGCCGGCCAGCAGCGCCGCGCCGGCCAGCGCGGCGATCATCGAGGAGACTCTCGCGAAGGCGCTCATGGCTTGACTCCCTGGAGGGCGGCGGCCGGATCGACCCCCGCGCCGAACACCGCCGGGTACGGCGGTGCCACGCCGTGCTGCACCGACCACAGATACCAGTTGTCGACCACCGTGCCCGACAGCAGGATGCCGATGCCGCCGGTCAGCGGGCACAGCACCGCGAACCACCAGGCCCAGCGGTGAATCGATTCGGTCGTCGCGTTGAAGCCCATCGTCCAGCGCCAGAACAGCGCGGCGCGCTCCGAGGCAGTGCCGCGGTCGACGATCTGCTCGATCTCGCGCTCGCCGCCGAAACGCGTCACCGCCAGGATGGTGGCACCGTGCATCGCGAACAGCAGCGTCGAGCCGTACAGGAAGGCGATCGACAGCGCGTGGAACGGGTTGTAGAACAGGTTGCCGTAGCGCAGCGAGAAAGCCGC
>CAZVLY010000446.1:0-3096 GCA_964628175.1 uncultured Piscinibacter sp. | reverse complement strand
TCCACCATGCCGCGGTACACCCCCGCCATGGTCAGGGTCACGCCGATCAGCAGGCCCAGGCCGATGCCGGTCAGCACGAACTTGCTCCAGGAGTGCAGGATGTCCCTGCCGGCCAGGCTGATCACGGCTGTCGCCCCGCGAGCGCATCGACCACGGCGATGCGGCCGCGCTCGCCGATTTCCTTTTCGCTGTGGACAACGACGGTCATGCCGGGCTTGACACCGCCAAGCACCTGGACTTGGCCGTCCAGGCTCGCCTGGCCTGTTCGCACGGGCGCGAAGCGCAAGGCGCCTGCGTCGATCACCCAGACACCGGTCTGCGCATTCCGGCGCTTGATGGCGGCATTGGGCAGCAGCACCGCCTTCGAGGTCGGCGGAAGCGACAGGGTCACCTCCGCCAGTTCGCCCACCGACAGGCCGGCGGGCACCTGGTCGAAGCCGATCTGCGCCACGCGTTCCTCGGTCACGCTGTCACTGAGGGCCTCGACACGGGCGACCTTGCCGGGGAGGGGGCGGCCCTGGCTCGAACGCAGCACGATCTGGGCAGGCAGGCCCACCGCCAGGCCACCCGAGCGCGCCTGGTCCAGGCGCACCTTGACCCACAGCGACGAGGGCTCGATCACGCGCAGCACGGCCTGTCCGGCGACAACGGTCGAGCCGGGCTCGGCATCGCGGCTGGTGACGACACCGTCGGCAGGGGCCAGCAGGCGAACGTTGGCCCTCTGCTGGCGAAGGCCGGCGCGTTCGGCGGCCAGGCGCTGCTGGTCCTGCCGGGCTGCAACCAGGTTGGCTTCGGCAGCGGTGAGGAGGGCGTCGGCCGACGCCTGCTCCTGCAACCGGGCGTCGACCGCGCCGGTGCTGATGAAGTTCTGCCGGCCGAGCTCGACGTACCGGCGCGCGTTGACAGCCGCGAGTTCCCTGCGCGCCTGGGCGTCGCGGCGCTGCGCCTCGGCGGCGGCCATGGCGCTGCCCGCGCGGGCCACCGACGCGTCGAGTGCGGCGGTGCGTTCGTCCAGGTCCACCGGGTCCATTTCGGCCACCGGCTGGCCGGTTTTGACCGTGTCGCCCACATCGACAGTCACCGAACGCACCCGGCCGGCCGTGGTCGGCCCGATCAGGTAGCTGCGCCGGGCCTCGACCGTGCCGATGCCGAACAGTTGTGGGGTAATCTGGCCCTCGGCCGCCTGGACGACCGTGACGCGGGTCGGCGCCAACGGCCCGGAGCGCATGACCACGTAGCTCATCGCTGCAACCAGCAAGATGCCGAGCCCGATCAGCGCGAGCCGGCGCGTTCCGATCGATGAGGCATTCATCGCGCCTCCCCGAGACCGCGCCGGTAGAGGGTGAAGATGGCGTTGGCCTGCTGGCGCATGGCCGCGGGTTTGCCGGTCAGCATCGATTGCATGACAAGACCCTGGATCAGGCCGATGAAGCTGGTGGCGGCAGCCTCGGGGTCCAGGTCCGCGCTGACCTGTCGCTGTTCGATCGATTGGGCCAGTTGGCCGAGCAGCAGCTTGCGGTAGCCCTGGAGCACGCCACGCACCTCGAGCTTGGCCGCCGAGTCGGCGGGTTGCTGGAGTTCGTGGAAGATGAACCTGGGCACGCCAGGATGCGCGATGACGAATTCGACATGCGCCCGAAACATCGCGGCCAGTGCGTCCAGAGGTGTGGCGGACTGGTCCGCCGCGGCCTGAAGGTTCTGCAGCAAGGTTTCGCGCACCCAGCGCATGGCGACCAGCCAGATGGCATCCTTGGTGGGGAAGTGCTTGAACACCGCGCCCTGCGTGACGCCGATCGCCGCGGCGATGTCGCCAGTGGTGATCAGCGCAGGGCTCGATTCACTCGCCAGACGCAGCGCGGCCTCGACGATCTCGGCTTGGCGTTCTTCGGTGGGGAGGCGAGTCTGCATGCTGGTATGTGCATTCGGTAAGTCATCAGATACTTACCACTATACTCCGATTGCGACATACCCAACTATGTATCGAGAAATGCACGTCGATCGCCGCTGCGCGACACTGGCGGCATGCACCTGTCGGTGCGGCAGGCGGCCCCGTCTTCCCGGCCAATTCGGCCTCAATGAAACGAGAGGTCTGATATGTACGGATTCACCACCACGCTCACGGGACTGTCCTTTGACGACGCCCTGGCCAAGACCACGGCGGCACTCAAGGCCGAAGGGTTCGGCGTGCTGAGCGACATCGATGTCCAGCGCGCTATGAAGGAGAAGCTGGGTGCCGACATGCCGCCCTATCGCATCCTGGGCGCCTGCAATCCGCCGCTGGCGCACAAGGCCTTGCAGGCCGAACCGGACATCGGTCTGCTGCTGCCTTGCAACGTGATCGTCCGCGAGAAAGTTCCCGGCCGCGTCGTGGTCGGCTTCCTGGATCCCCAGACCATGGTCGGTCTGGTCGGCAAGCCGGGTGTGAAGACGGTCGCGGACGATGCGGAAGGCCGGCTGCGCCGAGTCTGCGAAGCCCTGGGCGGCGGATCCTCGTTGGCGGTCTAAGGCGCTCACCGCCGCTCGGATTCGATTGGAACTGTCGCGGTAACCTCGGCCGGCGCAGCCCAAGGGCATCGTCATCGTCACGCCCGCGCTGGCTGACGCGAACAACGGCAATTGGCAGACGGCCCGGCGCTGGGCCGGCATGCTGCGCGGTTCATACAACGTTCGCCTGGCGTCGGACTGGCATGGCGGCGACGAGGCGCTCATGATCGCGCTGCACGCCCGCCGTCCGATGATCGTGGCGCTGACCGGCGCTGACCGGCTGATCGTCCTGAACGAACTGGGCATCCGATCCTTGCCGCACGCCCTTCAGGCAAAGGCGCGGGCGGTCCTGCAGTCGTGCTCAGCCTGGCGGCGGCTCGACAAGACATCGAAGCACCTGCGCGCGGTCATGGTCGGCCACCTGCGCGCGGAGAAGTCGCCTGGGACGTCCTTTGAAGCGGCGCGGATGCTGTCATCGCGTCCCGACATCCTGCTCGACCATGTCGGCGCGGCGTTGGATCCGCATTTGGGTCTCGAAGCTGCGGAGTTGATGCGGGCCTGCCCCCAGTACCGCTGGCTCGGCGGCCTGCCACACTCGAGTGCGCGGCGGCG
>CAZVLY010000445.1:0-3100 GCA_964628175.1 uncultured Piscinibacter sp. | reverse complement strand
GGATGTGCATGGCCCGGTCCGCCGCCCTCAATGGAACACCATGCCTTCGACATGGAATCCGGCGTCGACGTGCACCACTTCGCCGGTGATCGCCGACGCGTAGGGACTGGCCAGAAGCAGCGCCACACGGCCGACCTCGCAGCCGTCCACGGTACGCCGCTGCGGCGACCGGCGCGCGGCCTCGTCAAGCAGCTCGTCGAAGTGGGTGATGCCAGAGGCCGCGCGCGTTCGCACCGGGCCCGCGGAGATGGCGTTGACGCGGATGCCGGCGGGCCCGAGTTCGTGCGCGAGATAGCGCACCGAGGCCTCGAGCGCCGCCTTCACCGGCCCCATCACGTTGTAGTGCTCAACGACCTTCTCGGCGCCGTAGTAGCTGACCGTCGTCAGGCTGCCGCCCTCCCGCATCAGCGGCTCTGCGAGCTTGGCCATGCGGATAAAGGAGTGGCAGGACACCAGCAAATCCGGGGCCAGAGCAGTCGGTGAGGCGCCCGTGCAAGTCCTCCTTGCGCGCCGACGCGATCGAGTGGAAGACGAAGTCGAGCCTGCCCCAGCGGTCGCGTAGGGCGTCGAAGACCGCCTCCAATTGCCCCTCCTCCAGCACGTTGCACGGCAGCAGCTGCGCCTGCACCTCCTCCGCGAGCGGCGCGACGAAGGACCGAGCCTTCTCGTTGTAGTAGGTCATGGCCAGCTCCGCACCGGCATTGCGGAAGTGCCGCGTGGCAGACCAGGCCAGGCTGTCGGCATTCGCGACGCCGACCACGAGGCCCCGGCGGCCGGAAAGATCGATGGTTTCCATTGAATCGCCTTGCTGTGTTACTTCGAGGGTCGACCGGCGCTCAGCGCGGACCGCTCTTTCGTACGCCGTCACCCTGGAAGCGCACGAGGAGGTACAGCAGCACAATGCACAGTCCGAGCAGCGCGTGCAGCCACCAGCCGAGCACATGCGCCCGGTGTTCCAGTACCAGCAGCAGCAGCGCCACCGCCGCGAACGCCCAGAAGATCCACCGGGCCCAGGCGCGACCCTGGTCGGTCTCGGGAGGCTTCGTCGGTGTGGTCATTGCCGTTCTCCTTCAGCGCTCGGCGCGGTGCGGCGACCAGGCGTCGAACCTGAACTCGATCTCGTCGGTCCGCGACGGCAGCCGCACCCAGAGCCGGAACCGGTACGGCCCGTCCTTGGCAACGCCGAAGACCTGCCCGTAGCTGGCCTGGTCGTTGACCTTCATCGGCAGCAGGTACTTCGCGGGCTCGTCGACGATGCCGGCTTCGCTGAGCTGCGCGCGCACCACCGCGTCCTCGATGCGACGGCCACTCGCGCTGTCGTAGAGCGCCACGACGAGGTGGTGCACCTGACCACCGCCCTTGGGCGGACCGCCGTGCAGTTCGGCCAGCGCATGCTTGTCGGCCACGACCGCGGCCGGCACGAGCCCCCAGTAGAGGGTGACGCCGGACCGCTCCATCCGGCTCTGGGCCAGCGCCGGGCTCAGCATCGTGGCCAGCAATAGCAACAGCCACGTCGCGGTGAGGAATCGCCAGCCTTGTGCCGGCAGCGGGATGGTTCTCATGGCGTGACTCCTCTCGGCGATCGGCCTGCTGGTCATCGGGCATAGATCTGCTGGAACACCAGCTCGGCCCAGAGGTCGCGGCTCGTGCGCCACGACTCCCAGGCCTGCGCGTAGGCGTCCGCGCCGACGCGCTCCAGCTGGTACCAGGGGTTGGCCTTGCGGTCCGAGTCGTGCGCGCCCCACTGGTCGAGCCACTGCTGCATCCACGGCAACCACGCCAGCGCCGGCGTCGCCCTTTCGGACCAGACCTGCCGGCTGACGCGCATCGGATGCAGTTCGCGCAGCAGGCGTGCGGATGCGGGCGTGACCGCCATGCGCACCCACGGCGAGACCCATTGCGCATAGGCACGCTCGGCGGCCTCGGACAGCGCCTGCACCTTGTCGAATCCAGCCGGGTTGGCGTCGAACGGCAGGTCCTCCAGGCGACGTGGTTCGAAGCGGGCCGCGGTGGCGCCGTCGCCCGTGGCGGCGTCGTCGAGAACCATCTCGTAGAGGCCGGGCGCAAGGTCCTGGATCGTTCCGGCGTGATGCAGGATGGCGCGATGCTCGCGCCGCGCCACGCCCGCCGACACGAAGATGCCGAGGTGGCCCACCTGCTTGTGCAGCAGGTAGACGACACGCTGGCCGGCAGCCACCAGGTCCTCGGTCGCGGCAAACACTTCCTTCAGCCAGCCCAGCGCCTGGTGCGGCGGCGTGATGTTGTCGCCGTAGGAGCTGAAGATCACCAGCGGCGCCCCGATGCGCTTGAGATCCGCACGGCAATGGCCGTCGACCACGACCTCCCCGTTCTCGAGGCGGTTGCCGACGAACAGCTCCCCGGCGATGGCCAGCATCTCCTCTCGTGCGAGTTGGTAGAAGCCGTTCCACCAGCGCTCGAACTCCAGGAAGCGATCGCGCTCGGCCTCCGGTTGCGCAAAGAGCGTGTCGTACTTCCTGAACACGCCCTCGGGCCGCAACGCCTCGAAGTTCTGCACCAGCCAGGCGCCGTCGAAGCGGCCGGCGCCCAGGTCCGACATCCAGTGCGCCGGCCAGACGCCGCCGGTGAAGCCACCGAGCAGGCGCATCGGATTGATGCCTCGCTCACCGGCCCAGTACGACAGCGGCGAGCCGTTCAGCACCGCCAGCGCCGCCCGGTGCTCGCAGTGCGACAGCGCCAGCGTGATCGCCCAGCCGCCCTGGCAGTTGCCATAGACGATCGGCGCCTTGCCGCGATGGCGCTTGGCGACGATGTCGATGAAGGCCGCGAGCGTCTGGACGACCGCCGCCATCGTCTGCCCCTCGACCGGCTCCGGGTCGAAGACGACGAAGTAGACCGGGTGGCCTTCGAGCAGCGCCATGCCAACTTCCGAATCGCGCTTGAAGCCGCCGATGCCCGGACCGTGCCCGGCGCGCGGGTCGACCACCAGCACCGGAGCGGCGCTCTTGCGCACGTGCTTTTCCAGCGCATCGGTGCCGCAGCGCGTGACCCGCAGCAGCCGATAGTTCGACGGCGGGTCGAGATTCCGGCCGTCGGCCCCCGGCTCGGACTCGACGTGCAA
>CAZVLY010000444.1:0-3113 GCA_964628175.1 uncultured Piscinibacter sp. | reverse complement strand
GCGCAGCGACCACGACGAGTAGTTCTTGCTCGACAGCGTGAGCGTGGCGCGCGCTGCCGCAGCGCGCTTGCGGGGGGCGGCTTTCGGGCGGGCGGGGCTGGCGACGGGCATGGCGGGCTTCCGGCGGTGCGGGCGCGGCCCGCGGTCCCCGGGACATGCAGCAATCCACGTGCCACGCAGCCGCTGCAGCCGGGCCTTGGCGCGTTAGTTGCTGACGTCGTCGAAAGACACTCTGCGGGAAGGCCTCATGATGTACCACGCCTACCAGGCCCACAACGACCTGCTCTGGCCGCTGCGCTCATTCGCCCGCGCCAGCGTGCCGCTGCTGCTGGACCCGACCCTCGGGCTGGGCGGGCACCCGCCGCACCGTCAGGTCGCCGCGGCCTGCGAGGTGATGCGCCTGGCCGAGGTCACGCACCGCCGGCCCGACTGGGCGATCACCTCGGTCAGCGCGCAGGGCCGCGAGTGGCCGGTGGTCGAGGAGATCGTGCACACCGCCGCCTTCGGCACGCTGCTGCGCTTCGCCAAGCCCGGCGCCACGGAGCAGCCGCGCGTGCTGATCGTGGCGCCCATGTCGGGCCACTTCGCCACGCTGCTGCGCGACACCGTCCGCACGGTGCTGATCGACCACGACGTCTACATCACCGACTGGCACAACGCCCGCGACGTGCCGCTGGCCGCAGGCCGCTTCGGCCTGGACGAGTACATCGAGCACCTGATGCAGTTCCTCGCCGTGATGGGCCCCGGCGCGCACCTGATGGCGATCTGCCAGCCCTGCGTGGCCGCGCTCGCCGCCGTGGCGCTGATGTCGGAAGACGAGCACCCGGCCACGCCGGCCAGCCTGACGCTGATGGCCGGGCCGATCGACTGCCGCATCAGCCCGACCGCCGTCAACACGCTGGCGACCACCAAGCCGATCGAATGGTTCGAGAAGCACCTGATCAGCCGCGTGCCCTGGCGCTTCCGAGGCGCCGGCCGGCGCGTCTACCCGGGCTTCGTGCAGCTCACCGCGTTCATGAGCATGAACAAGGACCGCCACCTCAACGCCTTCCGCGACTACTACGTCAACCTGGTCGAGCAGGACGACGAGAAGGTGCAGGCCACGCGGGCCTTCTACGAGGAGTACATGGCGGTGGCCGACCTGCCGGCGGAGTTCTACCTCGAGACCGTGCAGCAGGTGTTCCAGGACTACGCGCTGCCGCGCGGCGAGCTGATGTTCCGCGGCCGGCGCATCGACCCGTCGGCGATCCGCCGCACGGCGCTCGTCACCATCGAGGGCGAGCGCGACGACATCTGCGCCCCCGGCCAGACGCTCGCCGCGCAGGATCTGTGCAGCAGGCTGCGCCCCTACATGCGCACCCACTACGTGCAGCCCGGCGTGGGCCACTACGGCGTGTTCAGCGGGCGGCGATGGCAGAACCAGATCTATCCGCTGGTGCGGGATGTGATTCACGTGTCGGGCTGAACTTCGGCCCGACCAGGTAGCTCCACAGCACCGGCACCACCAGCAGCGTCAGCAGCGTCGAGGTGATGACGCCGCCGATGATGGCCCGGCCCATCGGCGCCTGCAGCTCGCCGCCGTCGTTCAGCGCCAGCGCCAGCGGCAGCATGCCGAACACCATCGCCGCGGTGGTCATGATGATCGGCCGCATGCGGATCAGGCCGGCCTGCAGCAGCGCATCGGCCACGCTCGCGCCGTTGCGCAGCTCGCGGTTGGCGAAGTCGACGAGCAGGATCGCGTTCTTCGTCACCAGGCCCATCAGCATCACCAGGCCGATCATCGAGAAGATGTTCAGCGTGCTGCGCCACAGCAGCAGCGCCAGCATCACGCCGATCAGCGCCAGCGGCAGCGAGGCCATGATGGCCAGCGGCTGCAGGAAGCTGCCGAACTGGCTGGCCAGCACGATGTAGATGAAGATCACCGCCAGCACCATGGCGCCGAGCATGGCGCCGAAGGCCTCCTCCTGGTCGCGCGTCGAGCCGCCCACGTCGAAGCTGAACCCCGGCGGCAGCGTGGTGGCCTTGACGAGCTTCTGCACGTCGTCGCCCACGTCGCCCGCCGGCCGGCCCTGCACGCCGGCGAAGATGGCCTCGCGGCGCTGCAGGTTCTGGCGCCGGATCACCTCGGGGTTGACCACCGGCTCGATGGTCGCCACCGCGTCCAGCGGGATCGGCGTGCCGTCCTTGGCGAAGGCGACCGGCAGCTTGCCCATCTGCGCGACCCGTTCGCGCTGGGCCTCGGGCAGGCGCAGCAGCACCTCGACCTGTTCGCCCTCCGGCGTGGTCCAGTAGGTGCCGACCTCGCCGTTGACGTAGGCGCGCAGGCTGGAGGCCAGCTGCGGCGCTGTCAGGCCCAGCTCGCGCACAGCGCCGGGCTTCAGGCGCACCGCGTAGGCCGGCAGCCCCGGCTTGACGGAGAGCTCGACGTCGGCGATGCCGGGCACCTTGCGCACCTGCTCGGCGAACTCGCTGGCCACCTTCGCCAGGCCCTGCGCGTCGCTGCCCAGGATGGCCACGTAGATCGGCCGGTCGAAACCCACCGAGACCTCGATGCCGGGGATCTTCGCGATCTCGGCGCGGATCGCGTCCTCGATCTGTTTCTGCGAGCGCTTGCGCTCGCTGCGCTCGACCAGGCCGATGTTCAGCGAGGCCTGGTTGCGACCGACGGCCAGGCCCGTGCCCTGCCCGCCCACGTTGGTGGAGATCGTCTTCACCTCCGGAAAGGCGGCGACGATGGCCTCGACCTGGCGCACCTTCTCGTCGCTGCGCGCCAGGCTGGAGCCCACCGTCATGCGGATGGCCAGCTGCGTGAAGCCCTGGTCGGTCTGCGGGATGAACTCGCTGCCCACCAGCGGCGCTAGGCCGATGGCGCCGACGAAGCTCGCCAGGCCCACGCCGAGCACGATCAGGCGGTTGCGCCGCGGGCGATCGAAGACCCAGCGGATCAGGCGTTCGTAGGCATCGTGCAGCACGTCCAGGCCGTGGTCGGTGGCACGGATCAGGTGCGACAGGCCCCAGACCTTGCGCGCCATCGTGCCCGGCGGGTCGGGCCAGCGGCTGGACAGCATCGGGTCGAGCGTGAAGCTGACGAACAGCGACACCAGCACCGCCAC
>CAZVLY010000443.1:0-3126 GCA_964628175.1 uncultured Piscinibacter sp. | reverse complement strand
TGAACACGCGCGTGCAGGTGGAGCACCCGGTCACCGAACTCGTCACCGGCATCGACATCGTGCAGATGCAGATCCGCGTCGCCGCCGGCGAGAAGCTGCCGTTCACTCAGCGCAACATCCAGATGCGCGGCCACGCCATCGAGTGCCGCGTGAACGCCGAAGACCCGTACAAGTTCACGCCGTCGCCTGGCCGCATCACGATGTGGCACCCGCCGGGCGGCCCCGGCGTGCGCGTCGACTCGCATGCGTACACCAACTACTTCGTGCCGCCGAACTACGACTCGATGATCGGCAAGATCATCGTTCACGGCGACACCCGCGACCAGGCGCTGGCTCGCATGCGCATCGCGCTGTCGGAAACCGTGGTCGAAGGCATCCTGACCAACATCCCGCTGCACCGCGAGCTGATGGTGGACGCCAAGTTCATCGAAGGCGGCACCAGCATCCACTACCTCGAGGGGTGGATGGCCGAGCACAAGCGCTGATCGGCCCGGCATGTTCGAGCTGCTGCTGCTGGCGCCGGAAGACGCGGTCGAGCCGGTCTCCGATGCGCTGATCGACGAACTCGGCGCGCTGTCGGCCTCCGTCGAGGATGCCGACGCGGACACCGACGCCGAGCACGCGCTGTTCGGCGAGCCCGGCATGCCGGCGCCCGCCGGCGGCTGGCGCCGCTCGAGGGTGATCGCGCTGTTTGCCGACGAGGCGGCAGCCACCGGAGCGGCCACGCTGCTGCTCGCCCAGGACTGGGCGCGAGACGTGTCGCTCGTGGCGATGCGCCCCGTGGCGGAACAGGACTGGGTGCGCCTGACGCAGTCGCAGTTCGCGCCGGTGGAGGTCTCCTCCGGGTTCTGGATCGTGCCCAGCTGGCACGAGGTGCCACCGGATGCGCGCCAGGTCATCCGTCTCGATCCCGGCCTGGCCTTCGGCACCGGGACGCATCCAACCACGCGCATGTGCCTTCGCTGGACGGCCCGCGAGGCCGCGCAGCGTGCGGCGGGCTGGCACCGCGTGCTCGACTACGGCTGCGGCTCGGGGATCCTGGCCATCGGCGCCGCCCTGCACGGCGCTCGCGACATCGATGCGGTGGACATCGACCCGGCCGCGGTGGAATCCGCCCGGGCGAATGCGCTGGCCAATCATGTCGACCTGAACGCCGGCCTGCCCGAACTGGCACGCGGCACCTATCCCCTGGTCTTTGCCAACATCCTGGCCACGCCGCTGAAGCTGCTGGCGCCGCTGCTCAGCGCCCATGTCGCGCCGGGGGGAGCCCTGGTGCTCGCGGGCATTCTCGAGCGGCAGGTCGATGAGCTGAAGGTTGCCTACGCTCCCTGGCTCGCCCTGTCCGTCAGCGATGCCGAGGAGGGCTGGGTGCTGATGACGGCCGTTCGCGGCGCAGAAGCCGCGATGGCATGATCCGGCCATGAGCCTGGCCACCCGATGCACCTCCTGCGGAACCGTCTTCCGCGTGGTGCAGGACCAGCTCAAGGTGTCCGAGGGCTGGGTGCGCTGCGGCCGCTGCGACGAGGTGTTCAACGCGCTCGAGGGCCTGTTCGACCTCGACCGCGATTCGCCGCCGGAATGGTCCGAGCCGGCTCGCGGCGCGTCACCGTCGACGGACGATGGCCCGATGGAGACGGCGGATCCCGATCTGGTCGATCGCATCGACGAGCAGATCTTCGGCTCGCCACGTCGCACCGGCTTCGGCGCTCTGACCGGCCTGGGCGGTGGCGACCGCAAGGGGCCGGACTTCGCCGACGCGCGCTTCGACACCGACGTCCCGTCCGATGCGATCGAACCGGTGATGCTCGATCCGTCGACGCAAGGCCGGGACAGCGAGACGCTCGACGGCGCGGACGCGCCGGAGTTCGTGCGCAGCGCCGAACGGGCTGCGCGCTGGCAGTCCTCGGGCGCGCGCAAGGCGCTGCGGCTGATGGCGGTCCTGCTCGCCTTGCTGCTCGTGGGACAGGCGGCGAACCACTACCGCGACGGCATGGCCGCGCGCTTGCCCGGCACCGTGGCCGCCCTGCAGGCCTGGTGCCGGTTCTCCGGCTGCACTCTCGAACCGCCGCGGCGCATCGAGGACATCGTGGTGGAGAGCACGGCGCTGGCCAAGGCTGGCTCGGGCGAGGCGTTTCGCCTGAGCGTGACGCTTCGAAACCGCGCGACCACGGTCGCGGCGCTGCCCTGGATCGATCTGTCGCTGACCGATGCCAATGGCCAGCTGGTGGCACGGCGCGCGCTGAGCCCGCAGGATTTCCGCAGTCGAACGACAACGATGCCTGCCGGCAGCGAGACCTCCCTGCAGGCCATGATGTCCACGGGCACCGTTCGCATCGCGGGCTACACCGTCGAAGTCTTCTACCCTTGAACCCACGGTGGCCCGCGCCACCGCCGACCCTGTCTTACTTCTGGAGCCCCCATGCCTGCCCTGATCTGCGGATCGCTCGCCTTCGACACGATCACCACCTTTCCTGGCCGCTTCTCGCAGCAGATCCTGCCGGACCAGGTGCACATCCTCAACGTCTCGTTCTTGGTCCCGACGCTGCGGCGCGAGTTCGGCGGCTGCGCCGGCAACATCGCCTACAGCCTGAAGCTGCTCGGCGGCGAGCCGTTGATCATGGCGGCGCTCGGCACCGATGGGCAGGACTACCTGGCCCGGGTGCGCTCCTGGAATGCGAGCACCGAGTACATCCGTGTGGTGGAGGACAGCTACACGGCGCAGGCCATCATCATCACGGACACCGACAACAACCAGATCACCGCGTTCCACCCCGGCGCGATGCAGTCTGCCCACCTGACGGCGGTGCCCCAACGCGACGACATCCGCGTGGCCATCATCGCGCCCGACGGCCGTGACGCCATGCTCCAGCACGCGCAGCAACTGGCGGATGCCAAGATCCCGTTCATCTTCGATCCGGGCCAGGGCCTGCCGATGTTCGACGGCACCGAGCTGAAGGACTTCATCTCCAAAGCCACCTGGGTGGCGGTGAACGATTACGAGGCGAAGATGCTGTGCGACCGAACCGGGCATTCGCTGGAATCGCTGTCGCGCTCTCACCTGAAGGGTGTGGTCGTCACCTTGGGCGCGGACGGCTGCGATGTCTGGCAGCAAGGCCGGCGGACCCA
>CAZVLY010000442.1:2334-3131 GCA_964628175.1 uncultured Piscinibacter sp. | reverse complement strand
GCGACCTGCGCCTGGGCACCTTCGACGTGCTGGTGGGCATCAACCTGCTGCGCGAGGGGCTGGACATTCCCGAGGTGTCGCTGGTGGCCATCCTCGACGCCGACAAGGAAGGTTTCCTGCGTGCCGAGCGCAGCCTGATCCAGACCATCGGCCGCGCCGCGCGCAACCTGAACGGCCGCGCCATCCTGTACGCCGACAAGATCACCGAGTCGATGCGCAAGGCCATCGGCGAGACCGAGCGCCGGCGCACCAAGCAGCTGGCCTTCAACGTCGAGCACGGCATCGTGGCGCGCAGCGTCAACAAGAAGATCAAGGAGCTGATCGACGGCGTCTACGGCGAGAAGAACGCCAAGGACGACCTGAAGTCGGCCACCGAGGCCGCCGCCGTCGAGGCGATGAGCGAGAAGGACCTGGCCAAGCGCATCAAGCTGCTCGAGAAGCAGATGCTCGACCACGCGCGCAACCTCGAGTTCGAGAAGGCGGCGCGTGTGCGCGACCAGCTCGCGCTGCTGCGGGAGCAGGCCTTCGGCGCGGCGGGCCACGACGTCAATGTCGTGCCGCTGGTGACGGGCAAGGGCGCCGGCTGAGCGCTCAGGCGGGTTGGCGCGCGAGCAGTGCGCCGGCGTCCGTCCAGGCGCAGCCGAGGCTGGCCGCCACGGCCTCGTGCGTCACCGAGCCTTCGACGACATTCAGGCCGTTGCGCAGGTGCGGATCCTCGAGCGCGGCGCGTCGCCAGCCTCTGTCGGCGATCGCGAGCGCCGGTCCCAGCGTGGCGTGGTTCAGCGCGAAGGTCGATG
>CAZVLY010000442.1:0-2324 GCA_964628175.1 uncultured Piscinibacter sp. | reverse complement strand
CGCCACGTCGACGATCACCGATCCCTTGCGCATGCCGCGCACCATCGCACGCGTGACCAGCTTCGGCGCCGTGGCGCCCGGCACGAGCACGGCGCCCACGAGCAGGTCGGCGCTCGCGACGGCGTCCTCGATCGCCTGGACCGTCGAGAACGAGGTGACGGCGCGGTTGCCGTAGACACGATCGATCCGGCGCAGCCGCTCAACCCGGCAGTCGAGGATGGTGACGCGCGCACCGAGCCCGACGGCGGCCTGCATCGCCTGGCTGCCGACCACCCCGGCGCCCAGGATCACCACGTGCGCCGGCGGCACGCCGGGCACGCCGCCGAGCAGCAGGCCCATGCCGCCGTTCGAGGTCTGCAGGCAGGCCGCACCAACCTGGATGGACATGCGACCGGCGACTTCGCTCATCGGAGCGAGCAGTGGCAGGCTGTGGTCCGGGCCGGTGACCGTTTCGTAGGCGAAGCACACCGAGCCGCTGGCGACCAGGGCCTTCGCCAGCGCGGCGTCGGCCGCCAGATGCAGGTAGGTGAAGAGGATCTGGCCCGGTCGCAGCAGCGGCCACTCCGGCGGCAAAGGCTCCTTCACCTTGACGATCATCTCCGACTGCGTGTAGATCGCCTCGGCGCATTCCATCAGCCTGGCCCCAGCCTGCCGGTACTGTGCGTCGTCGAGGCCGATCGCCTCGCCGGCACCGCGCTGCACCAGCACCTCGTGGCCATGCGCGCACAGCTCACGCACACTCGCCGGAGTGAGGCCGACGCGGTGTTCCTGGACCTTGATTTCCTTCGGGACGCCGATGCGCATGGCCGCTCTCCCTGACCTCAGGGCAGGGCGCCGATGGCCAGCAGGCACAGCGGCTGTTCGCCAGCCGGCAACTGCAGCAGCGTGGCGAGCGCGACGTCGTCGAAGCCGCCGATCACCACGCTGCCGAGCCCGAGCGCCACCGACTGCAGCGCGAGGTTCTGGGCCGCGGCGCCCGCCTCGAAGGCGATGTAGCGCGCCGACCGCGCCGCGTACTTGCCGGCGCTGCGCACCGCGACGGCCGTGAGCACCACCGCCGCGGCTGCCTCGGTGACGGCCGCTTGCCCGAGGGCGGCCCGCTGAAGGTCCGCCGTGGTGACCGCGGCCTCGGAACGCTGCAAGGTTTGAGCCTCCGGCTGGAAGCGGTAGGCGCCGCCCGCCAGGCCCTCGACCTGCCGGGCGATCAGCAGCAGCTCGAGCGGGTACAGCGCCCCGGCCGAGGGGGCCGTGCGCCGGCCCGGTGCGCTCACGCCCTGTGCCGCCCACAGCAGCTGCGACAGCTCCGCCAGCGCCAACGGCCGCTGCGCGAAGCGGCGCACCGAGCGTCGCCGCTGCAGGGCTTCTGCCAGCGGCATACCGCCGCCCCGGCGCGGAGCAGGCAGGGGCAGGGAGCCACGCTCCTGGGCCCTTCCCGGCGAGAGGGTGAGGCCACCCGCGCCGACCAGCGCGCCCGCGATCGCCAGCCGCCGGCTCGGGTCGAATGCGCAAGGGGTGGGCATGAGAGGGTTCCAGGAGCGGGTGCGCAACGATGGCAAGGCCAGGCCGCCGCGGACTTGCGTTCGCTCAACAGCAGGTTCGCAGGGCTTGCGCGGGCCTGCGCTCGACGCGCGAGTGAGGCTGCTCAACCGGCACGGGCGGGGGCCGGCCTAGATTGGTTTTCTCCGCGACCTTTGAAGAGAACGCATGAAACTGCCGCTGCAGATCACCTTCCGTGACATGGTGCCGTTGCCCTCGCTGGAGGCGGAGATCCGGCGTCGGGCCGAGCGGCTCGACCAATGGGGCCCGGAACTCATGAGCTGCCACGTGACGGTCGAGTCCGGGGACAGCCGGCACCGGCGCGGGCACGAATACCGGGTGAAGGTGCTGGCACGCGTCACCGACGGCGAGATCGCTGCCGGCAGTCACCAGGGCCACGAGGACGCGATGGTGGCGCTGCACGGCGCGTTCGACGCGATGGATCGGCAGCTCGAGGACCGCGTGCGGGTGCGGCGTGGCCAGGTCAAGCAGCATCCGATCGTGCTGCACGGGCACATCACCGAGCTCGACGCGCAAGGCGTCGGGCGCATCGCCAGCGATGCGGGCGAGGAGTACCGCTTCGATCGTGGCATGGTCGATCACCCGAGCTTCGAACAACTGGCCGTCGGCCAGGAGGTGCGGTTCCTGGAAGCGCCGGGCCGCAGCGGCCGCGAGGCGCGGCGGGTGTGCGGGGCGTGAACGCGGAAGAAGCCCGCATCGGCCCGCTCGGGCTGCCCGGCAGCTTGATGACCGTGCCGGACGCGACCGGCGCGGTGCTGTTTGCGCAC
>CAZVLY010000441.1:2549-3131 GCA_964628175.1 uncultured Piscinibacter sp. | reverse complement strand
GGGCCGACGGCGATGTCGGCCTTGTCGTCGCCGTAGGCGGCGGCGAGCAGGCTCTTGCCCACGTCGGGCTTGCCCTGGTCGTCCTTCTCGATGACGACGAGCTTCTTGCCCGCCACCGTCATCGTGCCGCCGGTGGCGTAGTCCAGGCCCATCATGAAGCCGGTGGCGGTCTGCTTGCCGTAGGCCTCCAGCGGGCCGGTCTTGCTGTAGACGTGGGCGATCTTGATCTCGCCCTTGGACTGAGCGAGCGCGAACGTGGGAACGCTCAGGGCGGCGACGGCCAGGGTGCCGAGCCAGAGGCGGCGGTGGGCGTGGGGCATGCGGTGTGTCTCCGTGAGAGGGCAACAGGGTGGGCGCTTGTCGGCCCGTGCCGCTCGAAAACGCAAACGCTGTGCCACGCGGCACCGTGCAAACCCTGATCGCTGCCGCCGCTGGCCGCTCACTGCATGAACGAGAACGACCTCATCGAGCGCAGTTGCGGCGAGGGCTCCGTGGCCTCGGCGTCGAAGGGATGATCGAGCCGCCCGAAGCCGCCGATGATGCGCAGCACGTAGGCGCGCGTCTCGGCATAGGGCGGCACGC
>CAZVLY010000441.1:0-2539 GCA_964628175.1 uncultured Piscinibacter sp. | reverse complement strand
ACACCGCGGTAGCGATTCACCGCGCCCTCGCCGGCGTTGTACGCGGCCGCCACCAGCGGCACGTTGCCCTCGAAGTAGGCCATCAGCCAGCGCAGGTAGGCCATGCCGCCGCGGATGTTCTGCTCGGCGTCGTAGGGCCGGAAGACGCCGAAGCGCGCCGCCGTGTCGGGGATGAGCTGCATCAGCCCCTTGGCGTTCTTCGGCGAGAGCGCCGCCGCGTCGTAGTTGGACTCGACCTTGATGAAGGCGAGCACCAGGCGCGGCGACAGCTTGTAGGCCGGCGCGTGCTTCTTGACGATCTCGACGATGTGGGTCGGCGCATCGGCCGGCAGCACCTCGGGCGCACGCGTCGGCGGTCGCAGGGGCGGCCGCTCGGTCATCTGCGGCGGCGTGCGGTCGATCATGCAGTCGGGCACGTAGTTGGGCGGCCCGCCCACGTTGGCCAGCATCCGCACTGCCTGCTCCAGGCCTTGTTCGGCCGCTGCGTGGAAGAAGAAGGCGGCGGTGGCGTCGTTGCGCTCCACGCCGCGGCCGTTGGCGTACATCCAGCCGAGGTTGAACTGCGATTCGGCGTCGCCCAGCCGCGCCGCCTTGCAGTACAGCTGCGCGGCCTTCTCGGCATCGCGCTCCACGCCCTCGCCGTTTTCGTAGCCCAGCGCCTCGCTGCGCAGCAGCGTGCGCAGGCTGCGCTCGGCCTCGCCTTCCGCCGGCGTCACGGTGGCCCAGGCCGGCGCCGCCAGCAGCAGGGCCGCCAGCCCCACGATGGCGATCCATTGCCTGATTTCCGGACAGAACGGTGTGAAATATCGCATGAAGTTCATGCAATGCCTGAAATCAGGACACTTCCTTCTCACGTCGACAGTTTCTCGTAGAGCGTCGCCCGCGAGATGCCCAGCAGGCGCGAGGCCGCGAGCTTGTTGCCGCCGGTGGCGGTGAGCGCCTCACGGATCGCCTGCGCCTCGAGCTCGGCCACCGCCTGCGGGAGGGACTTCACGCCGGCGATCTTCGGCACCAGCGTGTCGACCGCCTGCGGCACAGGCGCCGGGGCGCGCAGCGGCGCGTCCGCCGCGCCGAGCACCGCATCGAAGTGGCCGGCCGTCAGCACGTCGTCGTCGGTCATCAGGCTGGCCTGCTCCAGCGCGTTGCGCAGCTCGCGGATGTTGCCCGGCCAGGGCTGGCGCGCCAGCAGTTCCAGCGCATCGGGCGACAGGCTCTTGTGCGCCATGCCGCTGCGCCGGGCGATGTCGTCGGCCAGCGCCTCGACCAGCGATTCGAGATCGGTCAGGCGGTCGCGCAGCGGCGGCAGCCGGATCGGCAGCACGTTGAGCCGGTAGTAGAGGTCGGCTCGGAAGCTGCCCGCGCGGACCATCGCGGCGAGGTCGCGGCTGGTCGCGGCGATGATGCGCACGTCGACATGCTGCACCTGGTTGCTGCCCAGCGGCTCGACCTCCTGCTCCTGCAGCACGCGCAGCAGCTTGGCCTGCAGCGCCAGCGGCATGTCGCCGATCTCGTCGAGGAACAGGGTGCCGCCGTGCGCGAGCCTGAATTTGCCGTCGCGGCCCTTGCGGTCGGCGCCGGTGTAGGCGCCTGGCGCGACACCGAAGAACTCGGCCTCGAGCAGCGCGTCGGGCACGGCGGCGATGTTGACGCCGACGAAGGGCCTGGCGGCGCGCGCGCTGGCGGCGTGGATGGCGTGCGCCAGCAGCTCCTTGCCGGTGCCCGTCTCGCCCAGCAGCAGCACCGTGCTGTCGGTCTGCGCGACGCGGCGCGCCTGGCGCTTGACCTCCATCGCCGGCGCGCTGGCGCCGATGAAGCTGGCCACCGTGTGCTTGGGCCGGCGCTCCCGGGTCAGGTGCTCGGCGAGCTGCTGCCGCGTGCTGTCGAGCTCGCGCTGCAGGCGGCTGAACTTGGCGATCAGCGGCTGCATCGTCGTCTCCGGATGGTCGAGCAGCACCATGCCCATCGCGCCGATCACCGTGCCCTGGGCATCGCGCAGCGGCAGCCGGCTGACCAGGAAGGTGCCGGCCTGGTTGGTCAGCAGATCGACCAGGATCGGCTGCCCGCTCTCGATCACCTGCGCCATCAGCGTGTTGGGCACCACTTCTTCGACGCGGCGGCCCACGAAGTCGTCCTCCGCATGGCCCAGCGCGGGCAGGAAGCGCTTGTAGCCCTCGCTGATCCAGACGATGCGGTGCTGGCGGTCGACCACCATCATGCCCATCGCGGACTGCGCGAAGGTGTCGAACATCGACTGCGTGGCCATCATCAGCAGGCTGTCGGCGTCGGCGGGCAGGGCGTTCATCGGCATGTCGTAGAGGAACCCTTCAAACGGAGGGACCGCTATTGAACCACTGTGCGGCGGCGGATTACGATGGCTTCGCTCGAGTGGGGGGATCACCAGAATGAAATGCACACCGCGCGCCGCCGTGTGGTTGGCCCTGGCCTTGTGCTGGCCGGCGCAGGCCGACTTCATCGAGAAGAAGAAGTACCAGGAGGTCATCGACCCGCCCACGCCGGTGCGCGGGCATGCCGTGGTCGG
>CAZVLY010000440.1:0-3137 GCA_964628175.1 uncultured Piscinibacter sp. | reverse complement strand
GTTGAAGCCGATCTGCCTGAGGTGGGCGAGGCGCTCGGCGTTCACCGTGCGCGGATCGACCTCGATCGAATTCTCGGCTTCGGGTGCGAGGCGAAAGGCCTGGCGCAGCGTGCCCATCAGCCGACTCAGTTCAGCATCGCTGAGGAAGGTCGGTGAGCCGCCGCCGAAGTGCAGTTGCGAAACGGTCTGGCCGGCGCCGAGCCGGTCCACGTGCAGCGCGATCTCCTTCTCGAGCACATCGAGGTACTCACCGGCACGCTCGTGGTGCTTGGTGATGACCTTGTTGCAGCCGCAGTAGTAGCACAGCGACTCGCAGAACGGGATGTGCACGTAGATCGACAGCGGGCTCGCGCCGCCGATCACTCCCGCGCCCTCGGCGCGCTGCGTCAGCGCGCGCGCGTAGTCGTCGGGCCCGAATGCATCGACAAAACGGTCGGCCGTCGGGTAAGAGGTATAGCGTGGCCCGTTCACGTCGAGCCGTCGCAACAGCTCTTCGGTCACGACAGGGCGCTCGGGGTGTGTGGTGGTCAGCATGGAGCAAGACTGTGCCGCGGAGCGCGCCCGGCGACTTGACGTGCATCAACAGCGCTTCAGTTGGCGAACCGGACAATAATTCCATGCGAATCACCACTCCGGAAATGCCGTACATGACCGCGTCGCATGCTCATGATCAGCCCGTCACTGGCCATGTCACCGATTCCGCTCCGCGGCATGCCCTGCCCCCTGTCGTGCCGATTCGTGCAGAGGCCTTCAAGGTCGCCTGCTCCAACTGCAACCTGCGCGAGCTGTGCCTGCCGGTCGGCCTGTCCGACCCCGACCTGGAGCGGCTCGACGAACTGGTGGCCAAGCGCCGCTCGGTGACGCGCGGCGACGCCTTGTTCCGCGCCGGCGACTCGTTCCAGTCGCTCTACGCGGTGCGCACCGGTTTTTTCAAGACCTGCGTCTCGTCGGAAGACGGTCGCGACCAGGTCACCGGTTTCCAGATGGCCGGCGAGTTGCTGGGCCTGGACGGCATCAGCCACGACCGCCACAACTGCGATGCGATCGCGCTGGAGGACTCGCAGGTCTGCGTGATCCCGTTCGGGCAACTCGAGGAACTGTCGCGCGACTTCACGCCACTGCAGCACCAGTTCCACAAGATCATGAGCCGCGAGATCGTTCGCGACCACGGCATGATGCTGCTGCTGGGCAGCATGCGCGCCGAGGAGCGCCTGGCCGCCTTCCTGCTCAACCTGACGCAGCGTTTGCAGGCACGCGGTTTTTCGGCCTCGGCGCGCATCCTGCGCATGACGCGCGAGGAAATCGGCAGTTATCTCGGCCTCAAGCTGGAAACGGTCAGCCGCACCTTCTCGAAGTTCCAGGACGACGGCCTGCTCGAAGTGAAGCAGCGCCACATCCGCATCCTCGACGAAGCCGGCCTGCGCCAGCTGATCAGCAGCACCGCCTGCTGAGGCGGCCCGCTCTTCAACGCGGCCAGGTGCGGCCGCGGTCGGCGTTGATCTCTTCCGGGCTCGCTTCGAGCAGCGCCGTCAAAGCCCCGGCGGTCGCGATGACCGCCCAGAAGATCAGGAAGGTGACGGTGTAGACCGCCTGGCTCGACCAATCCAGCGACGGGCCGCCGAACCAGTGCAGGTCGCCCGGATCGATGACGGCGAACACGAGCATCTCCAGCACGCCGGCCATCAGGAAGGCGGGCCAGAGGATGGTCAGCGCACGGATCTTCAAAACCGCCCTCGAGACGAACATCTCAGCGCTGCGGTGACGCTGCGTGGTTGCGTCCCTGCAGCGCCGGGGCCAGGGCGTCCTTTGGGCTGACCTTGGCGGCCACGTCGTCTGCGGCGCGCAGTTCGCCCTGCGGCGTGGTGGCAATCACCGGGTCGATGTGCTTCCAGGCCACCACCGCTGTGGCCAGGCTGGCGATCACCACCGACAACGGGCCGCCGAGGACCAGCCACACCATCGGAACCTTGTACCAGGGGATCGGCTTGTTCTGCATGGCTTTGTCCTTCCGTGTTCAGCGCGGCACGACGAAGGTCGACTTCTCGTGCACAGAAATCTCGCCGCCGGAGGCATCCGGCAGGCGCGTGATCGTGAATCGCATCGGGTGCGCACCGGTGCCCAGCGCACCGGCGGTTTCCGGCGGCAGCTGGACGCTCACCGGCACCCACCTCGACTCGGTCGAGCCCACCTCGACCAGCGACTTGCCCGCAATGATGGCACCCTTCAGGCCCTCCACCTCGATGCGGAAGCGCTGCGGCTGCTCCGTGCCGTTCATCACCTGCAGGCGGTAGACGTTTTCGATGCGACCATCCTCGACGAGGCGGGCCAGGGCGCCGCGGTCGCGCACCACGTCGACGCGGAACGGCGTGCGCAGCATCAGGCTGGCGCCGAAGGCCGAGAGGATGAGGATCAGGATGGCCGTGTAGATGAGCACGCGGGGACGCAGCACGCGCCGCATCATCTGTGCCTTGTCCCAGCCCTTGTTGATGCCGTTCTGCGTGGCGTAGCGGATCAGGCCGCGCGGATAGTTCATCTTGTCCATCACGCCGTCGCACACGTCGATGCAGGCGGCACAGCCGATGCATTCGTACTGCAGGCCACGGCGGATGTCGATCCCGGTCGGGCAGACCTGCACGCACAGGTTGCAGTCGATGCACTCACCCTTGCCGAGTTGCGCCAGCGACGCATGCGGGGCCGATCGCGGCCGCGAACCGCGCGGCTCGCCGCGCGCGGTGTCGTAGCTGATGATCATCGTGTCGTGGTCGAACATCGCGCTCTGGAAGCGCGCATAGGGGCACATGTACTTGCACACCTGCTCGCGCATGTAGCCCGCGTTGCCGTAGGTGGCGAAGCCGTAGAACAGGATCCAGAACCACTCCCAGGGCCCGAAGCCGAGCGTCGCCGCTTCGGCGGCCAGGGTGCGGATCGGCGTGAAGTAGCCGACGAAGGTGAACCCCGTCCACAACCCGAAGGTGAGCCAGACGGCCTGCTTGCTGCCCTTGCGAAGCAGCTTCTCACCGTTCCAGGGCCCCGCATCGAGCTTCATGCGCTTGGCACGGTCACCCTCGATGCGGTTCTCGAACCACATGAAGATCTCGGTGTAGACCGTCTGCGGGCAGGCATAGCCGCACCACAGG
>CAZVLY010000439.1:0-3151 GCA_964628175.1 uncultured Piscinibacter sp. | reverse complement strand
CAAGCCCTTCAACCCGCGCGAACTGCTCGCGCGCATCCACGCCGTGCTGCGCCGCCGCCCGACGCTCGAAGCCCCGGGCGCGCCGGCCAAGGAGGCGCAGACCGTCACCTTCGGCCCCTTCGAGTTCGACCTGGCGCTGCGCCGCCTGACCAAGGACGGCGAACAGATCGCGCTGACCACCGGCGAGTTCTCCATGCTCAAGGCGCTGGTGCGTCACCCGCGCCAGCCGCTGTCGCGCGACAAGCTCGCGCAGCTGGCGCGCGGCCGCGAGTTCGAGCCCTTCGACCGCAGCCTGGACGTGCAGATCTCGCGCCTGCGCAAGATGATCGAGCCCGACCCGGCGCAGCCGCGCTACATCCAGACCGTGTGGGGGGTGGGCTACGTGTTCGTGCCGGACGGCACGGCATGACGCAGCCCGCCCGCGGCGCCAGGGCCCCGCTTGTCGGGGCCTTTTTTGCGCCCGGTGGTTGAGAATCGCATCACTTACTCCCCACCCGACCCCTTCGCAGATCTTCGATGGCCCGCAGCAAAGTCGCCTTCAGCCTGTTCTGGCGCACCTTCTTCCTGCTGGCCCTGCTGCTGGTGGGCGGCGTGTTCGCCTGGACACAGACCTTCCGCGCGCTCGAGTTCGAGCCGCGCGCGGTGCAGGCGGCGCAGCAGATCGCCAGCCTGGTGAACCTCGGGCGCACGGCGCTGCAGGCCAGCGACACGATCAACCGCGTGGCGCTGATCAAGACCATGTCGAAGCAGGAGTCGGTGCGCCTGGCGCCGCGCGAGCCCGGCGACAAGTGGGAGCCCTTCGAGGTCGACCGCTTCTCCAAGGCGATCGCGGCCGAGCTGCGAGCCCAGCTCGGGCCCGACACGGTGGTGGCCAGCTCGGTCAACAAGCAGCAGGGCCTGTGGGTCGGCTTCACGATCGACAAGGACCCGTACTGGCTGCAGGCCGACGCCTCGCGCGTGGCGGCCATCACCTGGAGCACGCTGGGCCTGTGGGGCGGCATCGCGGTGCTGGCGTCCATCTTCGGCTCGGCGCTGATCGCCCGCGCGATCAACCGGCCGCTGCAGGAGCTGTCGTTCGCCGCCAGCCGCATCCGCGAGGGCGAGTTCGACTCGGTGCTCGACGAGAACACCATGACCAGCGAGATCCGCCAGGTCAACATGGGCTTCAACCGCATGGCACGCGAGCTCGCCAAGGTGGAGGAAGACCGCGCCGTGATGCTCGCCGGCATCTCGCACGACCTGCGCACGCCGCTGGCGCGTCTGCGCCTGGAAGCCGAGATGAGCGTCACCGACGAGGAGGCCAAGCGCAACATGGCCTCCGACATCGACCAGCTCGACGCCATCATCGACAAGTTCCTGGACTACGCCCGCCCCGGCGAGGTGAAGCTGGTGCCGGTGCACCTGTCCAGCCTGGTCGACCGCGAGATGGCGGCGTTCCGCGACACCAGCCAGATCCGCATCACCGCGCGCGTGGCCATCGACACCAAGGTGATGGCCGACGAGACCGAACTCGGCCGCGTGCTGCAGAACCTGTTCGAGAACGCGCGCCGCTACGGCCGCAGCACCGACACCGGCATCGCCCGCGTGGTGGTGACCTACGCGCGCACCGGGCCCTGGGTGATCCTCAGCGTGCGCGACCACGGCCCCGGGGTCGACCCGCGCAAGCTCGGCCAGCTGACCACGCCCTTCTTCCGCGGCGACGCGGCGCGCACGGCCGCGACCGGCGCGGGCCTCGGCCTGGCCATCGTCGAGAAGGCGGTGCAGCGCATGGGCGGCAGCTTCGAGATCGCCAATGCGCCGGATGGCGGGCTGGTCGCCCACATCCGCATGAAGAAGGCGCCCTGAGCGGACGCGTTCAGGCGCTCAAACCGTCGGTACCGGCCGGCGCAGCGTGTAGAGCATGCAGATGGCACGGGCCTCGATCGACTTCCCCTCGCCCACCGGCCCCATCTTCTCGGCCGTCTTGGCCTTCACGCTGACCTGATCGACCTTGATCACCAGCGCCTGCGCGATGCGCTGGCGCATCGCCAGGATGTGCGGCGCCATCTTCGGCGCCTCGGCGATGATGGTGCTGTCGAGGTTGACCACCTGCCAGCCCGCCTGCTGCACGCGGCGGCCGGCCTCGGCGAGCAGCGCCAGCGAATCGGCGCCGCGAAAACGCTCGTCCGTGTCCGGGAAGTGGTGGCCGATGTCGCCCATGGCCGCGGCGCCGAACAGCGCGTCGGTGATCGCATGGCACAGCGCGTCGGCGTCGGAGTGGCCGAACAGCCCGTGCGTGTGCGGGATCGTCACGCCGCCGAGGACCAGCGGCCGGTCGGGCACCAGCCGGTGGCTGTCCCAGCCCTCGCCGATGCGGATGTTGGGCTGGTTCATGCGTTCCCCTTGGCCCGCGCGGCGAGCACCCGCTCGGCGAGCATGAAGTCGGAAGGCCAGGTGACCTTCAGGTTCTCGCTGTCGCCCTCGACGAGCAGCGGCCGCAGCCCCTGCGCTTCGATGGCGCTCGCGTCGTCCGTCACCGCCGTGCCCGCGGCGCGCAAGGCCTCGCGCAGCATCCCCAGGCGGAACATCTGCGGCGTCTGCGCCGACCACTTGTCGACGCGGCTGAGCGTCGCGGCCACGCGGCCACCCTCGGCCTGCTTGAGCGTGTCGGCCACCGGCAAGGCAAGCAGGCCGCCCACCGCATCGCCCAGGCAGGCGTCGATCAGCCGGTCGACCCACTCGGGACGCACCAGGCAGCGCGCCGCGTCGTGCACCAGCACCCAGTCGTGTGGCGACGCGCCGCGTTCGAGGAGTTCTTCCAGGCCCTGAGCCACCGTGTCGGCGCGCTGCGCACCACCGCGCCGGCACACCCAACCACGTGCGCCGATGAAGCCAGGCACGCGCGACTCGAATTGGTCGTCATCGGGCGAAAGCACCACCAGCGTGGCCGCCAGGCGCGGCACGCGCGCCAATGCCGCCAGCGTGTGCGCCACCATCGCGCTGCCAGCGATCTCGACGTACTGCTTGGGCCTCGCCGCCCCCGCACGCGCACCCACGCCGGCACAAGGCAGCAGGGCAAAACAGCGCGGAGCGGAAGCGTCGGTCATGCAGTGCGGGGCACCGATGCAGGAAAGGGTGCGAATTCTATAATCCGCATCATGCATCGCCCCGG
>CAZVLY010000438.1:0-3159 GCA_964628175.1 uncultured Piscinibacter sp. | reverse complement strand
GTCTGCCACAAGTGCCTGTCGCCCTGCCCGGTGAAGATCGACTTCGGCGACGTGTCGATGAACATGCGCAACCTGCTGCGCAAGATGGGGCAGAAGAGCTTCCGGCCGGGCAACGCGGTGGCGATGATGTTCCTCAACGCCACCAACCCCGAGACGATCCGGCTGATGCGCCGCGGCATGGTCGACGTCGGCTTCAAGGTCCAGCGTTTCGCCAACAACCTGCTGCGTGGACTGGCCAACAAGCAGACCGCCGCGCCGCCGGCCACCGTGGGCACCGCGCCGATCAAGGAGCAGGTGATCCACTTCATCAACAAGAAGATGCCGGGCGGCCTGCCCAAGCGCACCGCCCGCGCGCTGCTGGACATCGAGGACAAGGACTACGTCCCGATCATCCGCGACCCCAAGGCGACCACCGCCGACAGCGAGGCGGTGTTCTACTTCCCCGGCTGCGGCTCGGAGCGGCTGTTCTCGCAGGTCGGCCTGGCGACGCAGGCGATGCTCTGGCATGCCGGCGTGCAGACGGTGCTGCCGCCGGGCTACCTGTGCTGCGGCTACCCGCAGCGCGGCAGCGGCCAGTTCGACAAGGCCGAGAAGATGATCACGGACAACCGGGTGCTCTTCCACCGCGTGGCGAACACGCTGAACTACCTGGACATCAAGACCGTGGTGGTGAGCTGCGGCACCTGCTACGACCAGCTGCAGGGCTACAAGTTCGAGGACATCTTCCCCGGCTGCCGCATCGTCGACATCCACGAGTACCTGCTCGAGAAGGGCATCACGCTCGACGCGAGCCAGGCCGCCGGCGGCTACCTCTTCCACGACCCCTGCCACAGCCCGATGAAGCTGCAGGAGCCGCTGAAGACGGTGAAGGCGCTGGTCGGCGAGAACGTGCGCAAGAGCGAGCGCTGCTGCGGCGAGAGCGGCACGCTGGGCGTGTCGCGGCCGGACATTTCCACGCAGGTCCGCTTCCGCAAGACGGAAGAGCTGCAGCGCGACGAAGCGGCGCTGCGCGCCACCGGCGCCGTGCCGGCCACGGGCACGCTGAAGATCCTCACCTCCTGCCCGAGCTGCCTGCAGGGCCTGTCGCGCTACACCGGCGACCTGAACAACGGCCTGCTGGAAGCCGACTACATCGTCGTGGAGATGGCGAACAAGATCCTCGGTCCCGACTGGCTGCCGGACTACGTGGAACGCGCCAACGACGGCGGCATCGAACGCGTGCTGGTCTAGTGGGCGTGGACCGTCGGCACTGGTGCCTCGCCGCCGCGGGCCTGCTGGCCGGCTGCGGTGGCGTGCCGGTGCGGCGCGCGCCGGACTCGCCGGCGGGCCGCGTGCCGCCGTTCTCGGCGCTGTACCGGGGCGCCGTGCTGCCCGCGGGCTGGTTTCCGCACGTGATGCGCCGCGACCGCGCACCCACGCTGTATTCGCTCGACGAGCGCGATGGCCGCGCAGCCGTGCACGCGATCGCCGACCGCTCCACCTCGGGCCTGCGCTGCGATGTCGACATCGATCCGCAGGCCACGCCCTGGCTGAGCTGGGAATGGCGCGTCGATCAGGTGCCCGCCGGAGCGTCGGTCGAGGACGACGAGCGCGACGACTCGCCCGCGCGCGTGGTGGTGGCCTTCGATGGCGATGCCTCGACGCTCAGCCTGCGCGACCGCCTGTTCCGCGAGACGGTGGAGCTGTTCACCGGCACCACGCTGCCGTTCGCGACGCTGATGTACGTCTGGGATGGGCAGGCGCCGCTCGAGCGCGTGGTCGCCTACCCGCGCACGGCGCGTGTGCAGTACCTCGTGGTCGAGAGCGGCGCCGGGCGCGCCGGGCGCTGGCTCGGCTACCGGCGCAACGTGCTGGAGGACTACCGCCGCGTGTTCGGCGGCGAGCCAGGGCGCATCCGCCACGTCGGCCTGCTGGCCGACACCGACGACCTGAAGCTGCGCACCGACACCTGGTTCGCCAACCTGGCGTTCAGCGCCGCCTGATCGGCGGCAGACTCAATCGGCCGAGAGCTTGCGCTCCTTGATGAGCGCGTGCCAGAAGCTCGTTTCCTTCTGCAGGAAGGCCGCCAGCGCGGGCCCGTCGGTCGGCGTGACCTCGAGGCCGAAATCCTCGAGCTTGGCCTTCACCTCGGGCGTGGCGATGGCCTTGTTCATCTCGGCCGTCAGTCGCGTGACGATCTCGGCCGGCGTGCCCTTGGGCACGAACAGACCCTGCCACGCGGTCACTTCGAAGTCCTTCACGCCCAGTTCGTCAAGCGTGGGCACGTCGGGCAGCGAGGGAATGCGCTTCTTCGACATCACCGCCAGCGCCTTCACCTTGCCCGAGCGGATCTGCGGCAGGCCGGCCGCGGTGTCCAGCACCATCATCGGCACCTGGCCGGCGATGACGTCCTGCACCGCCATCGCCGTGCCGCGGTAGGGCACGTGCACGACGAAGGCCTTGGTGCGGTCCTTCAGCAGCTCCATCGCCAGATGGTGCGGGCTGCCGATGCCCGGCGACGCGTAGCTGAACTTGCCCGGGTTCTTCTTGATGTCGTCGAGCAGCTGCTGGCCGCTGGCAAAGCCGGCGTTCGGGTTCACCGCGAGGATCAGCGGGAAGCGCGCCATGAAGCCCACCGGCGCCAGGTCGCCCGGCGAGTAGGGGATCTTCTTGTACATCGCCTCGTGGAACACCATCGCGCCGTTGTCGCCGGTGACGATGGTGTAGCCGTCGGGCGGCGACTTGGCGGCGTTGTCGGTACCGATGATGCCGGCCGCGCCCGGGCGGTTGTCGATCACGATCGACTGGCCGAGTTGCTTGGCCAGCTGCGGCGAGAGCTGCCGCGCCAGGAAGTCCGAGCCGCCGCCGGCCGGGTAGGCCACCACCCAGCGCACCGGCTTGGTCGGCCAGGCCTGTGCGAAAGCGTTCAGGGGCGCGAGCGCGGCAACGAGTCCGAGGCCGACGAGGGCACGGCGGGGCAGGGCAAGGGTCATGGCGGTGGAGGCAGGGCTGACGACGAAGCGGGCATCTTAGCGGGCCCGCTTTCCGGGGGGCCCCGGGTTCGCCCCCCATCGGCTCAGGCGAGAATGTCGTCCCCGACATGCCCGCGCCCCTGCTCCCCATGCCCTGGTCTTCGCGCTGCCGACCGGCCCCGTGCCGGCCACGACCCCTTGCCACGGC
>CAZVLY010000437.1:0-3161 GCA_964628175.1 uncultured Piscinibacter sp. | reverse complement strand
GCCAGCGCGCCGAAGGTGATCTTCAGCGTGAACCACCAGCTGCCCGCCAGCGAGCCGAAGTTCGCCACCAGCGTCTGCAGCACCAGCGAGGGCGCGGGCAGCGTGTAGTGCGGGATCTGCGCGAGGCGCACCAGCGCCTCCCAGCCGAGCAGCAGCGCGAGCAGCGTGAGCAGCGGCAGCACACGGCGGTTCATGCCGCCGGTGCGTGCGAGGCTTCCAGCGCCTGCGTCAACGCCGCGCAGGCCTGCAGGTAGGCCGCCGAGGTCCGGAACGAGGGCGGCCGCGGGTAGGGCGCGTCGATGCCCACTTCGGCCACCACACGCCCCGGCCGGCCGCTCATCACCAGCACGCGCTGGCTGAGGAACACGGCCTCGTAGATGCTGTGGGTGACGAACATCACCGCCAGCGACTGCGTCTGCCAGGCCTCGAGCAGGTCGCTGTTGAGCTTCTGCCGCGTGAACTCGTCGAGCGCGGCGAAGGGCTCGTCCATCAGCAGCAGCTGCGGGCGCGTGACCAGGGCGCGCGCGATCGACACCCGCATCTTCATGCCGCCTGACAGCTCGTTCGGGAACGCGGCGGCGAAGTCGGCCAGCCCGACTGCGGCCAGCACCGCCTCGACGCGCGCACGCGCGGCGGCACGGCTCGCGCCGGCCAGGCGCAGCGGCAGCCAGACGTTGTCGAACACGCTGGCCCAGGGCATCAATGTCGGTTCCTGGAAGACGAAGGCCGTCTGCGCCGCCTCGCTCGCCAGCGCCGGCGCATCGATGCGGCCCGCGCTCGGCACATCGAGCCCGGCGGCCAGACGCAGCACCGTGCTCTTGCCGCAACCGGAGGGGCCGATCAGCGTGACGAACTCGCCCGGCGCGACCTGCAGGCTGGTGCCCGACAGGGCCAGCAGCCCGCTGGCAAAGCGCTTGTCGACCCCTTCGAGCGAGACGATCGCGTCGTTCATGCCGCGAGCGACAGCACGTGGCCGTCCTGCGGCGCGGTGCTCCCATCCAGCAACTCGCGGTACACCGTCTCCACCGCCTGCCGGCCCTGACCGGACACCACCTTCAGCCAGGGTGTCTGCGCGTTCGTGACCGGCTGCATGAAGGCGACCCAGGCCGCAGCCAGGCGCTGCTGAAAGCCGCCCGCGCCCCATTGTTCGATGCGCTTGCTGGCCTGCGCCGGCGCGAAGAACAGCGTCGGCCGCGGCCCGGGCAGGTCGCGATTGGCGCCCTTGGCACCCAGGTCGTCCCAGTGCGTTCCGCCCACCGAGCAACTGTGCATCAGGTTCGTGGCGAAGGCCTCGTGGATCTGCCGGCGCAAGCCGGCGCTGCCGCTGAAGTCGATGTAGACCGCCGGCGTGCCGCGCTCGAGCTTCGCCAGCTCCTCGTACGACAGCACCTCGTCATAGCAGCCCAGCGACTGCGTGAAGCCCACGTTCGCCGGCGAGGTCAGGCCGACGCTGCGCAGCGCGTCGCTCTGCCCGCGCCGCTGGGCGAGGCAGAAGGCGGTGCCGTAGGCCGTCTTGCTCGAGGCGCTGGACAGCAGCACCTGCTGAGCGCCGAAGCCGGCGTTGTCGGCGATGAAGTCGTCGATCAGGAACGAGGTGGTGAACAGCGGCCGCAGCAACGCCTGCTCGGCCTCGCGCTCGGCGCGGTAGCCGGGATCGGCGGCGCATCGCGTGTAGTGGTTGTAGATGGTGTGCAGCGCGCGGCGGTGCTCCGCGCCGTCGAGGAAACCCGCCGCATTGGCACGTGCTGGCTGCACGATCAACTCGTCGGCGATGGGCCAGTAGCCATAGACGTGTTCGCCCACGGCCACGGCCTCGTGGCGCGATTCGACGGCCGTGCCGAAGCCCCACACCGGCAGGCAGCCGCTGGCGGCGTCGCCGCTGGGGAAGAAGTCCCAATAATGCATCGCGTCGCCGAAGGCGGCGTAGGTGATGTTGTTCGCGGTGAGCGCGAAGCGGTCGATGCGAAAGCGCACTTCGCCGTCGGCCAGGGCGCGCGACGGCGATTCGTCCCAGCGCGTGCTGCGCAGGTCGGAGCGGGAGATCAGCAGGCGCTGCGTCATGTCGGTTCCTCCGGTCGGGTTCATGTGCGGTGGCGGCTCGCGGCGCCTACCATGCAGTATCGCGTCAGAAGCCTCGCCGCATGCAGCACCTCCGCTTTCCCGACGGCAGCACCTGCCCCTCGCTCGGCCTGGGCACCTGGCGCATGGGCGAATCGAAGCGCGAGCGGGCGGCCGAAGTGGCCGCCGTGCGCCTGGCGCTGGAGATCGGCTACCGCGTCATCGACACCGCCGAGATGTACGGGGAGGGCGGCGCGGAGGAGCTTGTCGGCCAGGCGCTCGCCGAGGCGGTGCGCGCCGGCACGGTGACGCGGGACGAGGTCTTCGTCGTCAGCAAGGTCTACCCGCACAACGCCAGCCGGCAGGGTGTGCGCGATGCCTGCGATCGCAGCCGCCGCCGCCTGGGGCTGGAGCACATCGACCTGTACCTGCTGCACTGGCGCGGCCAGCACCGGCTGGCCGAGACGGTGGCGGGTTTCGATTCGCTGGTCGAGCGCGGCCACATCGTGCGCTGGGGCGTGAGCAACTTCGATGTCGACGACATGCAGGAGCTGCTGGGCGTGAAGGGCGGGGCGGCTTGCGCGGCCAACCAGGTCTACTACTCGCTGGGCGAGCGCGGCGCCGGCTTCGACCTGCTGCCCTGGCTGCAGCGGCATGCGATGCCGCTGATGGCCTATTGCCCGATCGACCGTGGGCATGTGGCCGGCAACGCAGCGCTGCAGCAGGTGGCCGAACACCACGGCGCCACCGCCACGCAGGTGGCCTTGGCGTGGGTGATGCAGCAGCGCGGCGTGATGGCGATCCCGAAGGCGGTGCGCGAGACGCACCTGCGCGAGAACTTCGCATCGGCGGCGCTGCAGCTGTCGGCCGAGGATCTCGCGGCCATCGACCGGCGCTTCCCGCCGCCGCGCGCGAAGACGGCGCTGGCGATGAGCTGACAGGGGGTGCCCAAGGGCACGCCCCGGGCAGCCGGGCTGCCGGGGCGTGCGGTCGGGTTCACAGGCGCTTCACGCCGCTCAGCCAGCCAACCAGCTGGCCGTCGAGGTAGAGCGCGCCTTCCGGTGCGCCGGCCTCGGCGTAGAACTCCAGCCGCGGGTCGGTGC
>CAZVLY010000436.1:0-3168 GCA_964628175.1 uncultured Piscinibacter sp. | reverse complement strand
GTCGTCGTCGCGCTGACCGACGACCCGCGCATCGCTTTCGTGCCGATCGGCCGCTAGCCCAGCCGCATCTGCCCGCCGCCGAACAGGCCGATGAGCCCGATGACGATCAGGTAGATCGCCACGATGTAGTTGAGCAGGCGGGGCACCACCAGGATGAGGATGCCCGCCAGCAGCGAGATGAGGGGCGTCAGCCCGAGGTGCAGGTTCATGGCCAGGTCTCCGGTGGCGGCGTGGGCGCTCAGCGCGTGCCCACGACCTCGATCTCGACACGGCGGTCGGGCTGCAGGCAGGCGATCAGCTTCGGGCTGGGCTTGCTGCCCTTGCAGTCCTCGGGCTTGGTGATCGGCTGCGACTCGCTCGCGCCCACCGACGACACCTTCGCGGCGTCGACCTTGCCCGAGCCCACCAGGTAGTTCTTGACGGCGTCGGCGCGCCGCTGCGAGAGCTTCTGGTTGTAGTCCTGCGAGCCGAGCCGGTCGGTGTGGCCCTCGACCGTGATGGTCTCGAAGCGCGTGCTCGCGAGCTCACGCGCGAAGCTGTCCAGCGCCGTCCTGCCTTCGGGGCGCAGTTCGGACTTGTCGAAGGTGAACAGCGATTCGGCCGAGAAACTGACCCGGCGGCGCTCGGGCGGTGCCACGACCACCGGTGCCACCGGCGCGGCCACGACGACGGGCGGCGGCGGCGGCGGCGGCGCCTGAACCGGCGGCGGTTCGACGTAGGCTGCCACCGGTCGCGGTGCGGGTGCCGGCGTGCGGCCGAACGGGAACACCAGGCTCACCGAGAACATGTTGACGTCGCCCCGGTTGCCCACTGCGTCGTTGATCCGGTAGCGCTCGGCCTCGCCGCGCAGCCAGAACGAGGGGCTGAACTCGTACTGCAGGCCGGCGCCGAACTTGTAGCCGACCGAGCGCTTGCTCGGGTTCGGATCGGTCACGCTGACGGCCCCGGTGCCGCTGAAGCTGTCGCGTGCGCGGGCGGCCTGGGCGCCCACCCGGCCGAGCACCGACAGGCGTTCCGTCACCGGCAGGGTGCCGACCAGGTCGAGGTTCAGGCCCTGCAGCTTGATCTGGCCGGACAGCGAGCCCGCCGGCACCGTGGTCGACTGGAAGCCGAACTTGCCGAGGTTGAAGTAGCCCGCCTCGAGCGCGAAGTTGCGGTTGATCTGGTAGCCGCCGAAGAGCTTGTAGGCGTTGGCCTTCTCGTCACGCTGCATCGCCGAGGTGCTCAGCCCCTGATCCAGCAGGCGAGCCGTGATGCGCTCCTCGTCGATGTTGGCGCGTGACTGGCCGATGGCCAGCCCGCCGTAGTAGAAGCCGCCATCCTGCGCGAAGGACGATGCGGCGATCAGGGAGCCGAGCCCTGCGAGACCCAGCAGGCGCAGTGCGTGGACGGAGTTCATGGTCATCCTTTGAGCGGTGGCGGGGTGTCAGGGCGCGACGATCGTCGTGTTCACCAGGGTCACGGAGGCCGTGAGTCCGATGGCGCGCCCGGTGAGGGTGGTCTGCGCCAGCTGTCCGGCGGTCGAGATGGTGACGCCGGCCGGCGCGATGATCGTGCCCGCCATCGTGCTGCCGTCTTCGATGCGGGCGGCGCTGCCGACCTGCCAGAAGACGTTCTTCGCCTGGGCGCCGTTGATCAGCTGCACGCTGCGCGGTGTCGCGGTCTGCCCGACGGTCAGCGCGGCGGCGCTCTGGAACACCCACACCGCATCCGCATCGCCTTGCGCGTCCAGCGTCAGGTTGCCGCTCGTGATGGCGAAGGTGCCTCCGGCCGAGGTGTAGACCGCCGGCGGCAGCACCAGCCCGCCGAGCTGTCCGGCGCCCGGGTCGCTGCCGGGGGGCAGGGCAGCCAGTGCGGTGTACGCGGTCAGCGCATCGGCGCGGGCCTGCGTGGCGATGGCCAGCGTCGTGCTCGTCCCCGGTGCGGGCGGGCCGCAGTAGACGCTGCCGTTCACCAGGCCGATGTTCAGCGTGGTCTCGGTGTAGACATTGGCCGCGTCATGCAAACCGGTGATCAGCGTGCAGGCCGCGGTGGTGCCGACGTGGCCGTTGACGACCGTGTTGACGCCCTCGTTGGTGACGCCGGCGCTGCCGCCGAACGCGCCGTACGAGGCGGCCGTGCCCAGGTCGACTGCGGCGACGCAGGCCTGCGTGCCCGTCGTGAAGCCGCTCACCCGATCCGCAGCCAGTGCGTTGCCCGCTGCGTCCTTCACGCCGGTGCTGCCGGAGCGCAGGGTCACGACGAGAGGCCGGCTGGCAGCGAACCCCGCGGCGTTGCTGGGGGCGAAGCTGGCCACGCGGCTCGCCGCGTCGTAGCTCACCGTGCCCGGCACGGCCACGCCGCCGTCGGTGACGGTGAAGGTCGTGGTGTTGATCGTGGTGGCATCCATCGGCTCGCTGAAGCTTGCGCTGACGGTCCTGGTCAGGCAGATGCCCGTGGCCCCATCGGCTGGCGTGACCGTGCTCACCGTCGGCGCGGTGATGTCGGCGCCCGCACCGGTGGTGAAGCTCCAGCGGTAGTCGGCGGCCAGGGCGACGCCCAGGCTGTCCTGCGCCGCGGTCGTGACCGTGGCCTCGCAGGTGGTGGAGGCCGGCAACGCGGCGTCGGGTGTCAGCGTCGCGACGCGGGTCGCGGCGTCGTAGGCGACGCTGGCGGCGATGGGGCTGCCCGCCGGACAGGCCAGCGTGAAGCTCGCCGGCGTGAGGGTGGCCGTCGACATGGGCTGGCTGAAGGTCGCGAAGACGCGGCTGTTGGTGCCCACGCCCGTCACGATGGGTGTGCTCGTCGCCGGCGCGGTGGCCGTGACGGTGGGCGCGCTGCCGCTGCCGGCACCGATCGGCGGCGTGCCGAGGATCGGGTCGAGACTGCCGCCACCGCAGCCCGCGACGAACGCGAGCAGGACGGCAGGCAGCAGCCGGAACGGGGACTCGAGCAAGCGATGCAGGTGGTTCATGTCGTCTTCCCAGCGGCGGTGCCGCAGTGCGCGTGATCGATCGGACAGCCCGGTTGTAGGTTGGGTGCCAGATCGCGTCTGTGCGCTGTCGTACGGCCAGGGAAGTGCCCGTGCTCGGGCGTGTCGGCGTGCGCGTTCGGACGCGCCGCGATCTCAGGGTTCGATCGCCTCGCCCGCCAGCGCGCGCTGCACCGCCGTGCGCGTGAGCGTCGGCG
>CAZVLY010000435.1:0-3175 GCA_964628175.1 uncultured Piscinibacter sp. | reverse complement strand
GCTACGTGAAGATCAAGGACCGCAGCAAGGACATCATCATCTCCGGCGGCGAGAACATCAGCTCCATCGAGGTGGAAGACGCGCTGTACCGCCACCCCGCGGTGATGGCCTGCGCGGTGGTCGCGCGGCCGCACCCGAAGTGGGGCGAGACGCCGCTGGCCTTCGTCGAGCTCAAGCCCGGCGCGAACCCGAGCGCCGAGGAACTCATCGCGCATTGCAAGGGCCTGCTCGCCGGCTACAAGGTGCCGCGCGAGATCCGCTTCGAGCCGATCCCCAAGACATCGACCGGCAAGATCCAGAAGTTCCAGCTGCGCGAGCGCGCCAAGAGCGCCTCGGCCATCGAGTGAGGAGACCGCGATGACATCGACCGACGCCCTGGTGCAACGTTCCACCGATCCGCGCGGCGTCGTCCGCCTGACGATGAACCGCCCGAATGCCTTCAACTCGCTGTCCGAAGGCATGCTCGCGGCGCTGCAGACCGAGCTCGACACCATTGCCCAGGACGAATCGGCCCGCGTGGTCGTGCTCGGCGCCGCCGGCAAGGCTTTCTGCGCCGGCCACGACCTCAAGGAAATGCGCGCCGAGCCCTCGCTCGATTACTACCAGCGCCTGTTCGCGCAGTGCACGCAGGTGATGCTCGCGGTGCAGAAGCTGCCCGTGCCGGTGATCGCGCGGGTGCACGGCATCGCCACCGCGGCAGGCTGCCAGCTGGTGGCGATGTGCGACCTGGCGGTGGCCAGCCGCGAAGCGCGTTTCGCCGTCTCCGGCGTCAATCTCGGGCTGTTCTGCTCGACGCCCAGCGTGGCGCTGTCGCGCAACCTGTCGCGCAAGGCGGCGTTCGAGATGCTCGTCACTGGCGGGTTCATCTCGGCCGACGAGGCGCAGGCCAAAGGGCTGATCAATCGCGTCGCCGCGCCCGAGGCGCTGGACGAGGCGGTGGAGTCGCTGGTCGCGGCCATCGTGGCCAAGCCCCGCGTCGCGCTGGCCATGGGCAAGAGCCTGTTCTACCGGCAGCTCGAGAAGGGCATCGCCGCCGCCTACGACGACGCCGGCCAGACCATGGCCTGCAACATGATGGACGAAAGCGCGCTCGAAGGCGTTCAGGCCTTCATCGACAAGCGGCCGCCGAACTGGGGCACGCCGCGCGAATGAGCGTCGCGCTGCGACTGCGCAGGGCGCTGGCGCTCCTGGGCCTGCTGCTCGCCTGCAGCGGTGCCGGGGCGGCACTGCCCTGGGCCGGTGAAGCCCGGGCCCTGCTGGACCGCGCCGCCGAGCAGGGCCTGGACGCGGCGGACTACCGTGTCGACCCGGCAGCCGCCGACGCCGAGGCCGCGCTGCAGTCGGCCGTGCTGCGCTACCTGCGCCACCTTCACCAGGGACGGGTGACGCCGAAGGACCTGGGCTTTCGCGTCGTGACGGCGCCTGTGCCGGAAGGCGGGATCGCGCAGCGCCTGGCGCTGCTCACCGACGGTGCGCAGCTGCGCGCCCTGGCCGAAGAACTCACGCCGCCCCTGGCGCAGTACCGGCAATTGCGCCAGGCCCTGGCGCACTACCGCGACCTCGCGGCGGGGCCGGCCTTCGCGGCGCTGCCGGCGCTCGGCAAGTCCGGCAAGATCCAGCCCGGGCAGGCCTACGAGGGCGCTGCCGCGCTGCGCGAGCGACTCGTCGCCTTCGGGGATCTCCCCTCGGATGCGGCGCCCGCGTCGACCCTCCACGACGAGGCGCTCGCGGCGGGGCTGATGCGCTTCCAGTTGCGCCACGGCCTCGATGCCGATGGCGTGATCGGTCGCGGCACGCTCGCGGCATTGAACGTTCCGCCCGCACGCCGCGTGCGCCAGATCGAGCTTGCGCTCGAGCGGCTGCGCTGGCTGCCCCACCGCAGCGGCCGGCCCTTCATCGCGATCAACATCCCGATGTTCCGCCTGTGGGCCTGGGACGCCGATGCACCCGAGACGGCGCCGGCCGTGCGCATGGGCGTGATCGTCGGCCGCGCCGTGCGCACGCAGACGCCGGTGTTCGCCGACGAGATGACGCACCTGATCTTCCGGCCCTACTGGAACGTGCCCAGGTCGATCCTGCGCAACGAGGTTCTGCCCGCGGCCGAGGCCGACCCGCTGTACCTGCGCCGCCACGACATGGAACTCGTCGCCGGACAGGGCGACGATGCGAAGCCGCTGGAAGCCTCGCCGGAGAACCTGGCCGCGGCCCGCGCCGGCACACTGCGCATCCGCCAGCGGCCGGGGCCGAAGAACTCGCTGGGCCTGGTGAAGTTCATCTTCCCCAACGACGACAACGTCTACCTGCACGGCACGCCGGCGCAGCAGCTGTTCGGCCGCAGCCGGCGCGACTTCAGCCATGGCTGCGTGCGGGTGGAGGCGCCGCTGGCGCTCGCGTCCTGGCTGTTGCGCGATCAGCCCGACTGGACGCGCGAGCGCATCGAGCAGGCCATGAACGGCGCAACGACGCGTCAGGTCAATCTGAGCCGGCCGGTGCCGGTGATCCTGTACTACGTGACCGCGGCGGTCACGCCCGACGACGGGCTGCTGCACTTCGCCGACGACCTGTACGGCCACGATCTCTCGCTCGAGCGGGCGCTCGAACGCGCGGCAGCGCGAAGCACGCGCTGAACCGCGCGGCGCACTACCAGGCGCGGACGCGCCCGGTATCGACGTGGACGAAGTCCGATCCGGGGTAGAAGCCCACGCCGCCACCGCGCAGCGCCAGGGCCGCATCACGCAGCCGGGC
The DNA here is from genome assembly GCA_964628175.1 of uncultured Piscinibacter sp. Lineage (GTDB taxonomy): Bacteria > Pseudomonadota > Gammaproteobacteria > Burkholderiales > Burkholderiaceae_C > Piscinibacter. The sequence continues at coordinate 430 of CAZVLY010000435.1, read as the reverse complement.
CAGCGGCACGTCGGCCAGGCGGATGTCGATGGCCTGGCCGCTCATGTGCAGGCTCTTCGTCGCCACGCCGCTGCTGCGCTCGTGCAGCATCTGGTTGGTGGCCGGCGAACGGTAGCCCGAGATGATCTGGAACGGCCGCGCGGTGCCGGTGCGCTCGCGCAGCGTGTGCAGCAGGTCGAGCAGGGCGGGGTCGATGGCGCCGACATCGCCGGTGCGGAAGTCGCGCAGCAGGTGGTTCACGGCGCCCAGCGCATCGGGCAGGTAGGCGCCGGCGCTGAAGTACTCCAGCTCGAGCCGCTCGCCGGTGTGCAGGTGGCTGAAGGCCAGCACGCGGGGCTCGCTGCTGCGCGCCCGCGCGGCCAGCGGCAGCGCCGCCATGGCGGCAATGAATCGGCGGCGGTGGACGGTGCTCATGGACGTTCGCATTCTA
>CAZVLY010000434.1:0-3177 GCA_964628175.1 uncultured Piscinibacter sp. | reverse complement strand
ACCAGCGCGCAGGCCACGCTGGGCGGCATGGCCGGCAACAACTCCTGCGGCAGCCGCAGCATCGCCTACGGCAACATGGTGCACAACGTGGCCGGCATCGGCGCCTGGCTGGCCGACGGCAGCGAGGTGTCCTTCGGGCCGCTGGCCACGCTGGGCGCGAAGGAACGCGCGCTCGCCGACTTCGTGCGCGGCCTGGCCGACACCCTGGCGCCCGAGATCGACGCGCACTGGCCGACGGTGATGCGCCGCGTCGCGGGCTACAACCTCGACATCTTCCGGCCCAGGAGCGAGCGGCCCTACACGGCCGACGGCAGCGTCAACCTCGCGCACCTGCTGGTGGGCGCCGAGGGCACATTGGCGCTGACGAAGAACCTGACGCTGCAGCTCAGCGCCCTGCCGCGCGCCAAGGTGCTGGGCGTCGTCAACTTCGCGAGCTTCCACACCGCGATGGACTCGGCGCAGCACATCGTCAAGCTCGGGCCCACCGCGGTGGAGCTGGTCGACCGCACGATGATCGAGCTGTCGCGTGCCAACCCGGCGTTCCGGCCGGTGATCGAGGCGGCGTTGATCGGCAGCCCGGAGGCCATCCTGCTCGTCGAGTTCAGCGGCGACGACCGCAGCGTGCTGCTGGAGCAGTTGCAGTCGCTGGTCGAGTTGATGGGCGACCTCGGCCTGCCCGGCAGCGTGGTCGAGATGCCCGACGAAGGCCCGCAGAAGGCGCTGTGGGAAGTACGCAAGGCCGGGCTGAACATCATGATGAGCCTGAAGGGCGACGGCAAGCCGGTCAGCTTCATCGAGGACTGCGCGGTGCCGCTGGTTCACCTGGCCGAGTACACCGATGCGCTCACCGAGGTCTTCCGACGCCACGGCACGCGCGGCACCTGGTATGCGCACGCCTCGGTGGGCACGCTGCACGTGCGGCCCATCCTCGACATGCGGCGCGACGGCGCGGCACGCATGCGGGCCATTGCCGAGGAAGCGGCGGCGCTGGTGCGCAAGTACAAGGGCGCCTACAGCGGCGAACACGGCGACGGCCTGTGCCGCGGCGAATGGATCCGCTGGCAGTTCGGCGCGAAGATCGACGACGCCTTCCGCGCCATCAAGCAGGAGCTCGACCCGGCGAACCTGTTCAACCCCGGCAAGATCGTCGACCCGCCGAAGATGGACGATGCACGGCTGTTCCGCTTCCCGCCGGGCTACAAGACCATCGCGCTGAAGCCGGTGCTCGACTGGTCGCCGTGGAACGTGCAGAACGACCCGGCCACCGAGACCACCACCGCGCCGGGCAGCGGCGGCGACCCCACCGGTGGCCTCGCGAAGGCCGTCGAGATGTGCAACAACAACGGCCACTGCCGCAAGTTCGACGCCGGCACCATGTGCCCGAGCTACCGCGTCACGCGCGACGAACAGCATCTCACACGCGGGCGAGCCAACACGCTGCGGCTGGCGCTGTCGGGCCAGCTCGGCGGCGAGTCGCTCGACGGCGAGGCCGTGAAGGCGGCGCTCGACCTGTGCGTGGGCTGCAAGGGCTGCAAGCGCGACTGCCCGACCGGCGTCGACATGGCGCGCATGAAGATCGAGGCGACCGCGGCCTACAAGGCGCGCCGGGGCCACACGCTGCGCGACCGCGTGATCGCGCACCTGCCGCGTTATGCGCGCTGGGCCAGCCTGGCGCCGGGGCTCTTCAATCTGCGCAACCGGGTGCCGCTGCTCGCGCGCCTGTCCGAACGCTGGCTCGGCTTCGCCGCCGCGCGCAGCCTGCCGCGCTGGCGGCGCGACACGCTTCAGCGCAGCGCGCCCTCCTTGGGGCTGGCGAGTGCTGCGCAGGTGCTGAACGCCGGCAAGGCGGTGGTGCTGTGGGTCGACACCTTCAACGGCGCCTTCGAGACGGAGAACGCACGAGACGCGGTGCGCGTGCTTCAGGCCGCCGGCTATGCGGTGCACGTGCCGGGGCTGACCGGGCAACCCCTGTGCTGCGGCCGCACCTACCTCGCCACCGGCATGGCCGATGCGGCGAAGGCGCAGGCCGCCGGGCTGGTCGCTGCGCTGCGGCCCTTCGCCGAACGCGGCATCGCGGTCGTCGGGCTGGAGCCCTCGTGCCTGCTCACGCTGCGCGACGAAGCGCTGGTGATGGGCCTCGGCGACGCGGCCACCATCGTTGCGACGCAGGCGATGACCTTCGAGGAGTTTCTCGCCCGCGAGGGCCGCGCCGGACGCTTCGCGCCATCGTTCTCGCCGGCCACCCGGCCGATGCGCGTGCACGGCCATTGCCACCAGAAGGCTTTCGGGGTGATGCAGCCGGTGCTGGAGGTGCTGCGGCTGATCCCCGGCGCGAAGCCCGAGCTGATCGAGTCCTCGTGCTGCGGCATGGCGGGCAGCTTCGGCTACGAGGCCGAGCACCACGCCGTGTCGATGCAGATGGCCGAGCTCTCGCTGCTGCCGGCCGTGCGTGCCGCCGGCGAAGCCTGGATCGTGGCCGACGGTGCGAGCTGCCGCCACCAGATCGCCGATGGGGCCGGGCGCGAGGCGCTGCACGTGGCACGTGTGCTGGCGGCCCATCTGCCTTGATCTGGCGCATTCAACCCCGTGACTGCGAGGGGCTTACGTAGTTTCCGCCATGCAGGAGGCCGACCCGCTGACCACAATCGGCGCTGTCCGAACCCCGATCCCCTGCAAGGAGCACCCATGAAGCGCCTGATGACGGCCATGCTGGCCACCCTGACCGTGACGGCCGCCATGGCCGAGTTCCCGGAAAAGCCGATCACCATCGTCGTGCCCTTCGCCGCGGGCGGGCCGACCGACAAGGTGGCGCGCGATCTGGCCGAGGCGCTGCGCAAGCCGCTGCCCAACGCGACCATCGTGATCGACAACACCGGCGGCGCCGGCGGCACGCTCGGCGCGGCCAAGGTGGCGCGTGCGCCGAACGACGGCTACACGCTGCTGCTGCACCACATCGGCATGGCGACCGCACCCTCGCTGTACCGCTCGCTGTCGTACAAGACGCTCGAGGACTTCGAGTACGTCGGCATGATCAACGAGGTGCCGATGACGGTGATCGGCAAGCCCACGCTGCCGGCCAACAACTGGGCCGAGCTGATGAAATGGCTCGAGGCGAACAAGGGCAAGATCAACCTGGCCAACGCCGGCCTGGGCGCGGCCTCGCACCTGTGCGGCCTG
>CAZVLY010000433.1:0-3181 GCA_964628175.1 uncultured Piscinibacter sp. | reverse complement strand
TGGCGCGCGGCGACTGCGACCTGGCCGGCCTGCACGTGCCGATCGGCGAGTTCGAGGGCCATGCGCTGCGCCGCTACCTGCGCTGGCTGCGCGCCGACACGCATTGCCTGGTGCACGTGGCGGTGCGCACGCAGGGCCTGTTCGTCGCGCGCGACAACCCGAAGAAGGTGCGCGGCATCGCCGACCTGAGGCGGCCGGACCTGCGCTTCGTCAACCGGCCCGAGGGCTCCGGCACGCGCGTGCTCACCGAACTGCTGCTGGAGCGCGAACATGTCCCGGAAAGCGCGGTGCTCGGTTTCGACGACACCGAGTTGACGCATGCCGCGGTGGCGGCCTACATCGCCAGCGGCATGGCCGACGTGGGCATCGGCGTGCAAACCGCGGCGCAACGCTTCGGGCTGCACTTCATCCCGCTGCTGCGCGAACGCTACTTCTTCGCGCTGCGCATCGCCGGCCTGCAGCAGCCGCACGTGCAGGCGGTGCTGGCCATGCTCGGCTCACCCGCCTCGCGTGCCGCGATCGCGTCGCTGGCGGGCTACCACGCCGCCGAGACCGGCCGCATCCAGCGTCTGGGCGAGGCGTTCGAGCGGCTGCCCTGAAGCGTCGCTCGCCGCTCAGGCGTGCACTTGCGGGATCGGCTCGACCAGCTCCGGCCGCGCGTGCAGGTAGTGCGTGGTGCGGCGCTTGGCCTCGATGTCGCCGTAGATGCGCTGCGCGTGCGCCTCATCGATGCCCAGCGCCTTGGCCAGTTCGGCGGCCGGGCGGCCATGGTTGTGCGCCCACACCGCCAGGTCCATCTGCGCGTAGGGCAGCGCGAAGTAGAACTCGTCCTGGCCCTGCGAGAGCGTGTAGGTGTCGGTGGTGGGCACGGCGTTGCACACCTCTTCCGGCGCGCCGAGGTGGCGGGCCATCGCGTAGACCTGCGTCTTGTACAGGTGCGCGATCGGCTTGAGGTCGGCCGCGCCGTCGCCGTTCTTGACGAAGAAGCCCTGGTCGTACTCGAGGCGATTCGGCGTGCCGATGACGGCGTAGTTCAGACGGTCGGCATGGAAGTACTCCATGGTCTTGCGGATGCGCTGCTTGAAGTTGGTGGCCGCCACGATCTGCAGGTATTCCTTCACCGGCAGCCGGGCTTCGTGCATCTGGCCGTCGGGCGACTGCACCACCAGCTTGAAGAAGTTGATGCCGCGCTCGGTGCCGCCGGCGATGACGATCTTGTTCTTCCAGCCGTCGCCGTAAGCCGGGAAGACGCGCCGGATCGCCTCGTCGCGCTTCTCGTAGCAGCCCAGGCCCTCGAGCGCGGGCGCGATGTCCTGCACCTCGTACGAGATGCCCAGGTGCTCGGCGAGCATCCGCCCGCGGTGCGAGCTGAAGGAGCTGGAGTCGCGCTCAGGCAGCAGCAGGCCGAAGACCTTCTTCGGGCCGAGCGCATGCACCGCCAGCGCCGCGCAGGCGGAACTGTCGATGCCGCCCGACATGGCCACGACGACGCCGCGGCGGTGCAGCTTGTTGGACAGCGTGTCGACCATCCAGCGGCCGATGCGGTCGGCCTCGGCGGCCAGGTCGATCTTCAGCACGTCGGGGCTCAGGGTGGGTTGGCTCATGGCGCAGTCCTCGTTCGTGTTCTCGGGTTCAGGCGGCGAGCTTGCGCGCGACGAAGGCGTCGATCGCATTGAGGGAATCGAGGTTCTCGGGAACCATCTCCTCGTCCTTCACGGCGATGCCGTAGGTTTCCTCGAGGTGCGAGATCAGCTCGAGGAAGCCGGTCGAGTCGAGGATGTGCAGTTCCATGAAGGAGTCGCCGTCGGCGAACTTCGTGCCGTTGCTGCCCATGATGAAGTTGTCCTGGATGTACTGGCGCAGCGCGGCCTTGTGGTCTGCCATGAAGGTTCTCCTGTAATGATCGTGATGCGCCGACACGGGTCGGTGTTCAGCGCAGGTCCAACTTGCGGATTTTCCCGGAATCCGTGCGCGGCAGATCGTCCATGAACACCACCGATTTGGGGGCCATGTAGCTTTCCAGCCTCGAAAGGCAGTGCCGGATGACGTCTCGCTCGCTCATCGCGACGCCGGGCTTGAGGGTGACGAAGGCCTTGACGGCCTGGCCGAGCAGCTCGTCGGGCACGCCGATGACGGCACAGTCGAGCACCCCGTCCAGGGCATAGATCGCGTTCTCGACCTCGCGCGGTGCGACTTTCTCGCCGCGGCTCTTGATGATGTCGTCGCCGCGGGCGACGAAGTAGAGCCAGCCTTCGTCGTCGGTGCGGAAGATGTCGCCGGTGTACAGCACCCGCTCGCCTTCGACGGCACCGGGCTTGAGCCGCTCGGCCGTCTCGACCGGCTTTTCCCAGTAGCCGCGCATGACGTGGCTGCCGCGCACCACCAGTTCGCCGGTGGCGCCATGAGGCAATCGCTTGCCGAGCTCGTCGACCAGCCAACATTCCTGGTTGGGCATGCCGCGGCCCACGCTGGTGGGCCGGATCGCCAGCTGCTCGGGCGGCAGGAAGCTGATGCGCTTGCACTCCGTCATGCCGTACATCGAGTACAGGCGCGCACCGGGCAGCAGCTCGGCGAGGCGGCGCACGTGTTCGTCGGGCAGCGCGGCGGCGGCGTTGGTGACGATGCGCAGCGCCGAGAGGTCGAAGCTGGCCAGGTTGGACAGGCCAAGGATCGACGAATACAGCGTCGGCACGCCCGGGAACACGGTGACGCGCTCGCGGGCGAGGTTCTCGACCACCTTGACCGGGAACGACACCGAACGCTCCAGCACCAGCGTGGCGCCCAGCCCCAGGCCCATCAGCACGTGGTACAGGCCGTAGCTGAACGAGGGCGACAGTGCCAGGCCGATGACGTCGTCTTCGCGGAACCCGATGTAGGCCTGCACCGAGCGCCAGGCGCTGCACATGTTCAGGTGCGTGAGCATCACGCCCTTGGGCACGCCGGTGGTGCCCGAGGTGTAGATGATGGCGGCCAGATCCTGGTCGATCAGCTCGTGCGAGCGGGCACCCTCGCCCGCGGCCGCGGCGTCGGGCCAGCCGAGCAGGCGCTCGTTGCCGGCCTGATCGCCTTGCGGCCCCTGCACGACGCAGCTGTGCACGCTCGCACTCCGATCGAGCGCGTCCTGCCAGACCGTCTGCAGCCGGGCCTGCGTGAGCAGCGCCGAGGCGCGTGTGTCGCCGAG
>CAZVLY010000432.1:0-3188 GCA_964628175.1 uncultured Piscinibacter sp. | reverse complement strand
CCGGACAGGGTGTCGACCAGCGGGCTCTTCAGCTTGACGGCCAGCGACACCACCGTCTGCGACGGGTCGTGCGGCAGGGTGCGCCAGGGCTCGGCGCCATGCGCGAGCAGGTACACCGCCACGTCACGCTGCAGCGCCGGGTCGGGAATGAAAGCGGGGGTGATGACGCGTGCCAGCGGCACCCAGGCGAGCTGGTCGCCATTGGCCGGCGGCGCACGGTTGACCAGGGACGGCACCCGCTGCACCCACCAGTCGAGCGCCTCGAAACTGCCACTGCGCAGTGCTTCCTCGAAACCGGGGCGGAGCTTGCCGTTGTAGGCGCCCAGCCCGGCAACGGCGGTGTGGCCGCGCGCTTCCAGCGTGCGAGACAGCGCAGAGTTCAGGTGCGTCGGGTGCAAGGCACCGAACATGCCGAAAGGCAGCTCCCGTGCGCGCAACTGGTCCTGGGCCTGCCAGCGGTCGAGCACGCCGTCGAGGCCGGCCAGGCGGGCGTTCGGGCAGCTCAGCGTGCGCACTACGTCGTGGTGGATGGCGTGAGCGTCCACTTCGGCCAACCAGCGCAAGGAATCGAGCTGGGGGGGTGCGGCGCGCGAGAAGTCCGGGCAGGGGTTCGCCTGCGCCAGCGCGACCCAGGGCGCCGTGATGCAGGCTTCCGGCGTCGCGCCCTTGGCGATGAGCTCGGGCAGCATCGGCCAGAACGCCGGTTCGCGCGTGGCCAGCGTCAACGGGCAGATCGGCAGCCCCGAGGCGGCAACGTCCTTCACCGTCAGCGAGCCGGCCACATAGGGGCCGCAGCGCTGCTGGAACGCACGTTCGACGGAATTGAGCTTGAAGCAGGAGGTGGGGTCGCCGTCGGTGAGCTTGTCGTACACATGCATCATCACCAGCGTCGTGGTGCAGCCGCTCGTCAGGAGCGAGCCGGCCGCGAGGGCCAGTGCAGCGGCGAGTCGATGCAGGGTTTTCATGGGAGACGGCGGATCACCGAAGTTCGGTTACAGGGTGCCCTGGAAGTATCAAGAACCATGCCCTGTGCCGGGCTGACAGGACCTGTCGCCTTTGGGTAAAAGAGTGTTGCCTGCCGAGCTTGCCCGCGATCAATCGCGCCGCTAGGCTGACGGCATTCCCTGCCCATCGGAGCGGTCCATGCGTGCCATCGTCGCCATCGTGTTGTTGGTGCTTGCTTCGTTCGCGGCGGCGCAGGAGCGCGCGCTGAACAAGGAGGTGGTCGTGCCGGCGCCGGTCCAGGCGGTGTGGCAGGCGTGGACCACGCGCGACGGCATCGTCTCCTTCTTCGCGCCGGACGCCGAGATCGAGCCGCGCGTCGGGGGTGCATTTCACGTCCACATGGACCCGCTGGCGCAAGCCGGCATGAAGGGGGCCGACGAAATGCGTTTCATGGCGCTGCAGCCGCCGTCCATGCTCAGCTTCGACTGGAACGCGCCGCCGCATCTGGCGCAGGTGCGCCAGCAGCGCACCTTCGTCGTCGTGCGGCTGAAGGACATCGACGGCCGATCGACCCGGGTGACGCTGCACCACACCGGCTGGGGCGACGGCGGCGAGTGGGACCAGACCTACGCCTATTTCGACCGCGCCTGGGGCAACGTGCTGGGCAACCTGAAGAAGCGCTTCGAGACCGGCCCGGTGGACTGGACGGACTGGATGGCCCGGCTGCGCAAATTCCACGAGCAGCCGCCCGCAGCCAAGCCCTGAAGCGCGATCAGGCCGGGCGCTGGTCGAGCAGGTAGTTCGCGCCGTCGTACTGGCCGAGCACCTCGACCAGCCAGGGCAGCACGCCGGCCAGCGTGTCGTGCAGCGTGTAGGGCGGGTTGATGACGAACATGCCGCTGCCGGCCAGGCCGAAACCAAGCGAATCGGGCTTGGCCACCGTGAGCCGCGCGTGCAGCCAGCCCTTGGGCGCCAGCGCCTCGAGGCGGCGCGGCAGTTCGGCGGCCTCGACCTTCTGCACCTGCGGGTACCAGACCACGTAGACGCCCTCGGCGAAGCGTTGCAGTGCATCGCGCAGGCTGGCGATCACGCGGCCGTAGTCGCCGTTGCCCTCGTAGCTCGGGTCCATCAGCACGACGCCGCGGCGCGTGGTCGGCGGCAGCGTGCCCTTCAGGCCGTCGAAGCCGTCGGCATGTTTCACCTCCACGCCGCGCTGTTGGCCCAGATAGGAGTCGAGGATCCGGTGCTCGGTGGGATGCAGCTCGAACAGGCGCATCTGGTCGGTCGGGCGCAGCAGCATCTGCGCGATCGCCGGCGAGCCGGGATACTGCTCCAGCGCACCCTGCGGGTTGAACTGTCGAACGAGCGACACGTAGTCGGCCAGCGGCTCGGGCAGGTCGTCGCGCTCCCACAGCAGCGCGATGCCGCGCTCGAACTCGCCCTTCTTCTGCGCGTAGCGGCCTTCGAGCGAATAACCGCCGGCGCCGGCATGCGTGTCGACGTACCGATATGGCTTGTCCTTGCCGTTCATGTAGCGCAGCACCTGCACGAGAACGAGGTGCTTGAGCACGTCGGCGTGGTTGCCCGCATGGAAGGCGTGTCGGTAGGCGAGCATGGGCGGTGGTCGGCAGGAGGAAGCATGACACTGTATCGTCCTTGCCCATGCACACCCTCTTCACCCCGTTCCAGGCCGGCGACATCGCCCTGCCCAACCGCATCGTCATGGCCCCGCTGACGCGCAACCGCGCCCTGCCCGGCCGCATTCCCGGCGACCTGCAGGTGGAGTACTACCGCCAGCGCGCCAGCGCCGGGCTGATCGTCACCGAGGCCTCGCAGATCTCGCCCGAGGGCCAGGGCTACCTCGACACGCCGGGCATCTACAGCCCCGAGCAGGTGGCCGGCTGGCGCCGCGTCACCGACGCCGTGCATGCCGCCGGCGGGCGCATCGTCATCCAGCTGTGGCACGTCGGGCGCATCTCGCACGTCTCGCTGCTGCCCGAGGGCATGGTGCCGGTGTCGTCGAGCGCGAAGCCGGCCAAGGCGAAGACCTTCACGCTCAAGGGCTTCGAGGACGTGTCGGCGCCGCGCGCGCTGCGCACCGATGAACTGCCGCGCATCGTCGCCGACTACCGCCACGCCGCGCGCTGCGCGATGCAGGCCGGCTTCGACGGCGTCGAGGTGCATGGCGCCAACGGCTACCTGCTCGAGCAGTTCCTGCGCGACAGCATCAACGACCGCAGCGA
>CAZVLY010000431.1:0-3196 GCA_964628175.1 uncultured Piscinibacter sp. | reverse complement strand
TCGGTCCAGCCCGGGAAGCCGCCGGCCGGGAACCAGGGCAGCTTCACCGCGAACAGCATCACCAGCAGGATGCCGAACCAGAAACTCGGTACCGCGATGCCGAGCTGGCTGGCGGCCATCACGCCGAGGTCGCCGGCGCGGTTGTGGCGCGAGGCGGCGTAGACGCCTGCGGCCAGCGCGAGCAGCGTGCTCAGCAGCATCGCCAGCAGGGCCAGCGGCACGGTGACGGCCAGCCGCTGCGCGACCAGCTCGACGATGGGCGTGTCGTAGGACTGGCTGTTGCCCACATCGAGCGTCGCCAGGCCGGCCAGCCACGACAGGTAGCGCTGCGGCGCCGGGCGGTCCAGGCCCAGCTTCTTCGACAGGGCCTCGACCGCGTCCGGCGTGGCGCTCTCGCCGAGCATCACCTGCGCGGCATTGCCCGGCAGCAGGTCGAGCACCGCGAACACCACCAGCGAGGCGAAGGCCAGCGTCACGACGAAGCTCGCGAAGCGCTTGAGCAGGAAGAGGGCGATGGGCAGTTCCTCGGGTGGCGCGGGTGCTCCTATGATGGCCGAAAACACGCTGGAGACGGCCATGCGCGAGACCCTGCCCTTCGCGACGAACGAGGTGTTCATCGGCGGCCGCTGGCGCGCCGCGAGTGGAGGTCAGACGCTGCCGCTGGCCAACCCCTCCGACGGCGGCGTGCTGGCCGAGATCGCGCGCAGCAGCGCGGACGACGTCGATGCCGCAGTGGCTGCGGCGCAGGCCGCGCGCGAGGGCGACTGGGGCCGCCTGAGCGCCGCCGAGCGCGGCCGGCTGCTCGCCGCGATGGGCCGCAAGGTCCTCGAACATGTCGACGAGCTCGCTCGCCTGGAAGCGCTGGATGTCGGCAAGCCGCTGAAGCAGGGCCGCGCGGATGCGGTCGCGCTGGCGCGCTACCTCGAGTTCTACGGCGGCGCGGCCGACAAGGTGACGGGCGAGACCATTCCCTACCTGAACGGCTACACCGCGCTGACCTGGCGCGAGCCGCATGGCGTGACCGGCCACATCGTGCCCTGGAACTACCCGATGCAGATCATCGGCCGCAGCGTCGGCGCGGCGCTGGCGATGGGCAACGCCTGCGTGCTCAAGCCGGCGGAAGAGGCCTGCCTGACGGCGCTGGCCTTCGCCCGCATGGCGGACGAATGCGGCCTGCCGGCCGGGGCGCTGAATGTGGTGCCGGGCCTGGGTGAAGAAGCCGGCGCGGCGCTCACCGCGCACGCGGGCGTGCAGCACCTGTCGTTCACCGGCTCGGTGGCCACCGGGCGGCTGGTGCAGGCGGCGGCGGCACGCCACACCATTCCGGTCACGCTGGAGCTGGGTGGCAAGAGCCCGCAGATCGTCTTCGCGGATGCCGACCTGGACGCGGCGCTGCCCTTCCTCGTCAACGCCGGCATCCAGAACGCCGGGCAGACCTGCTCGGCGGCCTCGCGCATCCTCGTCGAGCGCAGCGTGCTCGATGAGGTCGTTTCACGGATGGCGCAGCGCTACCGCGCGCTGCGTGTCGGCCCGGCGCTGGCCGATCTCGACGTGGGCCCGCTGATCTCGGCGCGCCAGCACGAGATCGTCTCGCACTACCTGGCGCTGGCCCGAGACAGCGGCCTGCCCGTGGCGGCGCAGGGCGAGATCGTCCACGATGCGCCCGCCGGCGGCTGGTACGTGAAGCCCACGCTGGTGGCCGGCGTGCCCGAGCGCCACGCGCTGGCGCAGGAAGAGATCTTCGGCCCCGTGCAGGTGGTCATCGCCTTCGACGGCGAGGCCGACGCCGTGCGCATCGCCAACGGCACGGCCTACGGCCTGGTGGCCGGCGTGTGGACGCGCGACGGCGGCCGGCAACTGCGTCTGGCGCGCGCGCTCAAGTGCGGCCAGGTGTTCGTCAACAACTATGGCGCCGGCGGCGGCGTGGAACTGCCCTTCGGCGGCGTGGGCGCCTCCGGCCATGGCCGTGAGAAGGGCTTCGAGGCGCTGTACGGCTTCTCGGCGCTGAAGACGGTGGCGATCCTGCACGGCTGAGTCGCCTCGGCAAGGCAGCTTGCGGCCCTTTGCGGTCACCGATGGTCGGCTCTGCATGGGACGGGCCTGGTCGCAGGTCGACGGCGGTACGCGCGTTCTCCGGCCCACCCTCGCGGGCCGGAGAGCGCATACCCGGACCGCCTGCCCGCGCGCCGAACGAAGCGGTCACTCGTGAATGCCGCCCAAGCGCCGCAAGAGTCTGGCCCCCCGCATTCGCAGCCGCCACATCCCTAGCGTGTCGCCGCAAGGGTGATGGACGACGCGTGTCGCGAGGCAGATCATTGCCACTCTCGCTTGGACAGGAGCATGGCCATGAAGAATCGCAGGAAGATGCTGCGCGGCGCACTGTGCGCGGCGGTGTTGCTGGCGGGCTGCGGGGGCGGCGAGTTGCTGCTGCTGACCGTCGTGACGCCGCTGAACGGGGCCTGGCGTGAAGGCGGCAACGTCGCCAACGAAGGCATCCAGTTCACCAGCCCCGGCCCCGAGGTGCATCTGTTCTCGTCGAAGTTCGCCGTGCAGGCCAACATCCTGAACCCGGCCAGCTTCTGCGACGTTCAGGACGACGGCAGCGGGCAGCTGGCGATGGCCGGCACCTACGACAACGGCCGGGTGCTGCTGCACGCCGCCAACTCGCCGACGCAGGCCACCTGCATCGATGGCACCATCACCAGCCTGATCCGCATGCAGGTGGCCGCCGGCGGCGGCCGGCCGGCGCGCAGCTACGTCAACAATCGCGTCGACGTGCAGATGGACCTCGGCCTGTGGGTCAGCGACGGCGGCGCAACGCGGCTGAAGTTCAGCGTCTTCAACAGCGTCGACAACGATTCGCTGGCCAACCAGATCCAGGCCTGCGATGTGTCGCCGGGCGGTGCGCCGGTCGTGCTCGACGGCTTGTTCGACGGTTACCAGGTGGCCAGCAGCACCAAGCCGAGAATCGCCGCTCTGACCGTCAACGGCCAGGCGACGCCGCGCTTCACGCAGCTGGAGTATGTCGACGGCGCGACGCTGACGCTGCGCAACGCCGGCGGCCAGACCGTCACGCTGCATCGCCAGAAGGAAACGACGGCGACCTTCTGCCCCTGAGCGCGGGCGGCGTCGTTTCAGGGCCCGGCCGGCGGCGCGAACAGCGCGCGGCGCAGCGTCAGTTCGCGCGCCGGCTCGC
>CAZVLY010000430.1:1927-3207 GCA_964628175.1 uncultured Piscinibacter sp. | reverse complement strand
GGCCTGATCACCGACGGGCGCTTCTCCGGCGGCACCTGGGGCATGGTGGTCGGCCACGTCGCCCCGGAGGCCTACGAGGGCGGCAACATCGCGCTGGTGCACGAAGGCGACTCGATCACGATCGATGCCCGCACCCTGACGCTGCAACTCAACGTGAGCGACGAGGAACTGGCCAGGCGCCGGCTGTCATGGAAGCGACCGGCGCCGCGTTACACCCGTGGCGTGCTCGCCAAGTTTGCGATGAACGCCTCGAGCGCGAGTTCGGGCGCGGTGCTGGACAAGTTCGACTGAGCCGTCGAAGCGCAGCGCCTGTGCCGCAGCGCAGGCGCTTCGGCGGCGCCTTCAGCGCTTGGCGGCCTTCTTGGCGCGGCGGGCGGTCTTGTCCATGCCCAGCGCCACGAGGTTCTGCTCGCGCCGGCTGCGGCGGCGATCCTCCATCTTTTCCATCTCGCGGCGCTTGTTGTAGCCGGAGGCGTCGGCCCAGGCCCACCAGAAGACGGCCAGGACGAACGGGACGCAGAACTTCCACAGATCGCCGGAAATGTTCCAGCTCCAGTTCGCCATCGGGCCGACCCCGAGCAGGTTGGCCAGGATGATCAGCACGCCGATGATCACGAAGTACATGTATGAAACTCCAGGGTGCGGGAAAGCGCTGCAAGATGCGCGTCAACCGCGGCCCCTACAATCCGTTAGAGCCAATGTAGCCGACCGTTCGGTTGGGCGGGTGCCGAAACATCCGCAGAATTTCCCGTTTGACCCCGAAAGGAAATCATGAAGCTGTTCCCCGCTCTCGCCCTCGTGGCCGCTGCCGCCACCGTTTCCGCTCCCGCCATGGCCGACGAAGCCCTGGCCAAGGCCAAGAATTGCCTGGCCTGCCATGCCGTGGACAAGAAGGTCCTCGGCCCGTCCTACAAGGAAGTGGCCGCCAAGTACGCCGGCCAGAAGGACGCCGCCGACAAGCTGGCCGCGAAGATCATCAAGGGTGGCGTGGGCGCCTGGGGCCAGATCCCGATGCCTGCCAACGCGCAGGTCAACGAGGCCGAGTCGAAGAAGCTCGTCGCCTGGATCCTGAGCCTGAAGTGATCGCTTCTCGCACATGAACAAGGCCCCGCTTGCGGGGCCTTTTCATTTCCAGGCTCCGCCGCATCAGCCCAGCGCGCGGCGCAGCGTGTCCTGCACCACGGGGGCCAATGCGAACCGCGGGCCGTGGCGTGCGGCCAGGGCCTCGGCATTGCGGATGAAGGTCTCGAGCCCTTCCGAGGCGACGAACTGCAGTGCCC
>CAZVLY010000430.1:0-1917 GCA_964628175.1 uncultured Piscinibacter sp. | reverse complement strand
CCCGCCCGTCCAGGCCGGGAAGCCGATGCCGAAGATCGAGCCGATGTTCGCCTCGTGCACGCTGGTCAGCACGTTCTCGGCCAGGCAACGCGCCGTTTCGATGGACTGGCGATAAAGCAGCCGCTGCTTCAGTTCCGCCACGTCGGCTGCGGCATCCGCGCGTTCGAAGTGCTGCTTCAGCCCCGGCCACAGCCGCTTGGGCTGGCCGACCGGATAGTCGTAGAAGCCCCGACCGCCGGCGCGACCAGGGCGCTTGAACTCCTTGACCATGCGCTCGATGAGTTGTTCACCAGCGCCCGGCTGGTAGGCCTGCCCGGCCGCGGCCAGGTCGGCGCGGGTCTGCTCCATCACGTGCACCGACAGCGACAGCGAGGTCTCGTCGATCACCGCCAGCGGGCCGACCGGCATGCCCGCGGCCACCGCCGCGTGCTCGATCAGCGGCGCGGCGATGCCCTCGGCGAGCATCGCGGCACCTTCCATCACGTAGGTGCCGAACACGCGGCTGGTGAAGAAGCCGCGCGAGTCGTTGACGACGATCGGCGTCTTGCCCAGTGCGAGCACGTAGTCGTAGGCGCGCGCCACGGTCTCGTCGTCGGTGGCCTGGCCGCGGATGATCTCGACCAGCTTCATCTTGTGCACCGGCGAGAAGAAGTGCAGGCCGACGAAGCGCTGCGGTGCCGCGCTCGCCTGGGCCAGGCCACCGATCGGCAGGGTGGAGGTGTTCGACGCGAACACGCCGCCGGCGGCGAGCATCGGCTCGGCCTCGCGCGTGACCTGTGCCTTCAGTTCGCGCTGCTCGAACACCGCCTCGATGATCAGATCGCAGCCCTTCAGGTCGGTGGCATCGGCCGTCGGCGTGACAAGGTTCAGCAGCGCCGCCTGCTTGACCTCGTCCATGCGGCCCTTGGCCACCAGCGGCGCGGTGATCTTGCGCACCGCCTCGTGGCCGGCGCGGGCCTTCTCGATCGACACGTCCTTGAGCACACAGGGAATGCCCCGCGCCGCGTTGGCATGCGCGATGCCCGCGCCCATCATGCCGGCGCCGAGCACGCCGACCTTGGCCGGCTTCCACGGCGCGAAGCCCTGCGGCCGCGACTTGCCCGACTTGATCGCGTTGAGGTTGAAGAAGAAGGCCGTGATCATGTTCTTGGCGTTCTGCCCGACCATGATCTTGGCCAGCTTGCGGCTCTCGATGCGCGTGGCGGTGTCGTAGTCGACCATCGCGCCCTCGACCATGGTCTCGAGGATGGCCTGCGCCGCCGGATAGAGGCCGTGCGCCTTCGCGGCCAGCATGGCCGGTGCCACCGTCAGGCCCATGGCGATCTTCGGGCTGCTCGGCGAGCCGCCCGGCATGCGGTAGTCCTTGCGATCCCAGGGTTGCACGGCCTGCGGGTTCTCGGCGATCCAGGCCAGCGCCAGTTCGCGCAGGTCGTCCATCGTCGAGCCGACGCCGTTGACGAGACCCAGTTCCAGCGCCTCGCGGGGGCCGAACAGCTTGCCCTCCATCAAGTAGGGCTGCGCCGCCATCAGGCCGAGCAGGCGCACGGTCTTCGTGATGCCGGTGGCGCCGGGGATCAGGCCGAGCGACACCTCGGGCGTGCCGAACTGGATCTTGCGGTCGTCCAGCGCGAAGCGCGCGTGCGCAGCCAGCGCCACCTCCCAGCCGCCGCCGAGCGCGGCGCCACCGAGCAGCGCCACCACTGGGCGGCCCATCGTCTCCAGGCGGCGGAAGCAGGCCTTCATCGCCTCGATGCCCTTGAAGCCGGCAGCGGCATCCTCGGCCTTCAGCTTGAGCACATTGTCGAGCTGCGCGCCGGCGAAGAAGGTCTTCTTGGCCGAGCAGGCCAGCACGCCCTTGATGCGCTCCTTGTCGGCCTCGACCCGCGAGACGACTTCGGCCAGGTCGGCCTGCCATTG
>CAZVLY010000429.1:0-3207 GCA_964628175.1 uncultured Piscinibacter sp. | reverse complement strand
GCCGGCTGCGCTGCGCAGTTGCACAGGCACTTCGCTTCGGCGGCTCAGCCGAGCGCGCGCAGCTCGGCGATCAGCGCGCGCTGCGCCGCCTCGCGCCGTGGCGAATCGCCTTCGGCCCACTGCGGGTGGGCACGTGCCGGCTGCACGGCGCGCAGCAGCGGCCGCAGCCGCTCCACCGGCAGCGCCGCGCGCTCCAGGTCGATGCGGCCCTGGGCCGCATGGCCGCGGGCGTCCAGCGCCGCATGCAGCACGAGCAGGCGCTGCGCCACCACCATCACCACCGCGTCTTCCAGCGAGAGCGCCTCGCGGCCCTGCAGCGTTTCGGCCAGGCGCCGGCCCAGCGTGCCGAAGCCCTGGCTGGCCGCGCCGCCGATCGCCGCACCCAGCGCCGCCGCGCTGCCCAGCGACAGCCCGGCCAGCGCCACGTCGGCGGCCAGGCCGATGCCCGCGCCGATGGCCGCGCCCTGGCCCAGGCGCACGCCGGCCTCGCGCAAGGTCTCGGGGTGGAACAGGTCGGCCGCCCAGCGGCCGTCGAGCCAGGGCAGCAGGGCGAGCTCGGCATCGTCGTGGGCGAAGGCGTGCACGTCGAGCAGCGACTGGACGGCGCGCCGCGCGCGCTGCAGCACCTCGGCGCGGAAACGCTCGACGATGCGTGCCTTCACGGCCGGCGAGCCGGCTTCCTCGCGCGACAGCGTGACGCGCAGCGCGCCCAGCGAGAGCAGCGCATCGGCGATCAGCCGCAGCCCGGCCTCGTGCCGCTCTGCCCGTTCGCGTTCGAGGAAGCCGGCCACCTGCTGCAGCACGTCCTGCCGCTGCGGCAGCAGCGCCTGCAGGCTGGCGTAGAGCTGCGCCTGCCCGCCCTCGAAGGGCGCCACCGCGTCGAAGCGGGCCTGCGCATGCAGCGCGAAGTCGGCCAGCAGCGTGCTCCACTGAGCCTCGCGCGAGAGCGGGTCGCGCACGAAGTTGAGCACCGGCAGAACCGGCTTGCCGCAGGACGCGAGGATCTCCACCTCGCAGCGGAACTTGGCGACCACCGGCTCGCGGCAGTCGATGACGAACAGCGCGGCGTCGATGTCCAGCAGCGTGCGCAGCACCTTCGCCTCCTGCTCGAAGTCCTCGCGCGCAGCGCGGGTCTCGAGGAAGGCGCGGATGCGCTGCGGCGGGGTCATGTCGGCGCGCAGCGGGCCCAGCGCGGCGAGCAGGCCGGTCGGGTCTTCCAGGCCCGGCGTGTCGAAGAAGCGCAGCGCCGCACGGCCGTCGAGGGCCAGATCGACCGATTCGACATGGCGCGTTGTGCCCGGCCGGTCCGACACCTCGCCGAAGTCGCGCCGCCGCGTCAGTGTGCGCAGCAGCGAGGTCTTGCCGGCGTTGGTGTGCCCGACGACGGCGATGGCCAGCGGCTCAGCCATGGCCGCTCCAGCGCCGTGCCGCGTCGGCATCGGCGAACACCGGCAGACCGGCGCGGCCGGCTGCGTCCAGCCAGCCTCGCCAGCGCGGCAGGGCGGCCGGTGCGAGCTCGGCGGGCACGAGCAGCAGTGCGGTGGGCAGCGGCCGCGCGCCGTCGAGAAAGCGGCCGGTGCCGCGATCCGGCGTCGAGGCGGCATGACAGACCACCAGCAGGCGCGCCGGCGGCGCCGCCGCCAGCCGCTCCAGCAGCGCCGCGCGCTCGTCGCCGCGGCCTTCGATGCGCTCGCTCCACGCCGCCTCGGCCACCAGCGCCGGCGGCAGCGCGGCCTCCGGCGGCAGCTCGAAGCCGATCAGCGCGAGCGGTCCGCCGCGCACCGTCGCCACGGCGCCATCACGCCGTGCCTGGGGCGCCGCGTGCTCCGCATCGCGCACCTGCGTCGGCGCGAGGGCCTCGAAGCGGTTGATCAGCGTGCGGTAGTACGGGTCCTGCGTGTCCAGCGTCAACGCGCCGCTGCGCGCGCGGGCCACGGCGGCACACAGCGCGAGCAGCAGCAGCCGCGGCAGGGCGCCATAGGCCAGCGTGCCGGAGATCAGCCACCAGCCCAGCGCGTGCGAGGCGCCGGCCGATCCGGCGGCGTCGGGCACATGCGCCGGCAGGCCGAGCTGCAACGGCCACCAGGCGATGGCGCGTGCGGCCTCGTGAAGTGCCGGCGGTGACAGGATCGTGGTCTCGAAGCCGAGGCGGTATTCGGCGAGCGACAGCACGGCCACCAGGCCGAGCGCGGCCAGCAGGTAGGCCAGCGCCCACAAGAGGTGGTTCAGCCCGCCGAGCAGCCAAGGCGCCAGGCGGGTGCGGTCGAGCAGGCGCAGGGCCGCCGGCACGACGCGCGCCGAGCGGCGCTGCCACGGGCCGCGGCGCCCGAGCCAGGCGGCGGCATGGCCGAGCAGCCCCGCGCCGCCGCGGCCCGGCAGCGCGGCGAACAGCGCCCAGGCCACGATGCCCGCGAGGTTGGGCAGCACGAGCAGCGCCAGCGCCGCCAGCGCGTTGATGCGTCGGCCTTCGCCGAGCAGTGAAGTCGTCACCAGCGCCGCGAGCAGGACCGCAGCGGCCACCGCGGCCAGGCCCAGCGTCGGCAGCGCGCGGCGCAGCCAGGCGGCATCGCCATCGAGGCCGGTATCGGCGGCGAGGGTGAGCGCCCGCTGCACGATGCGCCGCTCGCGCTGCGGCGATGCTGCCGCGGCCTCGCGCAAGGCCCGATCGTCCTGCAGCGGCGTCGCCGCCTCGAGGTCTTTCACGGCCTCGGTGAGCAGCAGCTCCTGCAGGGTGAACACGGGGGCGTGGCGCGGCATCGCGGCAAGGGTAGCAGGCCCGCCCGGCGCGGCCGCCTGTGGGTCGTGTGCGATAGGACTGTGAAAAGCTGCCGCCGCGGCGGCCGACCCGCTGGCGGCTGCGGGCTGCACGCTCCTAAGCTGGGCGCATGCCGAAAGTCGCCCGCGCCGCCACCTACGAGATCGTCGTCAACGACCGCCGCGAATACGCCGTCTGGCCGAGCGCGCGCCCCCTGCCGGCGGGCTGGCGGCACAGCGGCAAGTCCGGCGGCCGCGACGAGCTGCTGGCCTACCTGAAGTCGGTGTGCATGGACCCGGTGGCGGTCGTGCCGCTGCCGCCGCCTGTCCGGAAGTGATCGGCGAACGTCGCTGAACGCGTGGCCGCCGCTGGGCGGCGAGGGCACAGTGCGGGCATCGCCACCCGACTGAAAAGGAGCCCTCCATGAAAAGCGCATTGATCGTCATCGACGT
>CAZVLY010000428.1:1365-3212 GCA_964628175.1 uncultured Piscinibacter sp. | reverse complement strand
CCGGAAGATGGTGTCGTCCAGCGCGTCCAGGCTGACCGTGACGCGCTGCAGCCCGGCATCCTTCAGCGCCTGCGCCTTGCGCTCGAGCAGCGAGCCGTTGGTGGTCAGCGTCAGGTCCAGCGGCGCGCCGTCCGGCGTGCGCAGCTCGGCCAGCATGGCGATCAGCGCCTCGACGTTCTTGCGCAACAAGGGCTCGCCGCCGGTCAGGCGCAGCTTGCGCACGCCGTGGGCGACGAACAGCCGCGCCGTGCGCGTGATTTCCTCGAAGCTCAGCAGAGAGGAATGGGGCAGGAAGTTGTACTGCTTGTCGAACACTTCCTTGGGCATGCAGTAGCTGCAGCGGAAGTTGCATCGGTCGGTGACCGAGATTCGCAGGTCGGTCAGCGGCCGGCCGAGCCGGTCGCCGAGCAAGCCCGTCGGCTCGGCCGGCTGGCTCGGAATGCGCGGGATGCTGGCCGCGTAGCGGTGGTCGGCCAGTGGAATGACTTTTTCGCCCATGCGCGGATTGTGCCTTCCAGTGCGATGCCGCTTCCCCCGCGCGACCCCGGGCTTGACCGGGGTAAGGCGAGCCTCGCGACTCAGTGCAGCGTGCGGAAGGTTTCGGCGTCGGTCGCGGGAACGGCCGGTGATGCGTTGGTCGGGGCCGCCTTGTCCGGCGCCGCGATGGTGTCGGCGCGGGCCGGCTCCGCGGCGGCCTCGAGCGGCTGCGCGCGCCGGGCGCCGGTGAAGCGCTTGCTCCAGTAGGCATAGCGCATGTCCTCCACCCGCACCTCGCCGCCGGCACGCGGTGCGTGGATGAACTTGCCCTCGCCGATGTAGATGCCCACGTGCGAGAACGTGCGCTTGAGCGTGTTGAAGAACACCAGGTCGCCCGGCTTCAGTTCCTCGCGCTTGATCTTCTTGAGCCCTGGCGCGCCGGCCTGCTCGTCGGCGCGGCGCGGCAGCACCAGGCCCAGGCTCATCTCGAACACATGGCGCGTGAAGCCGCTGCAGTCGAAGCCGTTGTCGGCCGAGTTGCCGCCGCGGCGGTAAGGCACGCCGAGGAAGTTCATGGCGCTGAGCACCATGTCCGACGCCTTGTCGCGCACCTTGTTGACGAACGCGTAGTCGCTGGGCGGCACGGCTGCCGGCAGCTTGTCCGGATCACCCAGGCCCCGGTCGGCGAGCAGCCTGGCGATCGGGTCGTTGGCGCTGTCCGGCGCGGCCTGCGCCAGCGCGCCGGCCACGGCGAGCGCCGCGGCCACGGCCAGGCGGCGGACGTCGAAGGGGGGTCGCAAGCGGGACATTGGGGCGCAGCTTAGGCGTTGCCTTCGCCAGCGTCAACCCGAAAAACTCAGTCGCGACGGGCACTTGCAGCAACATTCCGATCCTCGCGGCGGCTGCGCTATCGTGTGCGCAAACCGACGAGGAGACACCATGTTCAAGGCGCTCTTGCTGGAAAAGACCGAAGCCGGCTTCCAGGCCGGCATCCGTGAGCTCGACGAGGCGGCGCTGCCCGAGGGTGACGTGCTGCTGCAGGTCGAGCATTCGACGCTCAACTACAAGGACGGCCTGGCCATCACCAACCGCGGCCCGGTGGTGCGCAGCTGGCCGATGGTCGCGGGCATCGACGGCGCCGGCACGGTACTGGAAAGCAGCCACCCGCTGTGGAAGGCGGGCGACAAGATCATCCACAACGGCTGGGGCGTGGGCGAGACCCGCTGGGGCTGCCTGGCTCAGCGCGCCCGCCTGAAGGGCGACTGGCTGGTGCCACTGCCGGCGGCATTCAGCACCCGCCAGGCCATGGCCATCGGCACGGCGGGTTACACGGCCATGCTGTGCGTGCTGGCACTGGAACGCCACGGCCT
>CAZVLY010000428.1:0-1355 GCA_964628175.1 uncultured Piscinibacter sp. | reverse complement strand
CGAGGTGCTGGTCACCGGCGCCACCGGCGGCGTGGGCAGCGTGGCCACCGCGCTGCTGGCGAGGCTGGGTCACCGCGTGGTCGCGGCCACGGGCAAGTCCAGCGAGGCCGACTACCTGAAGCGCCTCGGTGCCGCTGCGGTGATCGACCGCGCCGAACTGAGCGCGCCGGGCAAGCCCCTGCAGAAGGAACGCTGGGCGGCGGTGGTCGATGCGGTGGGCAGCCACACGCTGGTCAATGCCTGCGCGCAGACCCGCTACGGCGGCGTGGTGGCCGCCTGCGGGCTCGCGGGCGGCGGCGACCTGCCGGGCACGGTGATGCCCTTCATCCTGCGCGGCGTGACGCTGGCCGGTGTGGACAGCGTGATGGCACCCCTGGCGCTGCGCCGGCAGGCCTGGGACCGCCTGGCGCGCGACCTCGACCCGGCCATGATCGACGCGATCGCCGTGGACGTGCCGCTCGATCAGGCCATCCCGCGTGCGCACGAGTTGATGGAGGGCAAGCTGCGCGGCCGCGTGGTGGTGACCATCGGGTGACCGTCAGACCCTCGTAAGAGCATGCGCATGAAATGCGCCGCCAGCGAGAGAACAATCATCAGGAGACACGCATGACGCGCTACGCCGAGTTTCACCAGCGCTCGATCACCGACCGCGACGGCTTCTGGGCCGAGCAAGCCAAGCTGATCGACTGGAAAACGCCCATCGAGCAGGTCTGCGACTACTCCAATCCGCCGTTCGCGCGCTGGTTCGTCGGCGGCAGGACCAACCTGTGCCACAACGCCGTCGACCGTCACCTGGCCACGCGCGCCGACCAGAACGCGCTGATCTTCGTCTCCACCGAGACCGAGCAGGAGAAGGTCTACAGCTTCCGCGAACTGCACGCCGAGGTGCAGCGCATGGCGGCGGTGCTGCAGGACCTGGGCGTCAAGCAGGGCGACCGCGTGCTCATCTACATGCCGATGATCGCCGAGGCGGCCTTCGCGATGCTGGCCTGCGTGCGCATCGGCGCCATCCATTCGGTGGTGTTCGGCGGCTTCGCCAGCCACAGCCTGGCCAGCCGCATCGACGATGCCGAGCCCACCGTGGTCATCAGCGCCGACGCCGGCATGCGCTCGGGCAAGGTGGTGGCCTACAAGCCGCTGCTCGACGAGGCCATCAAGCTCGCGGCGCACAAGCCGGCCAAGGTCCTGCTGGTCAACCGCGGACTGAGCGCGATGGAGACCACCGAAGGGCGCGATGTCGACTACTCCTCGCTGCGCGCCAGGCACCTGGACACCGTCGTGCCCTGCGTGTGGGTCGACGCCACGCACCCGAGCTACACGCTGTACACCAGCGGCACGACCGGCAAGCCCAAGGG
>CAZVLY010000427.1:0-3237 GCA_964628175.1 uncultured Piscinibacter sp. | reverse complement strand
CACCTCCACGGTGCGCCTGTGCGGCTCGTCGGGCACCAACCCGTTCGCTGCCATCGCAGCCGGCGTGGCCTGCCTGTGGGGCCCGGCGCATGGCGGTGCCAACGAGGCGGCACTGAACATGCTGGAAGACGTGCAGAAGATGGGCGGCGTCGAGAAGATCGGCGAGTTCATCAAGCAGGTGAAGGACAAGAACTCCAACGTCAAGCTGATGGGTTTCGGCCATCGGGTCTACAAGAACTACGACCCGCGTGCCAAGCTGATGCGCGAGACCTGCCACGAGGTGCTCGACGCGCTGGGCCTGCACAACGACCCGATTTTCAAGCTCGCCATGGCGCTCGAGAAGATCGCCCTCGAGGACGACTACTTCGTGTCGCGCAAGCTGTACCCGAACGTCGACTTCTACTCGGGCATCGTGCAGCGCGCCATCGGCATCCCGGTGTCGCTGTTCACTGCGATCTTCGCGCTGGCCCGCACGGTGGGCTGGATCGCGCAGCTCAACGAGATGATCGGCGACCCCGAGTACAAGATCGGCCGTCCGCGCCAGCTGTTCCACGGCTCGACCCGCCGCGACGTCAAGCCGCTGTCGCAGCGCGTCTGACCGCCGCCCGCTCCGACGAGGCCCCCGCACGCAAGTGCCGGGGCCTTTCTCATGCGCCTAAAATCACGGGTTCTCCCGCGACCTGCCGCGAATCGCCATGCCACGCACCCTGTACGACAAGCTCTGGGACGAACACGTCGTCCACACCGAGGAAGACGGCACCTCGGTGCTCTACATCGACCGCCACCTGGTGCATGAAGTGACCAGCCCGCAGGCCTTCGAGGGACTGCGCCTGGCTGGCCGCAAGCCCTGGCGGGTCAGCTCGATCGTGGCCACCGCCGACCACAACACGCCGACCACCGGCTGGGAGCTCGGCTACGACGGCATCACCGACCCGATCTCCAAGCAGCAGGTCACCACGCTGAACGCCAACATCAAGGCCTTCGGCGCGGCGGCGTTCTTCCCCTTCCTGGACAAGCGCCAGGGCATCGTGCACGTGATCGGGCCGGAGCAGGGCGCCACGCTGCCGGGCATGACGGTGGTCTGCGGCGATTCGCACACCTCGACGCACGGCGCCTTCGGCGCGCTGGCCCACGGCATCGGCACCAGCGAGGTCGAGCACGTGCTGGCCACGCAGACGCTGCTGGCCAAGAAGGCGAAGAACATGCTGGTGCGCGTGGACGGCACGCTCGCGCGCGGCTGCTCGGCCAAGGACATCGTGCTGGCGATCATCGGCAAGATCGGCACCGCTGGCGGCACGGGCTACACCATCGAATTCGGCGGCACCGCGATCCGTGCGCTGAGCATGGAAGGGCGCATGACGGTGTGCAACATGGCCATCGAGGCCGGCGCCCGCGCCGGCCTGGTGGCCGTGGACGAAACGACGATCGCCTACGTGAAAGGCCGGCCGTTCTCGCCCACCGGCCTCGAGTGGGAGCAGGCGGCGGCCTACTGGCGCACGCTGCGTTCCGACGACGACGCGGCCTGGGACGCGGTGGTCGAGCTCGATGCCGCGCAGATCCGCCCGCAAGTCACCTGGGGCACCTCGCCGGAGATGGTGCTGTCCATCGAGGACCGGGTGCCCGACCCCGACCGCGAGAAGGACGCCAACAAGCGCGGCGCGATGGAGCGAGCGCTGCAATACATGGCGCTGGAGCCGAACAAGCCGATCGCCGACATCCGCATCGACAAGGTGTTCATCGGCTCGTGCACCAATTCCCGCATCGAGGACCTGCGCGAGGCCGCTGCCGTGGTGCGGCGGCTCGGCGGCCGGGTCGCCTCGACAGTGAAGCTGGCGATGGTGGTGCCGGGCTCGGGCCTGGTGAAGGCGCAGGCCGAGCGCGAGGGGCTGGACAAGGTCTTCATCGCGGCCGGCTTCGAGTGGCGCGAGCCGGGCTGCTCGATGTGCCTGGCGATGAACTCCGACCGGCTCGAGCCGGGCGAGCGCTGCGCCTCCACGTCCAACCGCAACTTCGAAGGCCGCCAGGGTGCCGGCGGCCGCACCCACCTGGTCAGCCCGGCGATGGCCGCGGCGGCCGCCATCGAAGGCCATTTCGTCGACGTCCGGCGCATCGCCTGACGAGCCTCAACCACCAAGGAGACCCGCCATGAAACGCACCCTGTTCGTCCTGATGGCCTCGCTGACCCTGCTGGCCGGCTGCAACACCATCGAGGGCCTGGGCAAGGACATCAAGACCGGCGGCGAGAAGGTCGAAGAAGCCGCGAAGAAGAAGTAGGCGCCGGCCATGCAAGCCTTCCGAGTGCACAAGGGTCTGGTCGCCCCGCTGGACCGCGAGAACGTCGACACCGACGCGATCATCCCGAAGCAGTTCCTCAAGTCGATCCAGCGCAGCGGCTTCGGCCCGAACCTGTTCGACGAGTGGCGCTACCTCGACCGCGGCGAGCCCGGTCAGGACCCGGCCACCCGCCGGCCCAACCCCGACTTCGTGCTGAACCAGCCGCGCTACAAGGGCGCGTCGATCCTCATCGCGCGCAAGAACTTCGGCTGCGGCTCGTCGCGCGAGCACGCGCCCTGGGCGCTCGACCAGTACGGCTTCCGCGCCATCATCGCGCCGAGCTACGCCGACATCTTCTTCAGCAACTGCTTCAAGAACGGCCTGCTGCCCATCGTGCTGCCCGAGCACCAGGTGGCCGCGCTGTTCGACGAGGTCGCGGCCTTCGTCGGCTACGAGCTGACCATCGACCTGGAGCGCCAGGTGGTGGTCAAGGCCGACGGTACCGAACTGCCCTTCGAGGTGCAGCCGTTCCGCAAGTTCTGCCTGCTCGGCGGCTTCGACGACATCGGCCTGACGCTGCGCCATGCCGACAAGATCCGCAGCTTCGAGGCCGAGCGCCTGCTGAAGAAGCCCTGGCTCGCCCACACCCTCTGAGAAGGACATCCGCTTGAAGATCGCCATCCTGCCGGGCGACGGCATCGGCACCGAGATCGTCGCGCAGGCCCAGCGCGCGATGCAGTGCCTCGACCTGCGTTTCGAGACCGAGACCGCCGCCGTGGGCGGCGCCGCCTACGAAGCGCACGGCCACCCGCTGCCCGAGGCGACGCTCAAGCTCGCCAAGGATGCCGACGCGGTGCTGTTCGGCGCCGTGGGCGACTGGAAGTACGACAAGCTCGAGCGCGCGCTGCGCCCCGAGCAGGCCATCCTGGGCCTGCGCAAGAACCTCGGCCTGTTCGCCAACTT
>CAZVLY010000426.1:0-3238 GCA_964628175.1 uncultured Piscinibacter sp. | reverse complement strand
CCCCTCCGGACGGCGGCCCAAGGCATCGCAGCGGCGCCGTCGCGCGCATGGTTCGCATGCCGGTGGCCACGCTGCGCGTCTGGGAGCGCCGCTACCGGCTGTCCTCGCCGGCACTCACGCCCAGCGGCCAGCGTCTGTACACCGCCGCCGACGTGCGCCGCATCGCGATGCTCAAGCAACTCACCGAGCTCGGCCATGCGATCGGCAGCCTGGCGACACTGGACATGGCGCAACTGCAGGCCGTGGCCGCCACGCACGCGGCGGCCGTCACCGGCACGCTGGGTGCCGAGGCGCCGGCCGCCGAAGGGTCGTCATGGCGAGTGGCCGTGGTGGGCGAGGCGCTGGCGCGCCGGCTGCACCGGCCGGCACTGCGGCGGCGGTTGCAGCGCCCGCTGGCAGTGCTGGGCCCGTTCGCCGACCTCGCCGAGGCCGTGGTGGGCATGGCTGGCTGTGCCACGGATCTGCTGTTGGTGCAGGCCCCGACCCTTCCGGACGACTGGCTCGCGCAATGGCGGCAAATGGCAGACCGCCCCTTGCGTACTGCGGTGCTGTTCCGATATGCCAGCGAGTCCGTTTGCGAACAGCTCGCAGCAGACGGCGTGCAGTTGCTGCGCGAGCCACCCTCGGACACCGCCCTCGGCCAGTGGCTGCGGGGACTCGATGCGGAAGTAGACCGGACGCGAGCGGCGCCCGCAGTTGCACAGGCCGCCTGGCCGGCGCCCGAAGCCATT
Organism: uncultured Piscinibacter sp.; assembly: GCA_964628175.1. GTDB lineage: Bacteria > Pseudomonadota > Gammaproteobacteria > Burkholderiales > Burkholderiaceae_C > Piscinibacter. The sequence goes on along the minus strand of CAZVLY010000426.1, from coordinate 2,507 downwards.
GCGGCACGTCGTTGGGACGACGCGGCGCTGGCCGACATCGCCGGCCTGTCGACCACCATCGCCTGTGAATGCCCGAAGCACATTGCCGAGTTGCTGATGCAGCTCTCGCACTTCGAGTCCTACAGCACACAGTGCGCGAACCGCAGCGTGGCCGATGCGGAACTGCATACCTACCTGGGACAGGTGGCGGCGGCTTGCCGTGCGCGATTCGAGGAAGCGCTCGAACGGGTGGCCGTCCACGAGGGGCTGCTGTTCGGCCGGCCCGCACAAGACGAGCTGCCTACAAAGACAAACCCCTCCCGACCAGAGGTGGGAGGGGCGGGTGGCTGACGCCACCGTTTGGGGCTCCGGAGGAAAGTGGTCCGGGGCTCCTGGCGCGCAGGGACTGCGCCATTGGTTTTGCCTGCATGCAGGCCTTTCAAACCTAGACCATGGCTCGACCGACTTCAAGCGCGATCTGCGCTCGTGTTTCCTCTTGTCATGAGTGCGACTTCGTGATGCTCGCGACGATGCCCGCCACGCGCTGCTCGACCGCCGCGTCCATTCGGATTGAGCGCCCCCACTCCCGCGAGGTCTCACCCGGCCACTTGCTCGTCGCGTCCAGGCCCATCTTGCCGCCCAGCCCGCTGACCGGCGAGGCGAAGTCGAGGTAGTCGATCGGCGTGTTGCCCACCAGCGTGGTGTCGCGCAGCGGGTCCATGCGGGTGGTGATAGCCCAGATGACCTCGTCCCAGCGGCGGATGTCGACGTCGTCGTCCGTCACCACGATGAACTTGGTGTACATGAACTGGCGCAGGAAGCTCCACAGCCCGAACATCACGCGCTTGGCGTGGCCCGGGTAGGCCTTGCGGATGCTGATGATCGCCATGCGGTAGCTGCAGCCCTCGGGCGGCAGGTAGAAGTCGACGATCTCCGGAAACTGCTTCTGCAGGATCGGCACGAACACCTCGTTGAGCGCCACGCCCAGGATGGCCGGCTCGTCCGGCGGTTTGCCGGTGTAGGTGGAGTGGTAGATCGGGTCGCGCCGGTGCGTGATGCGCGTCAACTCGAACACCGGGAACCAGTCCTGCTCGTTGTAATAGCCGGTGTGGTCGCCGAACGGGCCCTCCAGGGCATGCAGGTAGCCGTTGACCTCCTTCATCGGCACGCCGTGTTCGCTGCGACCGGTCCAGCCGGGCTCGGCCACCGGGATGCGGCCCTCGAGCACGAACTCGGCGCTGGCCGGCACCTGCAGCATCACGCCGGCATCACCGACGGCGCTGTCGGTCACCTCGGTGCGGCTGCCGCGCAGCAGGCCGGCGAACTGGTACTCGGACAGCGTGTCCGGCACCGGCGTCACGGCACCCAGGATGGTGGCCGGATCGGCCCCGAGTGCGACGGCGATCGGGAACGGCTGCCCCGGCTTGGCCAGCGCGAACTCGCGGAAGTCGAGCGCTCCGCCCCGATGGGCCAGCCAGCGCATGATCACCTGGCGCGGGCCGATCACCTGCTGGCGGTAGATGCCCAGGTTCTGGCGGGCCCTCGCCTTCGGCCCGCCTTGCGGACCCCGCGTCACGACCAAGCCCCAGGTGATCAGCGGCCCGGCATCGCCCGGCCAGCAGGTCTGCACCGGCAGGCGGCCCAGGTCGACATCGGCGCCTTCGAGCACCACCTCCTGGCAAGGCGCCTGGCGCAGCGTGGCCGGCTTCATGTCCCAGACCGCCTTCATCATGTGTAACAGGCGGCCGGTGTCCTTCAGCCCCTTGGGCGGCTCCGGCTCCTTCAGCCGGGCCAGCAGCTGGCCCACCTCGCGCAGTTCGCTCACCTCGGTCGCGCCCATGCCCAACGCCACCCGCCTCGGGGTGCCGAAGAGGTTCGCCAGCACCGGAATTTTGTAACCGACGGGCGATTCGAAAAAAAGTGCCGGGCCCCCGGCGCGCAGCACGGAGTCACTGACCGCTGTCATCTCGAGCCGCGCGGAGACTGGCTCTGCGACCCGTTTCAGTTCGCCGAGCAGCTCCAGGCCGTCGACAAAATCACGAAGATCCCGGTACTTCATACGAAATAGTAATTAAAGAACGATGTCATAACCTTGACCGGTTATGAAAAGGCTTCCTAGAATTCGGCCCGTTCGCACCATCGAGGGATAACCCGAACCCCATGGTGCAGGGATAGTGGAGCAGCCAAGTGGCTGCCACAGTCGAACCCAGGTTCGAATCGCTGCTGGAAGACGCCGCGCAAGACGGCACCCGATCTCCGGCCGAGGATTATCACCGTCGCCCCAGGCACTGCTTGCCGGGGTCGCCCCGCGGGGCCGGCGGTCTGAACAGAAGGAGTGACATGACAACGCTGAAGCGATGCTCGACGCGTGCCCGCCAGGTGCGCGATGCCATCGGCGAGTCGGCCACGGTGTTCCTGAAGGACGTCGGGCATGGCTTGCTCGAGGTCAGCCACAACATGCTGGCGCTGCTCGGGCTGCTGCTCGTGGCCGCCGCGGTGTTCACCTTCGGCAAGCCCGAGTTCCGCCA
>CAZVLY010000425.1:0-3260 GCA_964628175.1 uncultured Piscinibacter sp. | reverse complement strand
TCGCGGTTCTTCTCCAGGCTGCGGTGCTGCTGGGCCTTGATGACGACCACGCCCTCGTCGGTGATGCGCTGATCGCGCGTCGCGAGCAGCCGCTCCTTCAACGCGTCGGGCAAAGAGGAAGCGCGCACGTCGAAGCGCAGGTGCACCGCGTTCGAGACCTTGTTGACGTTCTGCCCGCCGGCGCCCTGCGCGCGGATGGCGCTGAAGTCCACCTCGGCCGGGTCGATCGCGAACGGGATGTTCACGGCGTGCCGCCGCGCAGCAGGCGCACCGCCTGCGGCAGCGAGCCGGCCTGCGGCATCCAGCGGTCGATCACGACGCCGAGCACGGCCACCAGCACCAGGAGGATCAGCATCGGCCGCCAGGTGCGGCCGGCGGCGTGCAGCAGCCAGCCCTCGCGCCGCGCGCGGAAGGCGAGCGCGCCGCCGGCCGAGGCGAAGGCGATCTCGACCGCCACGCCGAGCAGCACCTCGACGCCGAACAGGCCGAACACCGCCACGCTCAGCGCGCTGGCGATCAGCGCCGCGATGCCCAGCACGATGGCCAGCGGCACCGCGACCACGATGCCCTCGTCGGCCGAACCGGCCAGCTCGAGCGTGCCCTGGGCGATGTCGCCGGCCTCCAGGCCGCTGTCGCCGCATTCGACGCCCCCACCGCCGCCGCGGCGCGAAGGAACCAGCTCCAGCGAATCGTCGAGCGGCCAGTCGCCATCGGCCTCGGCGCGCGACAGCAGCCAGCGGCACCACAGCCACAGCAGCGCGAGGAAAACCCCGTAACCCCCGGCCAGTGCCAACGACCAGCGCAGCGCGAGACTGCCGACGCCAGCGCGCATCAGCGCGGCCGAAATCGCCCAGCAGGCCAGGAAACACAGGCTGCCCAACAGGAAGGCATGCAGGCGCAGCCAGCGCCGCTGCTGCAGGTCGGCGCGCACGCCGCGTTCGAAATGCAGGGGGTCGAGGCGCTCGCGTCTCACCGCCGCGCTCACACCACGTTCACCGGCACACGCTGGGCAAGCGCGCACATCAGCTCGTAGCCCACCGTGCCGGCCGAGCGCGCCACCTCGTCGATGGACAAGGTGCTGCCGTTCGGCCCGAGGCCCCACAGCGTGACCTCGGCGCCGAGCCCGGCCTCGGGCACCGGCGTGAGATCGACGGTGATCATGTCCATCGACACGCGGCCGACGGTGCGCGTGCGCACGCCGTTCACCAGCACCGGCGTGCCGGTGGGCGCCACGCGCGGGTAGCCGTCGGCATAACCGCAGGCCACCACGCCGATGCGCATCGGCGCCTCGGCGGTGAAGCCGCCGCCGTAGCCGACGCGGTCGCCCGCCTGCAGCGACTGCAGGGCGATCAGCTTCGCGCGCAATGTCATCGCCGGCTGCAGCGCCCAGCCGGCCGCATCGTGCGCCGGGTAGTCGGGCGCCGAGCCGTAGACCATGATGCCCGGGCGCACCCAGTCGGCCGCCACGGCAGCGCCCTCGCCCTGGGCCCCGGCGAAGCGCAGCGTGGCCGCGCTGTTGCTCAGCGAGCGCTCGCCGGGCAGTTCGCGCGTGGCGGCCTCGAAGGCGGCCAGCTGTGCCGCCACGCCGCCGGTGCCGTCGGCATCGGCAAAGTGCGTCATCAGCGTGATCTCGTCGACCTGCGTCAGGCCCGACAGCCGCTGCCACGCGCCGCGGTAGGCCGAGGGTCGGAAGCCGAGCCGGTTCATGCCGCTGTTCATCTTCAGGAAGACGCGGTGCGGCGCGTTGGTCTTGTGCGCCGCCAGCATGTCGATCTGCGCCTCGTGGTGCACCGTGTGCCACAGATCCAGGCGCGAGCACAGCTCCAGGTCGCGTGGCTCGAAGCAGCCTTCGAGCAGCAGGATCGGGCCGCGCCAGCCGAGCGAGCGCACACGTTGCGCCTCGTCGAGGTCGAGCAGCGCGAAGCCGTCGGCGCCCGACAGACCCGCATAGGCCCGTTCGATGCCATGGCCGTAGGCATTGGCCTTGACCACCGCCCACACCCGCGACTGCGGCGCGGCCCGGCGCGCGCGGCGCAGGTTGTGCGCCAGCGCCTCGGTGTGGATCAGCGCCTCGATCGGTCTGGGCATGGTGCGCCGATTCTGCCAGCGAGCCCGGACCGGGGGTTCCCCCGCGGGAAGAAGTGACGGGGCCGCGTGCTATAAACCTGCGCCGCCGAAGTCCCCCGCATCCCCGGGCCGCGCGCGCGTGCAACGGAGCGAATGAAACGCGGCTTCTACACCATCATGTCGGCGCAGTTCTTCAGCTCGCTGGCCGACAACGCGTTGCTGGTGGCGGCCATCGAACTGCTGAAGAGCTCCGGCGCACCGGCCTGGCATGTGCCGGCGCTGTCGCCGATGTTCGCGCTGTTCTACGTGATTCTCGCCCCCTTCGTCGGCGCGTTCGCCGACGCGGTGCCCAAGGGCAAGGTGATGTTCATCTCGAACGCCATCAAGGTGGTGGGCTGCCTGCTGATGCTGTTCGGCGGCCACCCGCTGCTGGCCTACGCCATCGTCGGCCTCGGTGCGGCCGCCTATTCGCCGGCCAAGTACGGCATCCTCACCGAGCTGCTGCCGGCCTCGCAGCTGGTCAAGGCCAACGGCTGGATCGAGGGCCTGACGATCCTGTCGATCATCTTCGGCATCCTGCTCGGCGGCCAGCTGGTGGGCAAGAACATCGCGGTCCACCTGCTGGCCTTCAACCTGCCGCTGATCGACACCAGCATCGACACGCCGCCTGAAGCGGCCATCTCGCTGATCGTCTTCCTCTACATCGCCGCGGCCCTGTTCAACCTGAAGATCCCGCGCACCGAGGCGCCGCTGCAGGTGCTGTCGAGCAACGTCGGCACGCTGGTGCGCGACTTCTCCAACTGCAACGCCCGTCTGTGGAGCGACAAGCTCGGCCAGATCTCGCTGGCGACGACCACGCTGTTCTGGGGCGTCTCGGGCAACCTGCGCGTGATCGTGTTCGCCTGGGCCGCCGCCGCGCTGGGCTACGGCACCACGCAGGCCTCGTCGCTGGTGGGCGTGGTGGCCATCGGCACGGCCGCCGGCGCGATCGTCGCCTCGCTGCGCTGCCGGCTCGACCAGGCCACCGGCGTGATCCCGCTGGGCATCGCGATGGGCTTGCTGGTGATCGGGCTGAACTTCATCACCAACGTGTGGGCGGCCGCGCCCTTCCTGATCCTGCTGGGCGCGATCGGCGGCTTCCTGGTGGTGCCGATGAACGCGCTGCTGCAGCACCGCGGCCACAACCTGATGGG
>CAZVLY010000424.1:0-3269 GCA_964628175.1 uncultured Piscinibacter sp. | reverse complement strand
GGAATCTCCTCCGTCCTTGCGTGGCCGTCTGTCTGCTAGCGTACAGAGCGGCGGGGTTAGGGGGCTGCGCGTAGGGGACGCCAGTCGACCGCGCCGAAGCCGTCCTGGCCGAGCAGGGTGTAGTACAGCCCGAGGCGCCCCAGCGTCTGGCGGCGCCCGGGCGTGCCCGGGAAATCGGCGCTTCGGTGCGACCACACGTAGTTCACGCCGATGGCGTGGGGCCCGCTGATCTTCCAGGTGAAGGCGCTGTCGATGCGGGAGATCTCGTCGCGGCCGGCCGCGCGCCGCGTGAACCGGCCCACCGAGACCATGCGTGCCGCGATGTCGACCGCGGCGCGCTCGCCGGCGATCAGGCGCAGGGCCAGCGCAGCGCGCGAGGACATGCCGTAGTGGTACTCGGGGATGTCGGTCGGCTGCTGCAGGGTGCTGACGGCCGAGTAACCCAGCCCGGCCAGCAACGTGCCCTGCAGGGCCACGTTGCGCGAGGCCCACCACTGCGCCGTGGTGCCCAGCGACAGCGAGGTGGTCGAGACCTGGAAGATCTGCGGCGACAGGTAGTCGTAGTTCGCGTACAGGCCCCAGATGCCGCGGTAGCTGTCGCCGACCGCGTAGTCGGTGCCGTAGAGCAGGCCGCGCGAGCTGAGGTTCTCGACCCCGTTGGCGCTGGACAGCAGCACCTGGAAGTTGAAGTAGTCGAAAGGCCGCTGGTAGGTGTAGCCGGGCTGGCCCGGCAGGCCGTAGTCGACGGCGAAGTCGATCTGGCTCGCGTTGCGCCGGAAGCCGGGTGTGGAGTCGAAGTCGTTCTGGTTGGCATGCGTCGCGCCGACGTGCAGCCGCCCGTAGTAGGCCGGGTCGTGGTCGGCGAAGGCGCTGTCGAAGCGCGCGCCGAACAGCGCGCGGTTCAGGCCGACCGGCGGCGAGATCGCGGCGGCGATCCAGCCGCGCCAGGCGGGTGACAGGTCGCTGCGGCTTTGCACCAGGTGCGCCATGCGGAACAGCGGCTCGCCCAGGAAGCTGCCGGCGACGCCGCTGGCGATCTGGTCGTTGCGCGAGGGCGGCGTCTTCTCGCCGGTGATCTCCCACCAGGCGCTGCCGGCGAAGGTCAGCGCCGAGGCTTCCCAGTAGCTCAGGCCGGTGGCACGGCCGGCGCCGTGGTACAGCGAGCCCTGGTAGGGGTGCGCGGCCTGGTTGACCTTGAAGGGGTCGTTGTCGACCACCCAGGGCCCGCGCAGGTTGCGGCGGATCGAGGCGCCGCTGACGTCGTAGTCGGTGGAGCCGCTGAAGCGCTTGTTGTAGCGGTTGAGCAGGAAGTCGAAGCCGACGATCTCGAGCGCCGGCACGACGACGCTGCGCTCGCGCGCCACCGAGCCGTCCAGAGGCTCCGCGTCTCTGGAGGCCTGCGCACCGGCGCCCGCCGCCGCGAGCAGCAGCAGCGCGGCGAAGGCGACGCTTCGCGCAGCCGATCGGGTGGCAGGGCAGGCTGCGGTGGTCATCGCAGCCTGCGCAGTCGCGCCAGCTCGGCGCGCAGCCACGGCTGCGACGCCATCGGGGTGCCGCCCTGGCACCGCACCATGTAGGCCTGGCCCGTCAGGCTGCTCTGCGTGGCGGCGCGCTCGATGAAGTGCTCGGTGGTGTCGACCAGGTCGCGCGCCGACAGGTACTCGTACTTGTTGCGCAGGTGCGCCTGCGCTTCCCGCGAGTTGCTCCAGCTGCCGTTGCGGTAGAAGTCGCAGCCCGAGCCCTCGATGTAGCCGAGCAGGAAGCTGACTTCGGCCTGCACGGCGGCGGGCGGTGCCGCCTGCGCGAGCGGCGCGGCGAGCCACGACGCCAGCAGCAACAGCATCGGCCGACGGCGCAGGGGTGGGCTTGGCGTCACGGGGGTGCCTTCGCGGAGGGCGTGTCAGAAGCGGCGGGCCAGGCCCACGCTGGCCGTGTGGTTCCAGCGCCGCTCGACCAGCGGGCTGTGCGCCGCATCGCCCTGCAAGCGCCGGGCTTCGAGGTTGCCGACCAGCATCCATTCGACGCCGAGGTCGAAGGACCACAGCACCCCGGTGCTCGCCGACAGCCAGCCGGAACCGGCATCGAATGCGGGCAAGCCGGAGCTCGCGGACTGCTGCGGCGTGACGCCGTAGAAGGCGCTCGCCGACCTCGCATCGGCCCAGATCGACTGCGCGAACACGCCGGCGGCCAGCGACCCGCTGCGCAGCACGCCGGCGCTCAGGCGCAGGTCCGCCTGGGTGCCAAGTTCGGTCTGGGCTTGACGGCGGCCGCGGACGAGCAGGGTGATCGGAACGGGGCCGATGGCGCCGTCCCACTCCGCGTGCACGCCGAGCGCGGCCCCGCGATCGATCGTCGCCAGGCCCCGGCGCTCGAGGAAGTCGGCGTCGCCGCTGCGCCGACCCGGTTCGTAGCTCAGCTGCACGCCGGCGTGCAGCCCGGGCGCCAGCGCGAACCGGACTCCGCCCTCCAGCACGCCTTGCGTCGAGCGGGCGAAGGCGATCGGGCCGAAGTAGCGCAGCACCGGCACCAGTTCCGTCAGCCGGGTGCCGGAGCCGTCGTAGGCCGGCCGCGTGCGCAGGCCCGGGCCGGCGATCGCGTCGTTGGAGAGCTCGGCGTGCGAGGCCATCGGCACCAGCGCGCACAGCCCCAGCACGAACGGGCCGATGCCGGGGAACGCGGTGGGGAGCATGCGACGGGTGTAGCGGATCGGCACAGGCGCATCTGTGCGTTGCCCCACCCAGCCGAACAGGTGCTCGAGGCCGCGGGGTGCGCCAGCGCACCGACCCGCGCCCGCGCGGGTCCCAAGGTGCAGACCTGCGCAACACCCGAGGAGCATCGACATGAGTCACTGCGGCGGGGCCCTGCTGGGCCTGGGACTGACGCTCGCATCCTGTCTGGCCTCGGCGCAGGTCGCGCCGCCGCCGCAGGCCGCGGCGGCTTCGGCGCCGCCGGCCACCAGCCCGGGGCCCCGGCGCATGTCGCCGAGCGAACTGCGCGAAACTGCCTCCATGCCGGGTGACCTGCGCCCGGCGGACGCCGTCACGCCGCAGATCGTCATCCCGCTGGGGCCGGGCAAGCAGGCGTCCGGGCCCGCCGGGAAGACGCGGCGGCCAGCGGCCGCGGCCATCGACGACTCGGCGGCGCGCTGCGAGGCGGCGGCGTCCCGGACGGCCCGCGAGCGCTGCCTGCTCGGCCGCGCCAGACGGCCAGCGCAGCGCTGAGCGGCGCGCCGGCGCTGCTGTGTCCGCTTGCGCACAGACTGCCGGCGC
>CAZVLY010000423.1:0-3269 GCA_964628175.1 uncultured Piscinibacter sp. | reverse complement strand
GATCTTGTCGATCTCGTCGATGTAGACGATGCCGCGCTGCGCCTTCTCGACGTCGTAGCCGCAGTTCTGCAGCAGCTTCTGGATGATGTTCTCGACGTCCTCGCCCACGTAACCGGCTTCGGTCAGCGTGGTGGCGTCGGCGATGACGAAGGGCACGTTGAGCAGGCGGGCCAGCGTCTGCGCCAGCAGCGTCTTGCCGGAACCGGTCGGCCCGATGAGCAGGATGTTGCTCTTCGACAGCTCGACCTCGTCCTTCGTGCGGCTCATGTGCTTGAGCCGCTTGTAGTGGTTGTAGACCGCCACCGCCAGCGTGCGCTTGGCGGCGTCCTGGCCGATCACGTACTGATCGAGGATGGACTTGATCTCGGTCGGGATCGGCAGGTCGGACTTCGCGGCACGGGCTTCCGCGCCTTCGGCCGGCACTTCATCGCGAATGATGTCGTTGCAAAGCTCGATGCACTCGTCGCAGATGAACACCGACGGGCCGGCGATCAGCTTCTTGACCTCGTGCTGGCTCTTGCCGCAGAAGGAGCAGTACAGAACCTTCTCGGTCGGGGAGCCCTTTTTGTCGGCCATGGGTTGGGTGCCTGGGAGGGTGGCGCTGGTCGAATGATAGTTGAAAAGGCAACCTGCCCTTCCCTGTGGATAAGGCCGGGAAACGGCCCTTATCCGCGCCCGGACGCCCGGCGTGGATTCAGGGACGCTTGGCGATCACCTGATCAATCAGGCCGTAGGCCTTGGCCTCTTCCGCATCCAGGAAGAAGTCACGCTCCATGTCGGCCTGGATCTTCTCCAGCGGCTGGCCGGTGCGCTCGGCGTAGATCTTGTTCAGCTGTTCGCGGGTCTTGAGGATTTCGCGGGCGTGGATCTCGATGTCGGTGGCCTGGCCCTGGGCGCCGCCGGAGGGCTGATGGATCATCACGCGCGAGTTCGGCAGCGCCACGCGCTTGCCCTTGGCGCCCGCCATCAGCAGGAAGGATCCCATGCTGGCGGCCATGCCCAGGCACATCGTCGACACGTCCGGCTTGACGAACTGCATGGTGTCGTAGATCGACATGCCCGCCGTCACCGAGCCGCCCGGCGAGTTGATGTAGAGGTAGATGTCCTTGTCCGGGTTCTCGCTCTCCAGGAACAGCATCTGCGCCACCACGAGGTTGGCCGACTGGTCGGTCACCGGGCCGACCAGGAAGATGATGCGCTCGCGCAGCAGCCGGCTGTAGATGTCGTAGGCGCGCTCGCCGCGGCCGGAGGTTTCGATGACGATGGGCACCATGCCCAGGCTGGTGGTGTCGAGCGCGCTCATGGCAATCCTTGGAGATATGGGGTCTTCGGGGATATCGGGGTCGATTATGTGGCCACAAGAGGCGGGCTGCAGAAGCGGCGCGGGGCGCCGGCTTCTCAGCTCGGCGCCCCGCGTGACGGGCTGCTCGGTCGTACGACCGAGGCGCGTCAGCCGACCATCAGCTCGTCGAAAGGAACCACCTTGTCGGTGACCTTGGCCTTGGACAGCACGAACTCGGCCACATTGTTCTCGATCACCACCGCCTCGACCTCGGCCATGCGCTGGCGGTCGCCCAGGTACCAGCGCACCACCTCGGCCGGGCGCTCGTAGCTCTGCGCCATTTCCTCGATGTGGGCCTGCAGCTGATCGGGCTTGGCCTGCAGGTTGTTGGCGCGCACCAGTTCGCCCACCACCAGGCCCAGGCGCACGCGGCGCTCGGCCTGCGGCTGGAAGATCTCGGCCGGGATCGGCGCGCTGTCGGCATCCTTGATGCCGCGCTTCTTGAGGTCGGCGCGGGCCGATTCGGTCATGCGCTCGACCTCGCCGGTGACCAGCGCCTTGGGCACGTCGAGCTCGGCCACCTTGATCAGCGCGTCCATCACGCTGGCCTTGTTGCGCGCCAGCACGCGGAACTTCACCTCGCGCTCGAGGTTGCGCTTGATGTCGGCGCGCAGCGCCTCGACGGTGCCGTCCTTGATGCCCAGCGACTTGGCCAGCGCCTCGTTGACTTCGGGCAGATGCTGCGCCTCGATCTTCTTCAGCGTGACGAGGAAGTCGGCTTCCTTGCCGGCCACGTCCTTGCCGTGGTAGTCGGCCGGGAACTGCAGCGGGAAGGTCTTGCTCTCGCCGGCCTTCATGCCGCGCACGGCAGCGTCGAACTGCTCGAGCATCTGGCCTTCGCCGATGATGAACTGGAAAGCCTCGGCCTTGCCGCCCTCGAAGGGCACGCCGTCGATCTTGCCTTCGAAGTCGATCGTCACGCGGTCACCTTCGGCGGCGCCTTCGGCGGCGGCGCGCTGCTGGAAGGTGCGGCGCTGCTTGCGCAGGATGTCCAGGGTCTTGTCGATCGCGGCCTCGGTGACCTCGGTGGAGACGCGCTCGACCTCGGCGGTGCCGATGTCACCGAGCTTGACCTCCGGATACACCTCGAAGGTGGCGTCGAAGGCGACCTGGCCTTCGGGCGCGCCTTCCTTCTCGGTGATCTTCGGCGAGCCGGCGACGCGCAGCTTGGCCTCGTTGACGGCCTCGTTGAAGACCTGGCCGACCTTGTCGTTCATCACCTCGTAATGCACCGAGTAGCCGTAGCGCTGGGCGACCACGCTCATCGGCACCTTGCCGGGGCGGAAGCCATCGGCCTTGACGGTGCGGGCCAGGCGCTTCAGTCGAGACTCCACCTCCGACTGGATGGTGGTGGCAGCCAGCGTCAGCGTGATGCGGCGCTCGAGCTTTTCGAGGGTTTCGACTTGGACGGACATGATGATCTCGAACTTGAGGGTTGAATGGCTGGTGCGCGGGGGGGGACTCGAACCCCCACACCATCGCTGGCGTCAGGACCTAAACCTGGTGCGTCTACCAATTTCGCCACCCGCGCATGGGGGACGGCCTCGACGGCAAACCCGGCATTTTAGCGGGATGCCGCGAGCCGCTCCTCGCGGGCCGGTTTGACACGGAACCACGCCGCGTACATGGCCGGCAACGCCAGCAGGGTCAGGGCGGTCGCCACGATCAGACCGCCCATGATCGCCACGGCCATCGGCCCCCAGAAGACGCTGCGCGACAGCGGGATCATCGCCAGCACCGCCGCCGCCGCCGTCAGGATGATCGGCCGGAAGCGCCGCACCGCCGCCTCGACGATGGCGTCCCAGGTCGCCACCCCGCGCTCGCGGTCGTGCTCGATCTGGTCGATCAGGATCACCGAGTTGCGCATGATCATGCCCATCAGCGCGATCACGCCGAGCAGCGCGACAAAGCCGAACGGCCGGTTCAG
>CAZVLY010000422.1:0-3283 GCA_964628175.1 uncultured Piscinibacter sp. | reverse complement strand
CCTATGCCACCGCCGACGGCACGGCGCTGGCCGGCAGCGACTACACGGCGCGCAGCGGCACGCTCGTCTGGGCCAGCGGCGACAGCACGCCCAAGACCATCTCGTTGCCCATCGGCACGGCCACGCCCAACACCACCGACAAGGCCTTCAGCGTGGCGTTGTCGAGCCCGACCAACGGCCTGGCGCTCGGCGCGCTGGCCTCGGCCACCGTCACCATCTCCGCCAGCCCGCCGAGCGGCGCGCCGAGCGTGAGGGTGAGCGGCAACCGCCTCGTCGATGCGGCCGGCAACGTGCTGCAGCTGCGCGGAGTGAGCTTCAGCGGCTTCGAGTTCGTCGCCATCGGCGGCTGGAGCCCGGGCGATCCGTCCGGCGGGCAGGCCGGGCAGCCTAATGGCCCGCGCTGGTCGGCCGTCAAGGCCTGGCACGCGAACACCGTGCGCTTCACCCTCAACGAGACCTCCTGGCTCGGCCTGACCTGTGTCGACACCGACGGCGTGACGCGACAGGGCGACCCCGGCGGCAACTACCGCTCGGCGATCGCCACGCAGGTGCAGGAGGCGAACGCCGCCGGGCTGTACGTGATCCTCGAGCTGCACTGGGCTGCGCCGGGCAACGCCTGCCCGATGGTGCAGACGCAGATGGCCAACATGGACCACTCGGTCGACTTCTGGACCTCGGTGGCGACGACCTTCAAGGACAACCCCACGGTCCTCTTCTCGCTCTACAACGAGCCGTTCTTCTTCGGACTGAGCTCGCCGGCGAATGCCTGGACGGCGCTGATGAGTGGTGGCACCTTCGACTACTTCCCCGCCACCAGCGGTACCTCCAACTACCGCAACATCACCGGCGCATGGCGTTCGGCCGGCATGCAGACGATGCTCGACGCCGTGCGCGCCACCGGCGCCACCAACGTGGTGCTGGTCGGCGGCATCGAGTTCAGCAACAACATGAGCGGATGGCTGGCCAACCGGCCGCACGATCCGCTGAACCAGGTCGCGGCGGCATGGCACCCCTATCCGCCGATCCAGGGGGCCACGTCGGCCAGCGTGTCGACCGGCGGCGCGGGCTACGCGATCGGCGACACGGTGACGCTGGCCAAGCCGAACACTGTCTACGAAGCGGCGGTGCTGCGCGTGGCGGCGGTCGGCGCCGGCGGTGCGGTGACGGCCGTGACGCTGGGCAGCGAGGGCAAGTACCTGCAGATCGCCTTGCCGGCCGGCCCGGTCGCGCAGGGCAGCAGCAGCGGCGCGGGCAGCGGCGCCAGCTTCACGCTGGGCGGCTGGGGCAACCTGTCGAGCACCTGGAGCATGCCGGTCAACTGGCCGGTCGTGCAGGCGCTGTCGGCGCAGGTGCCGATCGTCTTCGCCGAGACCGGCGAACACAACATGCCCGGCACCGAGGGGGCTCCGTTCCTGCAGCAGCTGCTGCCCTTCGCAGGGGCCAACAACTGGTCGGTGATCGGCTGCTGCTGGGACGTCTTCGCCGAGCGGGACAACGTGCTGATCAAGGACGTGGACGGCACGCCCAGCGACGGCTACGGCCGTGTCTTCCACGACTGGATGACCGGCATCGCCTGGCAATAGCCGCCGCATCGACGGCGTGGGCAGCGCCTCAGGCGGCGCGCGGCAGGCGCATCAGCACGCGCAGGCCGCGCGGCGCGGCGCCCTCGAGCGTCACGCTGCCGGCGTGACGCTCGGCGATCTCCTTGACGATGGCCAGGCCCAGGCCGCAGCCATCGCCCTGCAGGGTGGCGCGGGCGAAGCGCTCGAAGACACGTTCGCGATCCGCCGGGGCGATGCCTGGGCCGTTGTCTTCCACCTCGACCAGCGCGTCCTGTCCCAGCGGCCGCACGCGCACGGTCACCGTGCTGCCGCGCCCGGCATAGCGCAGCGCGTTGTCGATCAGGTTGGCCACCGCCTCGCGCAGCAGCAGTGCGTTGCCCATCACGAACACCGGATCGACATCCCCTTCGGCGAAGCCCAGGTCCACGCCGGCCAGTCGCGCGCGCGGCACCATCTCGGCGCTGAGCTCGCTGGCCAGGCGCACCAGCTCGACCTTCGTGCGGCCCTGCGCCGAGGCCGATTCGGGTTCGGCACGCGCCAGCGTCAGCAGCTGGTTGACCAGGTGCGCGCTGCGCGTGGCGCTCTCGTGAACGCGCTGCAGCCGCGCGCGCAGCGCCGGGTCGTCGGTCTCGTTGAGCGCCAGCTCGGTCTGGCTCTTCAGCCCGGCCAGCGGCGTGCGCAGCTGATGGGCGGCGTCGCTGATGAATCGGCGCTGGCCGCTGACGCTCTCGTGCACCGCGGCCAGCAGCGTGTTGATCGCCTTGGCCAGCGCATGCACTTCGCGCGGCGCGGATTCGAGCTTGAGCGGGGCCAGGTCGTTCGGTCCGCGGTCTTCCACCAGTGCGCGCATGCGCGCCAGCGGCGCCAGTCCAGCGCGGATGCCGGCCCACACGATCATCGACATCAGCACGATCAGCACCGACAGCGGCAGCGCCGTGTCGAGCAGGATGCGGCCGGCGAGCTGCTCGCGGCTGGCCCGGCTGCGCGCCACCTGCACCAGCATGCTCTGCGGTGTCTCCGCCTCGCCATAGGACAGGTACAGCGCCGCCACGCGCACGTCGACGCGCTTGTCGCCTTCGCCCATGCTGCCGTCGTAGAAGTAGGGCTGGCCCAGCCGCAGCGGCGCGATCGCCGGCGGCGGCGGCAGCTTGTGGTTGCCCAGGATGAACTGCCCCGGCGGCGTGCTGACCATGTAGTAGACGCGGTCGTCGGGGTCGGCCTCGATGATGTCCTGCGCGGCGCGCGGGAAGTCGATGAACAGCCCGTTGCCGATCGGCTTGACCTGCCGCGCCAGCGCCTTCGAAGCGGTGTGCAGCGTGGTGTCGATGGCCTGGTTGGCGTAACGCGCCGCCAGGTTGTAGGTGAACAGGGCGCCAGCCAGCCAGAGCACCAGCTGCGGCAGCAGCAGCCACAGCAGCAGGTGCCGGTGCAGCGAGCTGGTGCCGGGCGTGACGCCGGGCAATCGGCGCAGCGCGAGCTTCAGGCGCGCGAGCATGCGCCGTTCAGCTCTCGGCCTCGGCTTCGAGCAGGTAGCCCAGGCCGCGCACGGTGCGGATCGCCAGGCCCGAGCCTTCGAGCTTGCGGCGCAGGCGGTGGATGTAGACCTCGATCGAGCCGGCCCCGCTCTCGCTGCGCTCGACCGCCCAGCTCTCGGCGATCTGGTCCTTGGTGACGACGCGGTCGCGTTGCGTCAGCAGCAGGTCCAGCAGCATCCACTCGCG
>CAZVLY010000421.1:0-3297 GCA_964628175.1 uncultured Piscinibacter sp. | reverse complement strand
AGCGCGCAACTGGCCGCCCAGAGCACCTTCATCGAAGGCGCTGTGATGCCCAAGCGCAAGCCGGTGCCGGCCAATGCGCCTGCTGGTACTGCAGCGAACTCCGCGTCCATCGACCGCAGCCTGCCGGCCCACCTGCCGCGCGAATCGCAGGTGCACCGGCCCGCTGCCACCGACGACCACCAAGACACGGCCGGCCAAGCCTGCGGCTGCAGTGCCTGCGGTGGCCGCCTGCGCCAGATCGGCCAGGACGTGTCCGAGCAACTGGAGTACGTGCCGGCGCACTTCAAGGTCATCCGCCATGTGCGGCCCAAGCTGGCCTGCGTGCGTTGCCAGTCGATCTTCCAGGCCGCCGCTCCAAGTCGGCCGATCGCGCGCGGCCTGGCCGGCCCGGCCTTGCTGGCGCATGTGATGGTCTCGAAGTATTGCGACCACATCCCGCTGTACCGGCTGAGCGGCATCTGCGCGCGCAGCGGCGTGGTGATCGACCGCTCGACCATGGCCGGCTGGGTGGACCAGGGCGATGCGCTGCTGGATCCGCTGGTGGCCGCGCTCGGTCGCTACACGCTGGCCGCAGCCAAGGTGCATGCCGACGACACGCCGGTGCCGGTGCTCGCACCCGGCCTGGGCAAGACCAAGACCGGGCGGCTGTGGGTCTACGTGCGCGACGACCGGCCCGCCGGCTCCACCGAACCGCCGGCCGCCTGGTACCAGTACAGCCCCGACCGCAAGGGTGAGCACCCACAGGCCCATCTGCACAGCTATCGCGGCGTCCTGCAGGCCGACGCCTATGGCGGCTGGGGCAAGCTGTACGCCTCAGGCCAGGTTGTCGAGGCGGCGTGCTGGGCCCATGCCCGCCGGCCGTGGTGGGACCTGTACCTGAGCACCGGCAAGGCCGAGGACTCGATCGCAGCCCAGGCGCTGCGGCGCATCGCCGCGCTGTATGCGGTGGAGGCCGACATCCGTGGCCAGCCGCCCGACATCCGGCGCAGCCAGCGCCAGGCGCGGGCCGGGCCGCTGCTCGACGAGCTGCACGCCTGGCTGACCAGCCTGGTCGGGCGCGTGTCGGCCAAGTCAGACCTGGCGCGCGCCATCGGCTACAGCCTGACCCGCTGGCAAGCGCTGACGCGCTACCGCGACGACGGACGCATCGAGATCGACAACAACGCGGCCGAACGCGCGCTGCGTGGTGTGGCCCTGGGCAGGGGCAACTACCTGTTCATGGGCTCGGACGCCGGCGGGCAGCGCGCGGCGGCGATCTACAGTCTGGTGGAGACGGCCAAGCTCAATGGGCTGGACCCTGAGGGGTACCTGCGCGAGGTGCTGGGCCGCATCGCAAACCATCCCATCAACCGCATCGACGAACTGCTGCCGTGGAACATCGGACGGCGCGACGGCGAGCAACAACCCACTGCCCGCGCGCTGGCTGCCTGAGGACGGCAGCTGCCCTGGCAGCAGAAGGGCCAGGGACGTGAACCACGGCATCGACCCGCGAATGATCGAGGCGCTGGAGGGCGCCAGCAGCCTGCAGCTCTACCAGCTCAAGGCCATCATCACCGCCATGCTCGGCGACCCGCGCCGCGCCCTGGCGGCGCGCACTAGCCTGCACCTGGGGCAGTCCGTGCGCTTCGCCGACTTCCGCGACGGGCAGATGCGCAGCGGCAAGATCATCGCCTTCAAGGACACTCAGGCCACGGTGCTCGAGCAAGGCACCAAACGGCCCTGGAAGATCCCGTGCGTGGCGATGCAGGGCTACACCGACGCCGAGCGACACGACGAGCAGGCGAACTACGTGCCGCCGCCCGAGCCGGTCAGCGCAGCCACCCAAGCACGGGCCTTCCAGCAGGGCGACTCAGTCACCTTCGAAGACCGCGACGGTCGCGTCATCACCGGCGTGGTGGTGCGCGTCAACCAGCGCACCGCCACCATCGGGACAGGCGACGGCGGGACGTGGCGGGTGCCGTTCGGCATGCTGCGCCACGTCCTGGAGATCTGACCCGGGGCGACCTCAGGCACTCGCCGGAGTCAATGGGGCCTTGGGGCCACGCTTACCCGGAAGGGAAGCCTTAGTGAGATTCAGCACCTTGGCGATTTCTATGTGGGCCACGATCGCTCCCTCACGGAATCATTGATTGACAGCCAGAACATTCAATTCAGCGATCTCTTGAACGTCTGCCAAGCCTGGTTTCGGCGGCCACCAAAGCCCCTCAAGGAGTTGGCGATGGGAGACAGCCACGCAGGGACCAGGAAGCTGGTTCTTCGTGCGCCATCGATCGATGGCGTTTGGTGAGTCCAGATCACGGTGAGTCCGCCGGGCGTGTAGCCGAACCTACGCTGCCATTCGATGCTCGTAGTACGGCCGCTCACGATCCTCCAGGATGTCGCGCAGTTCTTGCGCATGGCGGCCCAAGGGATTCAGCCACTCGTCGATGTAGCCTGGCCTGATCGGGACGATGCAGCGATCGTGGCCCGCTGCGGCGACTTCATCTGGTGGTTCGTCGGTGATGGCCGCGAATGACAAGAGGTCAGCCTCTCCTGTCCCCGTCCACTTCGACCACAAGCATGCGATCAGCATGTCCTGCGTCGGCCGCGGTCTGAACTCGAGCACCAGGTTCTCCACTTCCTCGCCAGCCGCCAGCTCGCGTCCCTCGGCCTTGTGCCGGTTCACGTTCTCGTAGAACGCGTTGACCACGATGAGCCCGTGCGTGTGGCCGAACTGGTTCTTCCAGAACCCTTGGAGGTTGTCGCGGCGGGCGTTGTAGGTGCCCGGATACTTGACGTCGTAGAACGCCGGCTTGCCAGCTGGCCTGCAGCCATAGCGCATCGGCTTGATCACGCGCTTGCCGTCCTCCCAGACCATCACCGGCAAATACCAGCCGGGAAAGATCCGGCTGTCCCGATCGCGCAGCTCCGTGCGCTTCAGGTCGGCATGCCGGCCCATCAACTGCTTGACCTTGTCGGTGGCGATGCGCTGATCGTCCTGCGCCTTCTTCGTCGGCTTGGTCTGCAGGATGCGCTCGGCGTCGGCCAGGCGCTTGCGCTGCTTGAAGAGTTCTTCCTCGAACTTCGTGGCCTGCTTGTCGTTGAGGTCGTCGATCAGTGCCTTGATCGCGCGTTCATCGTCGCTCTGGGGATCCCCGAAGCTCGCCTCGACGGCCTTCGGGAGCTTCATCTTCGGGTCCAGCCCCCGGCGATAGAAGATCTCGTAGAAGTCGCGAATGTTCATCGTGGCGCCGAACATCACCACGTACTTCTTGTAGTCCGCCTGGACCTGGGCGCTGTAGCACACGGACTCTCTCC
>CAZVLY010000420.1:0-3302 GCA_964628175.1 uncultured Piscinibacter sp. | reverse complement strand
CGCTTCAAGCGCGCCGGGCGCGACCTGGTGATGAGCGTGCAGCCCAAGGGCGCGCCGATGCTGCGCAAGAAGTTCCTCATGCAGCTGCCGCAGCTCATGAAGGACCTCAACGAAGGCATGGCGCTGATCGGCTGGCCCGAAGCCGCGCAGAAGGCCTTCTTCGCGCAGCTGCTGCCCGCGCACGCCGAGTCCCTCAAGGCCGCGCCGATGTCCGAGCTCGACCACAACATGCTGGCCAAGCAGATCGAGGGTGTCTTCAACACCACGATTCCCGGCGTGGACTCGCTGTCGGTGGCCGACACGGTGCCCGAGGTCGACAGCGAGGTGATCGAGCGCCGCTTCACGCCCGAGGAGGCGCGGCAGGTCGGCCTCGTCGAGGAAAGCGCCGTCGACTGGTCGGGCCAGGTCGACATCGAGATCGATACCGGCGGCGCCAGCGACGATGCCGGTGACACGCAGCCCGACAGCCTGGCCGACGCCGACGAATCGGCGCCGATCGGCCTGGGGCTGGACATCAACCTCGACTTGTCGCCTTCCGAACCGCCGGAGCCTTCGCGCGGGCCGCAGCTGATGGACCACATCAAGCTCGGCTTCGCCTACCAGATGCACCTGAAGGACGAGTGGCAGAAGGTGCGCCTGACCTACGTGAGCCCGGGGCGCAGCTTCTTCGTCTTCTCGCGCGGCAAGAAGCACCAGGAGACCATCTCCATGACCGCGCGCATGCTCGCGCGCATGTGCGAGACGGGCCGCATGCGTGCCTACGAGAGTGCCTACCTGATGGAGCGCGCGACCACCCGGGCGCGCAAGCAGCTCGCCGCGCTCAAGGCGCCGACACGCCACTGACCAGCCGGCGCGCCATGCGCACGGCGGCGGCCAGGCTCGAGGCATCTGCGCGGCCGCTGCCGGCGATGTCGAACGCCGTGCCGTGATCCGGGCTGGTGCGCACGAAGGGCAGGCCCAGCGTCACGTTCACGCCCTGTTCCACGCCGAGGTACTTGACCGGGATGAGGCCATGGTCGTGCGTCATCGCCACGACGATGTCGAACTCGCCCGGATGGCCCGGAGCGTTGCGGGCGCGCATGAACA
This sequence comes from uncultured Piscinibacter sp., assembly GCA_964628175.1. Lineage (GTDB taxonomy): Bacteria > Pseudomonadota > Gammaproteobacteria > Burkholderiales > Burkholderiaceae_C > Piscinibacter. Next base: position 2,216 of record CAZVLY010000420.1, on the reverse strand, counting down.
CCGTGTCCGGCGCGAACGGCCCGAGGGCATCGATGCCCTCGGCGCGTGCCGCCGCCACGGCGGGGGCGATGAAGCGGATCTCCTCGTCGCCGAAGAGCCCGCCTTCGCCCGCATGCGGGTTCAGCCCGGCCACGGCGATGCGCGGCCGCGCCTGGCCCCAGCCTGCGGCTGCCGCATGGGCGATGCGGATCGTGTCGAGCACCGCCGCCGTGTCGATCGCCTCGATGGCGCGGCGCAGCGACAGGTGGATGGTGACGAGCACGGTGCGCAGTTCGTCGTTGGCCAGCATCATGCGCACCGGCGGCGCGATGCCGTCGCGTGCCGCCAGCGCCTGCAGCATCTCCGTGTGGCCGGGAAAGCCGATGCCCGCCGCCGCCAGCGCCTCCTTGTGGATGGGCGCTGTCACGATGCCGGCCACCTCGCCGGACTGCACCAGCGCCACGGCATGTTCGATGCAGCGTGCCGCTGCCGCGCCGGCGCGCGCATCGATGGCACCCAGCGGCGCACGGGCCAGATCGGCCGGAAGCCCGGGCACCGGCAGCACGGGGATGCAGCGCGGCGGCGCGGCCAGGGCGTCGGCGGCGCGTTCGAGCACGGCCACGGGGAGCGCGCCACCGGTGGCCGCCGCGGCTCGCCGCATCACCTCGACATCGCCGAGCACCACGCAGGCGCCCGCGGCGCCCTCGCGGCACAGTTTCGCGATGATCTCGGGCCCGATGCCGCAGGCATCGCCCATGGTCAGGGCCAGCAGGGTGCTCATGCCGATTCAGGCCGGGTTGTCGATGTCGATGAACTGGTGCTCCAGGCCGAACTGCTGCGCCACCTGCGCCGCCACCGCCGGCGCGCCGTAGCGCTCGCTGGCATGGTGGCCGCAGGCGAAGTAGGCCACACCGGTTTCGCGCGCGTAGTGCGCCTGGGGCTCGGACAGCTCTCCGGTGATGAAGGCATCGGCGCCGGCGGCGATGGCGGCTTCGAAGTAGCCCTGCGCGCCACCGGTGCACCAGGCCACGCGCTTGAGAGGCCGGCCGTCGCCCTCGACCACCGTGGCCGCGCGGCCGAGCCGGAACTGCAGCAGCGCCGCGAGCGCCGCCACCGTCAGCGGCTGTGCCGGCGCGCCGATGAAGCCCAGGTCCTGGTCGCCGAAGCGGGCGTCGGCCACCAGCTTCAGGCGCGCGCCGAACTGCGCGTTGTTGCCGAACTCGCCATGCGCGTCCAGCGGCAGGTGGTAGGCGAACAGGTTCACCTGGTGGGCCAGCAACTTCTCGAGCCGGGCCTTGAGCCAGCCGGTGACCCGACCGTCATGCCCCTTCCAGAAGAGGCCGTGGTGCACCAGGATCGCGTCGGCCTGGGCCGCGATGGCCGCCTCGATCAGCGCGAGGCTGGCGGTCACGCCCGAAACGATCTTGAGAACTTCGGGTTTGCCCTCAACCTGCAGACCGTTCGGCCCATAATCCCGAAAACGGCCGACGTCCAGCATCGTCTGGAGGTGAGATTCGATCTCGGTGCGGTGGACCATCGTCGGGCTTTCAGGGTGTTTCGATGCGCAGAACCTGGCTGATTTTCTCGCAAGCGGTGACCGTGGCCGTGGCGATGCTGTTCGTGGTGTCCACGCTGAAGCCGGAATGGCTACCGCGCCGTGCCGCCGCGCCATCGGTGGTGACGCTGCCGCCCGTGTCGCAGGTGCTGCCGGCCCAGCCGGTGGCCCTCGCGCCGACGGCGGCCGCAAGCAGCTACGCCGGCGCAGCGCGGCGCGCCACCCCGGCGGTGGTGAGCATCACCGCTCGAAAGGCGCCGCAGCGATCCGCGCAGAGCAACGACCCCTGGTTCCGCTTCTTCTTCGGCGATGGCGCCCAGCCCCAGCAGCCACAGGTCGGACTCGGATCGGGCGTGTTCGTCACGCCCGACGGCTACCTGCTGACGAACAACCACGTCATCGAGGGCGCCGACGACATCGAAGTGCAGCTCGCCGACGGCCGCACGGCCACGGCGCGCCTGGTGGGCACCGACCCGGAGACCGACGTCGCGGTGCTCAAGGTGGAGCTCGAGCGCGTGCCGGCGATCAGCTTCGGCAACACCGACAACCTGCAGGTCGGCGACGTGGTGCTGGCCATCGGCAACCCCTTCGGCGTCGGCCAGACGGTGACCTCGGGCATCGTCAGCGCACTCGGGCGCGACCAGCTCGGCATCAACACCTTCGAGAACTTCATCCAGACCGA
>CAZVLY010000419.1:0-3308 GCA_964628175.1 uncultured Piscinibacter sp. | reverse complement strand
GGGCAGCGGCAGCTTGGCGAGGATCGGAGGCAGGGACACGCGGGGTACTCCAGGTTCGGGTCGCGGAAGGCTCAGTACGCGTCGACGGGCAGCGCGGTGACGCTCTCGCCGCCGTCGACGATGGCGTCGCGCACGCCGGGCGCCTTGCTGAGCAGGTGCTCGGCATAGAAGCGCGCCGTGGCCACCTTGGCCTTCAGGAAGCCGGTGTCGCCGCCGCCCTGCGCGAGCTGCTGCTCGGCGACGACCAGCGCGCGCGCCAGCTGCCAGCCGGCCATCAGGTTGCCGGCAAGCATCAGGTAGGGCACCGAGCCGGCGAAGACCGCATTCGGGCTGGCCTTGGTGTTGCCGGCCACGAAGTCCACCACCTGCAGGAAGGCCTCGCGTGCCGCCCGCAGGCGCTTGAGCGTCGATTGCGCGGCGGCGCTGTGGCTCTTCGCAAGCGCGGCCTCGGTGTGCTCGATCTGCTTCGCGATCGCCTTGGCCGTCTGGCCGCCGTCACGCGCCGTCTTGCGGCCCACCAGGTCATTGGCCTGGATGGCCGTGGTGCCCTCGTAGATGGTCAGGATCTTCGCGTCGCGGTAGTACTGGGCCGCCCCGGTCTCCTCGATGAAGCCCATGCCACCGTGCACCTGCACGCCCAGGCTGGTGACCTCCAGACTCATCTCGGTCGAGTAACCCTTCACCAAGGGCACCATGAACTCGTAGAAGGCCTGGTTCTGCTGGCGCACTTCCTTGTCCGGGTGATGGTGCGCAGCGTCGAAGGCCGCCGCGGCGGTCAACGCCATCGCGCGGCAGCCCTCGGTGTAGGCACGCATCGTCATCAGCATGCGCTTCACGTCGGGGTGGTGGATGATCGCCGCGCTGCCGGGCAGCGAGCCGTCCACCGGTCGCGACTGCACGCGGTCCTTCGCGTAGGCCACGGCCTTCTGGTAGGCCCGCTCGGCCACCGCGATGCCCTGCACGCCCACCGCGTAGCGCGCGGCGTTCATCATGATGAACATGTACTCGAGGCCGCGGTTTTCCTGGCCGATGAGCTGGCCGATGGCGCCGCCGTGGTCGCCGAACTGCAGCACCGCCGTCGGACTCGCCTTGATGCCCAGCTTGTGCTCGATGCTCACGCAATGCGCGTCGTTGCGCGCGCCCAGCGAGCCGTCGGCATTGACGAGGAACTTGGGCACGATGAACAGGCTGATGCCCTTCACGCCCTCGGGCGCGCCGACCACGCGCGCGAGCACGAGGTGCACGATGTTCTGTGCCATGTCGTGTTCGCCGTAGGTGATGAAGATCTTCGTGCCGAAGATCTTGAACGTGCCGTCGGGCTGCGGCTCGGCGCGCGTGCGCACCAGGGCCAGGTCCGAGCCGGCCTGCGGCTCGGTGAGGTTCATGGTGCCGGTCCACTCGCCGCTGATCATCTTCGGGATGAAGGTGGCCTGCTGCTCCGGCGTGCCGGCGGTGAGCAGCGCCTCGATGGCGCCGTCGGTGAGAAGCGGGCACAACGCGAAGCTGAGGTTGGCACTGTTGAGCATCTCGCCGCAAGCGGCCCCGATGGTCTTGGGCAGGCCCTGGCCACCGAAATCCGCCGGGTGCTGCAGGCCCTGCCAGCCACCCTCGGCGTACTCGCGGAATGCTTCCTTGAAGCCCGGCGTCGTCGTTACCTTGCCGTCGTGCCACGACGAGGGGTACTTGTCGCCCTCCCAGTTCAGCGGCGCGATCACGCCCTCGTTCAACTTGGCGCATTCCTCGAGCACGGCCTGCGCGGTGTCGAGTCCCGCATCCTCGAATCCCGGCATCCGGGCCACTTCCTCGAGGCCGGCGAGTTCCTTCATGCAGAACAGCATGTCCTTGATCGGCGCGACGTAGCTCACGGTGTCTTCCTCGGTGTGATTCAGGCAAGAAAAAGCCCGTCGGCCAGGTACGGCGGCGAACGGGCTCCGGGTCGGGGTCGGTCAGCCGGTCAGAGTGCGGCCACCAGTTCGGGCACGGCGGTGAACAGATCCGCCTCGAGGCCGTAGTCGGCGACGCTGAAGATCGGCGCCTCCGGGTCCTTGTTGATGGCCACGATGACCTTGCTGTCCTTCATGCCGGCCAGGTGCTGGATCGCGCCGCTGATGCCGCAGGCGATGTAGAGCTGCGGCGCGACGATCTTGCCGGTCTGCCCGACCTGCCAGTCGTTCGGGGCGTAGCCCGCGTCCACCGCAGCGCGGCTGGCCCCCAGCGCGGCGCCGAGTTTGTCAGCCAGCGGCGTGAGCACCTCGTTGAACTTGTCGCTGCTGCCCATCGCGCGGCCACCGCTGACGATGATCTTGGCGGCGGTGAGTTCCGGGCGCTCGCTCTTGGCGATCTCGTTGCCGAGGAACGTGCTCTTGGCGCTGCCGGCGGCGGCGGTCAAGATTTCGATGGCCGCACTGCCACCCTGCCCCGCGGCATCGAAGCCGGTGGTGCGCACGGTGATGACCTTGATGGCGTCCAGGCTCTGCACGGTGGCGATGGCGTTGCCGGCGTAGATCGGGCGCTCGAAGGTGTCGGCCGAGACGACCTTGATGATGTCGCTGACCTGCCCGACGTCGAGCTTCGCGGCCACGCGCGGCGCGATGTTCTTGCCGCTGGCGGTGGCCGGGAACAGCAGGTGGCTGTAGTTCTTCGCGACGGCCAGCACCACGGCGGCGACGTTTTCGGCCAGGCCATGGGCCAGGCCCGCGTCTTCGGCGTGCAGCACCTTGCTGACGCCGGCGATGGCGGCGGCCTGCTTGGCGGCCTCGCCGGCGTTGTGGCCGGCCACCAGCACGTGGACTTCGCCGCCGGCCTGCACGGCGGCGGTGACGGTGTTCAGGGTCGCGCCGCGGATGCTGGCGTTGTCGTGTTCGGCAATGACGAGTGCGGGCATGGTCAGATCACCTTGGCGTCGTTCTTGAGCTTGGCCACGAGGGTGGCGACATCGGGCACCTTGATGCCGGCGCTGCGCTTGGGCGGCTCGCTGACCTTCAGGGTCTTGATGCGCGGAGCGACGTCCACGCCGAGGTCGGCGGGCTTGACGATCTCCAGCGTCTTCTTCTTGGCCTTCATGATGTTGGGCAGCGTGACGTAGCGCGGCTCGTTCAGGCGCAGGTCGGTGGTGATCACCGCGGGCAGGCTGATGGACAGGGTCTCCAGTCCGCCGTCGACTTCACGGGTGACCTTGGCCTTGCCGTCGGCGACTTCGACCTTGGAGGCGAACGTGGCCTGCGGCAGGTCGGCCAGCGCGGCGAGCATCTGCCCGGTCTGGTTGCAGTCGTCGTCGATGGCCTGCTTGCCCAGGATGATCAGGCCGG
>CAZVLY010000418.1:0-3311 GCA_964628175.1 uncultured Piscinibacter sp. | reverse complement strand
CTTGCGGGGGCGCGACTGCGCCAGCTTGAAGGCGAAACGCATGATGCGTTCGACGCCGGCACGCGTCATCATCGACACGTCGGTGGCGGCCTCGATCGGGTGGCCCTGGTGCACGCGGCCGCCGACGCCGGCGTACTCGCCTTCGGAGTTCTCGCGCACGATGACCCAGTTCAGGTCATCGGGTCCGCAGCGCTTGAGCGGGCCGTCGATGCCCGGCAGGATGCGTGTCGGGCGCACGTTGGCGTACTGGTCGAAGCCCTGGCAGATCTTCAGGCGCAGGCCCCACAGCGTGATGTGGTCGGGGATGTGCGGGTCGCCCGCCGAGCCGAACAGGATCGCGTCCTTGCCGCGCAGCGCGTCCAGGCCGTCGGCCGGCATCATCACGCCGTGCTCGCGGTAGTGGTCGCCGCCCCAGCCGAAGTTCTCGAACTCGAAGCGGAACGTGCTGCTCGATCGGGCGAGTGCTTCCAGCACCTGCTGGCCGGCGGGAACGACCTCCTTGCCGATGCCGTCGCCGGGAATGGTGGCGATGCGGTAGGTCTTCATGGTGCGACTCCGTGGAAAGGGTGGGCGGTGCGGCGACTGTAGGAAATGGACAGCCCTCCGACTCGCCGCTAGAGTGAATCCATTGTTTACCTGAGTTCAACAATCGAGCGCGATCGGAGCACCCATGGCCAGCGGCATCCAACCGGCCGATCTCGGCTTCTTCTCGGCGCTGGCGAGCGCGGGCAGCCTGAGCGCGGCGGCGCGCGAGCTCGGCGTCACCACCCCCGCCGTCAGCAAGCACCTGGCGCTGATGGAGTCGCGGGTGGGCCTGTCGCTGGTCAATCGCACCACGCGGCGCATGAGCCTCACGCCCGAGGGCGAGCTGTACCTGGAACACGCGCGCCGCATCCTCGGCGAGATCGACGACATGGAGCAGCTGCTCGGTGTGTCCAGGGCCACGCCCAGGGGTCTGCTGCGGGTGAATGCGACGCTCGGTTTCGGGCGCAGCCACGTGGCCCCGCTGATCTCGCGCTTCGTGCGCAAGCACCCGCAGGTGGAGGTGCAGTTGCAGCTGTCGGTGAACCCGCCGCCGTTGACCGACGACAGCTTCGACGTCTGCATCCGCTTCGGCGCACCGCCGGACGCCCGCATCGTGGCCCGCTACATCGCCCCGAACCGCCGCCTGCTCTGCGCGGCACCGGCCTACCTGGCCCGGCATGGCACGCCCAGGGTGCCCAACGACCTGACCCGCCACAACTGCGTGGGCATCCGCCAGGGCGAAGAGGCCTACGGGGTGTGGCGCCTGAGCAGCGGCCGCGGCAGACATGCGACGACCGAGGCCGTCAAGGTCCGCGGCAACCTGACCACCAACGACGGCGAGATCGCCGTCAACTGGGCGCTCGACGGCCACGGCATCCTGATGCGGGCCGAATGGGACATCGAGCGCCACCTGAAGAGCGGCCGCCTGGTCCAGGTGCTGCCGCAGTTCCACACGCCCGACGCCGACATCCATGCGGTCTATCCGCAACGGCACCAGCTCGCCGCGCGCGTGCGGGCCTTCGTCGACTTCGTGGCGCTCTCGCTGCATGCGCCGGCGCCGCCGGGCACGCGCCCGGGGCCGAAGGCCGGCCCTTGACGGCGCGGCCGCTCAGCGCGGCACGAAGAAGGTCGATCGTTCGCGCTGCACCGCCGGCCGGCCCGGTGCCTCGGCCCCGGTGGCCTCGAGCGCGGCCACTTCGAACACCACCGGCGTCGACGAACCCTGCAGAGGCTGTGCCTCGCGCTGCGGCAGGCGCAGGTTCACCACCAGGGTCGCCACGCCGGCCGGCCCGGCGCTGGCCTGTGGCGCCGACACGGCCAGGCCGGCGATGCCGTCGACGCTGACCCGGTAGCTCTGCGTCGCCTCGGTGCGGTTCATGATGTGGATCCGGTAGACGTTCTCGACCGCGCCGTCGTCGACGATGCGCGCCAGCGCCCCGCGGTCCTTGACGACGTCGAACTTGAACGGGCTGCGCAGCGCCACGCTGGTGGCGAACGCCGCGCTGGCCGCGCCCAGCACCGCGCCGTAGACCAGCACGCGCGGCCTCAGCGCGCGCTTGAACATCTGCAGGCGCGTCCAGCCGTTGACCACGCCGTTCTCGGTGGAGTAGCGGATCAGGCCCTTGGCGTAGCCCATCTTGTCCATCACGTCGTCGCACACGTCGATGCAGGCGGCGCAGCCGATGCACTCGTTCTGCAGCCCGTTGCGGATGTCGATGCCGGTGGGGCAGACCTGCACGCACAGCGTGCAGTCGATGCAGTCGCCCTTGCCCTGCGCCGCCGGGCTGGCCTTGCGCGAGCGCGAGCCGCGCGGCTCGCCGCGGGCGCTGTCGTAGGTGATGATCAGCGAGTCCTTGTCGATCAGCGCGCTCTGGAAGCGCGCGTAGGGGCACATGTACTTGCACATCTGCTCGCGCAGGTAGCCCGCGTTGCCGTACGTGGCGGCGCCGTAGAAGAGGATCCAGAAGCCGTTCCAGGGCGACACGCTCAGCGAGGCGACCGCCGCCGTGAGCTCGCGGATCGGCGTGAAGTAGCCGACGAAGCTGAAGCCGGTGAACAGCGCGATGGCCAGCCAGGCCGCCTGCTTGGCGCTCTTGCGCGCGAGCTTGGCCGCGCCCCAGGGCGCCTGGTCCAGGCGCATGCGGGCGATGCGGTCGCCCTCGATCTGCCGCTCCACCCACATGAAGATCTCGGTGTAGACCGTCTGCGGGCAGGTGTAGCCGCACCACAGGCGGCCGGCCACGGCGGTGAACAGGAAGAGCGCCAGCGCCGAGAGCACCAGCAGCGCGGCCAGGAAGATCAGGTCCTGCGGGTACAGCACCAGCCCGAGGATGTAGAAGCGCTGCGCCTCCAGGTCGAACAGCACCGCCTGGCGGCCGCCCCATTGCAGCCAGGGCAGGCCGTAGAACAGCAGCTGGGTGAGCCACACGAAGGTCCAGCGCCAGCCCGCGAACCAGCCCTTGACGGCCCGCGGATAGATGTCGGGCTGCTTCTGGTACATCGAGACGAACTGCATGTCGTCGTCCACCGCGCTCGGGGCGGGCTGGATCGGGATGACCGCTCGGGGCGGGTCGGTGCGCCGCATCACCGCTTCAACTCGCCGAGCTTCGATTCGATCTGGGCCCACTCGTCGGCATCCGGCAGTGCCAGCTTCGCCTTCGTGATGGGCTTCCACTGCCGCGACAGTTCGGCATTGAGTGCGGTGAAGCTCTGCTGGTGGCTCGGCACGTCTTCCTCCGCATAGATCGCGTTCACCGGGCACTCCGGCACGCAGACCGCGCAGTCGA
>CAZVLY010000417.1:0-3321 GCA_964628175.1 uncultured Piscinibacter sp. | reverse complement strand
TCAGCCGGCGGCGTCGGCCTCGTCCGCTCGCGCCGCGCCGATCTTGAAGACCCCGCTGACGCGCGCCACCGCCTGGCCGTCGGCCGTGACCAGGCCTTGCGCGAAGACCAGCGAGCGCGTCGTGCGCAGCACCTGCGCCTGGCCCTCGACCCAGGCGCCCTTCGGCGCCGGCGCCAGGTAGTCGATCTGCAGGCTCACCGTGGGCAGGAAGCGGCCGTGCAGCGCCGGCGTGGCGTAGAACGCCGTGATCGGCAGCAGCATGTCGCAGAAGGTGGCCATCATGCCGCCGTGGCAGATGCCCATCGTGTTGCAGTGGCGCGCCTCGACGCGAAAGCCCAGGCGATAGACCCCGGCATCGAAGCGCTCGTACAGCGGCCCGTTGGCGACGATGAACTCGCCGCCGATGGTCTGCCGCGCGAAACCTTCGGGAATCGCGGGCGCGCTCATCGCTGCACCTCGCGCTTCACGTCGGCCTCGAAATCGGCCGCCTGCATGCTCGCCGTCTCGCCCTGCAAGGCCGGGTAGGTGGCCGCGAAGGCCGCGACGATGCGCGCCAGCGGCATGTCGTCGAAGGCGCCGTGCTGGTTCACGTACTCCATGTGGCGGTTGCCGGCCTTGTCGAAGGGGTGGTAGATCGAGTCGGCGCGGCCGTCGAAGTCCAGCGGCAGCAGCCCGAAACGCTCGCACAGCTCGATGTTGAAGGCCGGCGTCGCCTTGACCCAGCGGCCCTCGATCCACAGGTCGGTGTAGCCGTGCCAGACGAACACGTCGGTCTGCAGCGTGCGGCGCAGCCGCTCGGTGCTCAGGTGGTTGCGCACGTCGGCGTAGCCCACGCGTGCCGGGATGCCGGCGGCGCGCGCCGCGGCAGCGAGCAGCGCCGCCTTCGGCACGCACCAGCCGTAGCCCTGCGCAATCACCGAACTCGCGCGCATGCCCTGCGGCGAGAGGTCGATGCGGTAGGGGTCGTAGCGGAAGCCGTCGCGCACGGCGAGCGTGAGCGCCACGGCGCGCTCGCGGTCATCGGCGCCCGTCGCGTGCCGGCGTGCGAAGGCGATCACGGCGGGATGGTCGCTGTCGATCAGCGGGGTGGGCGCCAGCGTGGCGGCGTCGGGGGACAAGGGTTCCATGGGCAGAGTGTGCCGCGAGTGCGCACGGGGTGCTGTCGCGCAGGTGCCGGCGATGGGATCACCCGGGGTTGCGCCGGGTCAATGGCAGCCGGGCCTCCTCTGACTTCAATCGGAGAAGCCCGACCGGGCCCAGGAGTCCGCCGATGTTGACCCGCCAGCAGTTCATCCATGCCGCTGCCCTGGGCGCCGCCGCGCCGCTGGCCGCCTGCGGCCGCTCGCCCGATGCCTACGACGAGGCCGTTGCGCGGACCTGGCGGCTGGCCGAGGGCCGCCTCGACGATGCCCTGCTGCTGCGCCGCGAGCTGGTGCGTTGCGCCACGCTCGCGCCGTCGAGCCACAACACGCAGTGCTGGAAGTTCCGCATCGAGGAGCGCGCCATCACCCTCCTGCCGGACACCACGCGCCGCTGCCCGGCCGTCGACCCGGACGACCACCACCTGTTCGTCTCGCTGGGCTGCGCGGCGGAGAACCTGGTGCAGGCCGCGCAGGCGTTCGGCCTGCACGCCGAGCAGCGCAGCGCCGGCCGCGACGGAGTGGCGCTGGCGCTCGATGCGGCACCGGCCGTGGCCACGCCGCTGTACCGCGCCATCCCGCAGCGCCAGTGCACCCGCGGCGAGTACGACGGCCAGCCGCTGCGCAGCGACGAGTTGCACCTGCTCGAACAGGCCGGTTCGGGCGATGGCGTGCGCGTGATCCTGCTCACCGAGCGCGCCGCGATGGAGCAGGTGCTGGCCCTCGTGGCGGCAGGCAACACGGCGCAGCTGCAGGACAAGGCATTCGTCGAGGAGCTGAAGGCCTGGATCCGCTTCAGCCGCGACGAAGCCGCGCGCGCCGGCGACGGCCTGTTCACCGGCGCCTCGGGCAACCCGAGCGCGCCGCGCTGGCTCGGCAGCCGGCTGTTCGACCTCTTCTTCAAGGCCGGCAGCGAGAACGACAAGTACAGCCGGCAGATCCGCAGCTCGGCCGGCATCGCAGTGTTCGCCTCGCAGGTCGACGACGCCGCGCACTGGGTCGAGGCCGGGCGCTGCTACGAACGTTTCGCGCTGCAGGCCACCGCCCTGGGCATCCGCAACGCGATGATCAACCAGCCGGTCGAAGTGGCCTCGCTGCGGCCGCAGCTGGCGAGTCAGCTCGGCATCGCCGCCGGCCGGCCCGACCTGGTGGTGCGCTTCGGTCGCGGGCCGCGCATGCCGTCCTCGCTGCGGCGGCCGGTGCAGGCGGTGCTCGCCTGATCAGGTGCCGGCGTTCGCGCGCGCCTCTTCCTGCAGGCGCAGCACCTTGCGCTGCACCTTGCCGGTGGTCGTCATCGGCAGCGCGGCGATGAACTCGATCTCCTTCGGGTACTCGTAGGGCGCGAGCTTGCCGCGCACGTGGCGCTGCAATTCCTCGACCAGCGCCGCGCCGGGCTCGAAGCCGGGGGCGAGCACGACGAAGGCCTTGACCACCGCGCCGCGCTCGCGGTCGGGCTTGGGGATCACCGCCGCATTGGCCACCGCCGGGTGCTTGACCAGGCAGTTCTCCACCTCGCTCGGCCCGATCCGATAGCCGGCTGCCTTGAACACGTCGTCGCTGCGGCCCTGGTACCAGAGGTAGCCGTCGGCATCCATGACTGCGGTGTCGCCGGTGCGGCACCAGGCGTCGTCGGGGTCGCCGGTGAACTTGGCGCGCGTGGCCTCGTCGTTCTTCCAGTAGCCGAGGAAGAACACCGGGTCCGGGTGGCCGTGTACGTCGCGCCGGTGCACCGCCACGTCGCCGGGCGTGCCGCGCGGGCATTCGCGGCCTTCGTCGTCGAGCACGGCGATGCGGTGGCCGGGGTAGGCGCGGCCCATGCTGCCCGGCCGTGCCGGCCAGGCCGGCTGCGCGCGGCCGCGCGCGTCGACGAACCGACCGCAGTTGCCGACGATGTAGTTGATCTCGGTCTGGCCGAACATCTCGTTGACGATCACGCCCAGCGCATCGCGGCACCAGGCGAACACGGCGTCGCCCACCGCCTCGCCCGCGCTCATGATGGCGCGCAGCTTCAGGTCGTGGTGTTCGCGTGGCCGCGGCACGGCCTTCATCATCGCCTTCAGCGCGGTGGGGAACAGGAAGGTGTGCGTCACGCCATGCCGCGCCATCAGCTCGAGCGCGCGCTCGGGCCCGAAGCGGCCCTGGAAGGCGACGATCTCGCGGCCGAAGTAGAGCGTGGGCAGCA
>CAZVLY010000416.1:0-3323 GCA_964628175.1 uncultured Piscinibacter sp. | reverse complement strand
CAGCAACCTGCAGGGCGTGTGCTACGTGCTCGACGAGCCCACCATCGGCCTGCACCCGCGCGACAACCAGATCCTGCTCGACGCGCTGCACAAGCTCGGCGACAAGGGCAACACGCTGGTCGTCGTCGAGCACGACGAAGACACGATCCGCCGCGCCGACCACATCATCGACATCGGCCCGGGCGCCGGCAAGCGCGGTGGCCGGCTGGTGGCCGAGGGCAGCGCGGCGACGCTGTCGGCGAACGCCGAGTCCGTCACCGGGCGCTTCCTGGCGCACCCGATGCGCCACCCCTTGAAGCCGCGCCGTGCGGTGGCCGCCACCGAGCCCAGGCTGATGCTGCGCGGCGCCGCGCTGCACAACCTGAAGCACCTCGACGTCCCGGTGCCGCTGGGCCGGCTTGTCGCGGTGACGGGCGTCAGCGGCTCCGGCAAGTCGACGCTCGCGCGCGACGTGCTGCTGGCCAACCTGCAGTTCATCAACGTGCGCGGTTCGAAGCCGAACTGGCAGGGCTGCTCGTCGATCGAGGGCTGGCAGCAGATCGACCGCGTGCTCGAGGTCGACCAGACGCCGATCGGCAAGACGCCGCGTTCCTGCCCGGCCACCTACATCGGCTTCTGGGACGTGATCCGGCGACTGTTCGCCGACACGCTGGAGGCCAAGGCGCGCGGCTACGCGCCGGCGCGCTTCTCCTTCAACACCGGCGACGGCCGCTGCCCGGCCTGCGAAGGCCAGGGCCTGCGCACCATCGAGATGAGCTTCCTGCCCGACGTGAAGGTGCCCTGCGACGTCTGCCACGGCCAGCGCTTCAACGCCGAGACGCTCGCCGTCACCTGGCGCGGCCGCAACATCGGCGAGGTGCTGACGATGGAGGTGGACGAAGCGGTCGACTTCTTCGCCTCGATGCCCGCCATCAGCCACCCGCTGCAGCTGCTCAAGGACGTGGGCCTGGGCTACCTCACGCTCGGGCAGCCCTCACCCACGCTGTCGGGCGGCGAGGCGCAGCGCATCAAGCTCGTCACCGAGCTGACCAAGGTGCGCGACGATGTCACGCGGCGCGGCAACAAGGCGCCGCACACGCTGTACGTGCTCGACGAGCCGACGGTCGGCCTGCACATGGCCGACGTGGAGAAGCTGATCCGCGTGCTGCACCGGCTGGTCGACGGCGGGCACAGCGTGGTGGTGATCGAGCACGACCTCGACGTGGTCGCCGAGGCCGACTGGATCATCGACCTCGGTCCCGAGGGCGGCGAGCGCGGCGGCGGCATCGTGGCGCAGTGCCCGCCCGAGGCGCTGGTGCGTGTGGCGGCCAGCCACACCGGCACGGCGCTGCGCGGCGTGCTGGCACGGCACTGAGCCCGGCGCGTTCCGGGGCCGATCAGCGTGCTGCCTCGGCGTCGAGATGACGTCTGACCTGACGGTACACGGCGAGGTGCTGGCGCTCGAAGTCGATGGCCAGAGTCATGCACAGGTCGATCTGGCCTTGTTCGGCGGCGCGCTGAAGGCGGCTCGCGGTCCGCGACAAGGGCTCGGCGCCGATCGTTGCCGCCGTCGTGACCGTCTGGTGCGCGAGTCGACCGACTTGCGCAAGATCGGCACGCCCCAAAGCGCCGCGCAGGCTGGCGACGTCGTCGCCGCAGGTGGCGAGGAAGCGCTCCAGCACCTTCAGCTGGAGTTCGCGCCGGCCCAGGCACCGGTGCAGCCCGGTCTCGAAGGACACCGACTCGTCGTCTGACACCGGCGCCGACGCAGGATCCGCGCTGGCAACGGCGCGTGGTGGCAGCCATTTCGCCACCGTGGCGAACAGTTCGCGCGGTTCGAACGGCTTGACGATCACGTCGTTCATGCCGGCAGCGTGGCACAGCTCGCGGTCGCGGGCCATGGCGTGGGCCGTCATCGCGACGATCGGCAGCGACGCCTGCGCCGGATCGCGGCGCAGCAGCGCCGTGGCTTCGAGCCCGTCCAGCTCGGGCATCTGCACGTCCATCAGCACCAGGTCGTACTGGCCGGTGCGCAGCCGCTCCACCGCCTCGCGACCGGTGGATGCGACGTCGACCATGGCGCCGGCCACGCCGACCAGCAGGTCGACGGCAACGAGGCGATTGAGCTCGTTGTCCTCGGCCAGCAACAGACGGCGGCCGTTCAGCTGCTCGATCGGATCGGCCGCCGAGGCGGGTGCGGCTTGCGTGTGGCGCGGCGGCGGCATCTGAGAGGCCTCGGCCGACCCAATCACCTCCATCAGCCGCGCGGCAGTGATCGGCTTGGACAGGTAGGCGTCGAAGCCCTCGCCGAGTGCCCGTTGCGCGACGCGCTCGTCGCCATAGGCGGTGACCAGCACGAGGCGCGGCGGAACCGCCAACCGGGTGCTTGCACGGATCATCCGGGCTGCCTCGAAGCCGTCGACGGCGGGCATCTTCCAGTCGAGCAGCACCAGGCCGTAGGGGTCCGCGGCGCCGGCCCGCTCCAGTTCGGCCAGGCCGGCAGCGCCCGTGGCTGCCACCGTGCAGCGGCAGCCCAGCCCCTGCAGCTGCGCGGCGACGATCTCGCGCGCGTTCGCGCTGTCGTCGATCGCCAGCACGCGCAATGGCGCCGGCGAGGCGCCCGGCGAGGCCGTGGCCTGCGGCACGGCGGGCAGCTCGAAGGGCAAGGTGAAGAAGAACTCGCTGCCGCGGCCGCGCTCGCTGCGGACGCCAATCTGGCCGCCCATCATCTCCACCAGCTGCTTGCATATCGCCAGGCCCAGCCCCGTGCCTCCGTGCGTGCGCGTGGTCGATGGGTCGAGCTGGCTGAACGGCCGGAACAGGCGCGTCTGCTGCGCGTCGTCCATGCCCGGTCCGGTGTCGCGCACCGAGAAGCGCAGCGTCGCCCGGCCCGCTTGCGAGGTCTCGGCACGCACCGTGACGACGACGATCTCGCCCTGTTCGGTGAACTTCACGGCGTTGCTGCACAGGTTCAGCAGCACCTGGCCGAGCCGCAGCGGATCGCCGACCAGGCGAGCGGGCACGTCGCGCGCCGTGTCGAGCAGGAAGTCCAGCCCCTTCTCTGTCGCGCCCAGGCCGATCACCGCGGTGAGCCTGTCCAGCACCTCCTGCAGAACGAACTCGCCCGACTCGATTTCCAGCTTGCCTGCTTCAATCTTCGAGAAGTCGAGGATGTCGTTGATGATCACCAGCAGAGAGTCGGCGGCGCCCTGGATGTTGCGCAGGTAGTCACGCAGCTTCGGACCCGGCTCGGGGCTGCGCAGTGCCAGACCGGTCAGGCCGAGGATGGCGTTCATCGGCGTGCGGATCTCGTGGCTCATGTTGGCCAGGAACTGGCTCTTGGC
>CAZVLY010000415.1:0-3333 GCA_964628175.1 uncultured Piscinibacter sp. | reverse complement strand
GAGCGGATCTTCTCGACCTCCTTCATCGGCGAGAGTTGCTCGAGGATGAAGCGCTCGAGCGCGGCCATGTCGGGCACCGCCACGCGGATCAGGTAGTCGGCGTCGCCGGTCATCAGGTAGCACTCCATCACCTCGTCGCGCGCGGCGATGCGCGCCTCGAAGGACTCCAGCGCCGCGCGCGTCTGCTGCTTCAGGCTGATCGAGATGAACACGTTCAGGTGCAGGCCGAGCTGCTGGGCGTCGAGCAGGGCCACGTACTGGCGGATCAGGCCGTGCGATTCGAGCGCGCGCACGCGTGCCAGGCAGGGCGAGGGCGAGAGATGGACACGCCGCGCGAGCTCGACGTTGGACAGGCTGGCATCCGCCTGCAGTTCGCGCAGGATTCGCAGGTCCACGGCATCCAGGTCCATCGTGCTGTCTCCTTGGCTGATGGCGGCAGTTTATGCCGCGCTCATGGCCAAGGAAGAGCATCTTCGAGGTGCAATGCCGCGCCGGGGTGCGTACAGTGCGGCGGATCCGGAGAAGTCACCATGAGCGATCCCTCGATCCACCAGCAACTCGCGGCAGCCGCCCCCGCCGACAGCGACCCGCAGGAAAGCGCCGAATGGCGCGATGCCTTCCGCGCCGTGCTGCAGGCCGCCGGTCCGGCGCGTGCGCGCGAGCTGATGGACATGCTCTCGGCGATGGCGCGCGACCCTTCGGTGGCCTGGCAGCCGGTGCGCGGCACGCCCTACGTGAACACCATCCCCGCGTCGCAGCAGCCGGCCTTCCCCGGCGACCTGGCGATCGAGGAGCGGCTGGCCTCGCTGATGCGCTGGAACGCGCTGGCGATGGTGGTGCGCGCCAACCAGGCGCATGGCGAGCTCGGTGGCCACATCGCGAGCTACGCCAGCGCAGCCGACCTGTTCGAGGTCGGCTTCAACCACTTCTTCCGCGCCGGCGCCGATGCGGCCGGCGGCGACCTCGTCTTCTACCAGCCGCATTCGGCGCCCGGCGTGTATGCGCGTGCCTTTCTCGAGGGCCGCCTGAGCGAGGCCGACCTGGCCAGCTACCGCCAGGAGATCACTGCGGCCGAGCGCGGCGCGCGTGGCCTGTCGAGTTATCCGCACCCCTGGCTGATGCCCGACTTCTGGCAGTTCCCCACCGGCTCGATGGGCCTGGGGCCGATCAGCTCGATCTACCAGGCGCGCTTCATGCGCTACCTGCAGCACCGCGGTGTGCAGGACACCAGCCAACGCAAGGTGTGGGGCGTGTTCGGCGACGGCGAGATGGACGAGCCCGAGAGCATGAGCGCGCTGACGCTGGCCGCGCGCGAGCAGCTCGACAACCTGATCTGGGTCGTCAACTGCAACCTGCAGCGCCTGGACGGCCCGGTGCGCGGCAACGGCCGCATCATCGACGAGCTGGAGGCGCTGTTCGCCGGCGCCGGCTGGCGCGTCATCAAGCTGGTGTGGGGCTCCGACTGGGACGGCCTGTTCGCGCGCGATGCCGACGGTGCGCTGGCGCGCGCCTTCTCGCGCACGGTGGACGGCCAGTTCCAGAACTTCGCCGCCAAGGACGGCCGCTACAACCGCGACCACTTCTTCGGCCAGGACCCGCAGCTCGCTGCGCTCGCGCAGGGCCTCACCGACGAGCAGATCGACCGCCTCAAGCGCGGCGGCCACGACCTGGTGAAGATCCACGCGGCCTACCACGCGGCGATGCGCACGCAGGGGCAGCCGACGGTGATCCTCGCGCAGACCAAGAAGGGCTACGGCATGGGCGATGCCGGCCAGGGCCGCATGACCACGCACCAGCAGAAGAAGCTGGAGCGCGAGGACCTGATTGCCTTCCGCAACCGCTTCGACCTGCCGCTGTCCGACGAGCAGGCCGCCGCGTTGAGCTTCTACCGGCCTGCCGACGACAGCGCCGAGATGCGCTACCTGCAGGCGCGGCGCGCCGCGCTCGGCGGATCCATCCCTGCCCGACGCACGCAGGCCCCGGCGATCGCCGTGCCGCCGATCGCGCGCTACGCCGAGTTCGCCACGCAGGCCGAGGGCAAGGAGATGAGCACCACGATGGCCTTCGTGCGCATGCTCACCAACCTGCTGAAGGACCCGGCGCTCGGCCCGCGCGTCGTGCCCATCGTCGCCGACGAGGCGCGCACCTTCGGCATGGCCAACCTGTTCAAGCAGGTCGGCATCTACTCGAGCGCCGGCCAGTGCTACGAGCCGGAGGACATCGGCTCGCTGATGAGCTACCGCGAAGCGACCAACGGCCAGATCCTCGAAGAGGGCATCAGCGAGGCCGGTGCGATCAGCAGCTGGACGGCCGCGGCCACCAGCTACTCGGTTCACGGCCAGCCGATGCTGCCCTTCTACATCTACTACTCGATGTTCGGCTTCCAGCGCGTGGGCGACCTGATCTGGGCCGCCGCCGACCAGCGCTCGCGCGGCTTCCTGCTCGGCGCCACCGCAGGCCGCACCACGCTGGGCGGCGAGGGCCTGCAGCACCAGGACGGCAGCAGCCTGCTGCAGGCCTCGACGGTGCCGAACTGCCGCGCCTACGACCCGTGCTTCGCGGGCGAGTTCGCGGTGATCCTCGACCACGGCATGCGCCAGATGCTCGAGCGTCAGGAAGACGTCTTCTACTACGTCACGCTGATGAACGAGAACTACGCGCAGCCCTCGCTGCCGGCGGGCGTGGAAGCAGATGTCATCAAGGGCCTGTATCGCTACGCCGAGCATCGCGTGACATCGCCTCGCGGCGCGGTGCGCCTGGTCGGCTCGGGCACCATCTTGCGCGAGGTGATCGCGGCGGCGCAGCTGCTGGCGCAGGAGTGGCAGGTCGACGCCGAGGTGTGGAGCGCCACCAGCTTCAGCGAGCTCGCACGCGAGGCGCGCGAAGCCGAGCGCTGGAACCGGCTGCATCCCGAAGCCTCGCCGCGCCAGAGCCACCTGCAGCGCTGCCTGGGCGGCGAAGCACCGGTGGTCGCCGCCAGCGACTACGTGCGCGCCTGGCCGCAGCTCGTCGCCAGCCACCTGCCCGCGCCGTTCACCGTGCTGGGCACCGACGGCTTCGGCCGCAGCGACACGCGCGCGGCGCTGCGCCGCTTCTTCGAGGTCGACCGCCACCAGATCGTGCTGGCCGCGCTCGACAGCCTGCGCCAGCAGGGTCGGGTCGATGCTGCGCTGTGCGCGCAGGCGATCGAGCGTTATGCCGTCGCGACCGAGCGCGAGGCATCCTGGAACGGCTGACGGCGCGTCGCGCTGGAAGCAGGCGAAATGCGCTTGAACAGGCGGCCGCTTGCGGCCCGTTGCAGACGCCCACCCGGACCACCTGCCCCACCAGCAC
>CAZVLY010000414.1:0-3343 GCA_964628175.1 uncultured Piscinibacter sp. | reverse complement strand
ACGACAGGCGCAGCTTCATCGCCTGCACCAGGCTCTGGCCCCCGGCCAGGTAGCGCGTGTCGCCCTGGAAGGCCGAGGCCGCGGCCGAAGCGCTGGTCGGGCGCTGGTAGTCGAAGGTGTACATGTGTGCGTCTCCTCAGGCGTTTTGGTGGACGGCGCGCCAGACGCGTTCGGCCGTGGCCGGCATGGCCAGGTCCTTCACGCCCAGGGCATCGGTCAGCGCGTTCATGAAGGCCGGCGGCGAACCGATCGCACCGGCCTCGCCGCAACCCTTCACGCCCAGCGGGTTGTGCGTGCAGGGCGTGACGGTGTGGTCGACCGTGAAGTTCGGCAGGTCGTCGGCGCGCGGCATCGTGTAGTCCATGTACGTCCCGGTCAGCAGCTGGCCGGATTCGGGATCGTACACACAAGCCTCCATCATTGCCTGGCCCAGGCCTTGGGCGAGGCCGCCGTGCACCTGCCCGGAGACGATCATCGGGTTGACGATGTTGCCGAAGTCGTCGACCGCGGTGAAGCGCTCCACGCGCGTCTTGCCGGTGTCGGGGTCGACCTCGACCTCGCAGACGTAGGTGCCCGAGGGGTAGGTGAAGTTGGTCGGGTCGTAGAAAGCGTTCTCGTTCAGGCCCGGCTCCAGCTTGTCCAGCGGGTAGTTGTGCGGCACGTAGGCGGTCAGCGCCACCGAGCCGAACGGCACCTTCTTGTCGGTGCCCTTCACCTTGAACTCTCCGTTGTCGAACTCGATGTCGGTGTCGGCCGCCTCGAGCAGGTGCGCCGCGATCTTCTTGCCCTTGGCGATGATCTTGTCGACCGCCTTGACGATCGCCGTGCCGCCGACCGAGAGCGAGCGGCTGCCGTAGGTGCCCATGCCGAAGGGCACGCGGCCGGTGTCGCCGTGCACGATCTCGACGTTGGCCACCGGGATGCCCAGCTTGGCCGCGACGACCTGCGCGAAGGTGGTTTCGTGGCCCTGGCCGTGGCTGTGCGAGCCGGTGAACACCGTCACCGTGCCGGTCGGGTGCACGCGCACCTCGCCGGCCTCGAACAGGCCGGCGCGTGCGCCCAGCGCGCCGGCGATGTTGCTCGGCGCCAGGCCGCAGGCCTCGATGTAGCAGCTGTAGCCCAGGCCGCGCAGCCGGCCCTTGGCGGCCGAGGCCGCCTTGCGTGCCGCGAAGCCGGCCACGTCGGCGAGCTGGATGGCCTTGTCGAGGTGCGCGGCGTAGTTGCCGGTGTCGTAGGTCAGGCCGACCGGCGTGGCGTAGGGGAACTCGGTGATGAAGTTCTGCCGGCGCAGTTCGCCCGGATCGCGCTGCAGATCGCGCGCCGCCTGCTCGACGATGCGCTCGACCACGTAGGTCGCCTCGGGCCGGCCGGCGCCGCGGTAGGCGTCCACCGGCGCGGTGGTGGTGAACACCGCCTTCACCTCGGCGTAGATGGCCGGCGTCTTGTACTGGCCCGCCAGCAGCGTGGCGTACAGGATGGTCGGCACGCTCGACGCGAAGGTCGACAGGTAGGCGCCCATGTTGGCGATGGTGTTCACGCGCAGGGCGAGGAAGTTGCCCTTCGCGTCCATCGCCAGCTCGACCTGGGTGTGGTGGTCGCGGCCGTGCGCATCGGTGAGGAAGGACTCGCTGCGTTCGGCCGTCCATTTGATCGGCCGGTTGACGCGCTTGCTCGCCCACACCAGCGCGGTCTCCTCGGCGTAGAGGAAGATCTTCGAGCCGAAGCCGCCGCCCACGTCGGGCGCGATCACGCGCACCTTCGATTCGGGCAGGCCGAGCACGAAGGCACTCATCAGCAGCCGCTCGACGTGCGGGTTCTGGTTGGCCACGTACAGCGTGTAGCTGTCGTCGTGCCGGGTGTAGTGCGCGTTGGCCGCGCGCGGCTCCATCGCGTTGGGGATCAACCGGTTGTTGACGAACTCCAGCGTGCTGACCTTCGCCGCCTGCTTGAAGGCCGCGTCCACTGCGTCCTTGTTGCCGTGGCCCCACTCGTAGCAGACGTTGTTCGGCACCTCGTCGTGCACCGCCGACGCGGAGGTGTCCGCCGTGGTGATGTCGATCACCGCCGGCAACACGTCGTAGTCGATCTCGATCAGCTCCGAAGCGTCCTTGGCCTGCAGCGCGGTCTCGGCAACGATCAACGCGACCGGGTCGCCGACGTGGCGGACCTTGCCCTGCGCCAGCACCGGGTGCGGCGGCTCCTTCATCGGCGAGCCGTCCTTGCTGTGGATCAGCCAGCCGCAGGGCAGCCCGCCGACCTTGGCTTCGGCGAGGTCGGAACCGGTGAAGATCTGCACCACGCCAGGGGCCTTCGCGGCCTTGCCCACGTCGATCGACTTGATGCGCGCATGCGCGTGCGGCGAACGCAGGAAGTGGCCGAAGGTCTGGCCGGGCAGCACCACGTCGTCGGTGTACTGGCCCGCGCCGGTGAGGAAGCGGTAGTCCTCCCGGCGAAGCTGGGGCTGGCCGATCGTGCTCAGCGGGGGTTGGGACATGTCGGTCATGCGGTGCTCCTTCAGACGGCGACGCCGGTGTTGCCGACCTTGCCGCTCTGGCACCGCTGGATCGACTTCACGATGTTGTGGTAGCCCGTGCAGCGGCAGATGTTGCCCTCCAGGCCTTCGCGGATCTCGGTCTCGCTGGCGTTCGGCTTGTCCTTCAGCAGGTTCACCGCCGACATCACCATGCCCGGCGTGCAGAAGCCGCACTGCAGGCCGTGGCACTCGCGGAACGCGGACTGCATCGGATGCAGCTCGCCGGCCTTCGACAGGCCTTCGATGGTCGTGACCTCGGCGCCCTGCGCCTGCACGGCCAGCATCGAGCAGGACTTCACCGCGCGGCCGTTCAGGTGCACGGTGCAGGCGCCGCACTGCGCGGTGTCGCAGCCCACGTGCGTGCCGGTCAGTTGCAGCTGCTCGCGAATCAGCTGCACGAGCAGCGTGCGCGGGTCGACGTTCGCCGTCACGGCTTTGCCGTTGACGGTCAGGGTGATGGGAACGCTCACGGGTGTCTCCTCGGTTGGCGGGCCACCGCAGAGGTCGCGGTGTCGAGGCGCATTCTTCGAGCCACACAGGGGCGCTGCAAAGCGCAGGGCTTCCCTTATGACTGCCCATGCATAGCCCTGGGCCGGCGCGCGGCGCCTGTTCGCTTATGGAGCAACCGCGGCCGGCCGGGCGACCGCGAAGGCGACGATCGCCGTCAGCGACAGGGCCGCGGCGAGCCCGAACGCGGCCGACGGCGACACCGTCCACAGCGCCCCCGCGACCAGCGAGGCCGGCAGGTACAGCGAGCCCGTCACCGCGTTGTACAGGCCGATCGCGGTGGCCCGCCGTTCGGGCTCCAGG
>CAZVLY010000413.1:0-3366 GCA_964628175.1 uncultured Piscinibacter sp. | reverse complement strand
CCCGACTGGATGCAGCCGGCGGCGAACAGCTGGCGCACGTACTCCAGCGCGTCGACGGTGTCGTGCACCGTCTGCGTCGGGAAGCCGTACATCAGGTAGGCGTGCACCAGGATGCCGGCGTCGCTGAAGCCGCGCGTCACGCGCGCCACCTGCTCGACCGACACGCCCTTCTTCATCAGCGTCAGCAGCCGGTCCGAGGCCACCTCCAGCCCGCCGGAGATGGCGATGCAGCCGCTCTCGGCGAGCTCCTCGCACAGCGCCGGGGTGAAGCTCTTCTCGAAGCGGATGTTGCCCCACCACGAGATCGCCAGCCGGCGCCGCTTCAGCTCCTGCGCCAGCGCGCGCAGCGCCTTCGGCGGCGCCGCCTCGTCGACCAGGTGGAAGCCGGTCTGGCCGGTCTCGGCGACGATGGACTCGATGCGGTCGACCAGGGTCTGCGCGTTGGCGGCCTCGTAGCGCGAGATGTAGTCCAGGCTGGTGTCGCAGAAGCTGCACTTCTTCCAGTAGCAGCCGTGCGCCACGGTGAGCTTGTTCCAGCGCCCGTCGCTCCACAGCCGGTGCATGGGGTTGAGCATGTCCAGCAGCGACAGGTAACGCGGCAGCGGCAGGCCGTCCCAGGTGGGTGTGCCGGTCTCGTCGAAGGGGACGTCGGGCTCGGGGAAATTGATGTAGCGCACCTGCTGCGAGCCGGCCGGGCGCATGAAGCTGCGCACCAGCCGCTCGGCCGAGCGCCGGCCCTCGAGGTGCTCGATCAGCGCGAGCAGCGGGCGCTCGCCGGCGTCGAGCGTCACGTGGTCGAAGAAATCGAACACGCGCGGCTCGGCCAGCTCGCGCAGCTCGGTGTTGACGAAGCCGCCGCCGAGCACGGTGACGATGCGCGGGTCCTGCGCCTTGATCGCCTGCGCGATGCGGAAGGCCGCGTACACCGCGCCGGGGAAGGGCACCGAGACCAGCACCAGCGTCGGCGCGTGGTGTTCGAGCGCATCGAGGGTCAGCGCCTGCAGCGTGCGGTCGATGAGATTCGGTGGCGCCGCCAGCGCCTCGGCCAGCGGGTCGAAGCTCGGCTGGCTGGTCGACAGCTGCTCGGCGTAGCGCACGAACTCGAAACGCGGGTCGACCGCCTCGCGCAGCACGTCGGCGATGTCGTTGAGGTACAGCGTGGCCAGGTGCCGCGCGCGGTCGTGCGTGCCCAGCGCGCCGAAGGCCCAGGCCATCGGGTCGCCGCCGTCTTCATCGACATAGGCCTCGAGCGAGGCGAAGCGCGCCCCCTCGGGCAGGAAGGCGCGGCCGACGATGCGGTGCATCAGCGTGGCATCACGGCCCTGCAGGAAGGCGATCACCGGCCCGATGGTGGCGAGGTAGTCGTCGAAGCGTTCGGCGAAGGCGGCGACGTTCGCGCTGCGCTGCCCGGGCGCGATCGCCTCGACACATTCGCGCACCGCACGCAGACCTTTCGCGCTGAGCAGCTCCAGCACCAGCGCGAGCGCCAGGTCCTCCTGCACCGCGGCGATGCCGCGCGAGCGCAGGAAGCCGGTCAGGTAGGCCGTGGACGGGTAGGGCGTGTTCAGCTGCGTCATCGGGGCGATGACGGAAAGCACGCGCGTGGGGGTGGTGGGCATGGGGTCGGGGAGTGGCGCCCCGATTGTCCATGCGGGAGCGCGCTCAGTGCTCCGGTGAGGGCTTGGCCTGCAACAGCTCGGCGCTGCGCGCTGCGGCGTCGGCCGGCAGCGGTACGTCCGGCGCGCGGCGTGCACCGGCGCCGAGCAGGCGCCACAGCGCGAGCGAGCCGCCGACCAGCAGCAGCAGCGGCCCGGCCCACAGCAGCAGCGTGGTCGGCTTCAGCGGCGGGCGGTAGAGAACGAAGTCGCCGTAGCGCTGCGTCATGTAGTCGATCACCTGCGCGTCGCTGCGGCCGGCCTGGAGCTGCTCGCGCACCTGGTTCTTCAGGTCGATGGCCAGCGTGGCGTGCGAATCGGCGAGCGACTGGTTCTGGCACACCAGGCAGCGCAGCTCGGCGGCGAGCCGGTTGACGCGCAGCTCCAGCGCCGGGTCGGCCACCGTGGGCTGGGCCTCGGCGGCGAACACCGGCGCGAACAGCAGCATGAGGCACAGCGCTGCCAGCGCGGCGCCGGCGCCGGCGGGCAGCGACTCGCGCCGCGTCGCCACGCGGTAGCGCCGGTCGAGCGCGGCCAGCGCGCCGCCCAGGGCCATGGCCAGCGCCCCGAACCAGATCCAGTCGACGAAGGGCTTGTGATAGACGCGCACCGTCCACGTCGTCTCGGACAGCGGCTCGCCCAGCGAGATGTAGAGGTCGCGTGTCAGGCCGGCGTCGATGGCCGCCTCGGTCATCGGCATCTGCTGCACCTTGTACAGGCGCTTCTCGGGATGCATCGTGAAGGGCGCGGCGCTGCCGTGCTGCACCTGCAGCGTGCCGCGCACGCCGACGTAGTTCGGGCCGCTGAACTCCTGCGCGCCCTGGAAGACGATGCGGTGACCGGCCACCTCGACGCTGTCGCCGATGCTCATCTTCACGTCGCGCTCGACCTCGTAGCCCTTCACCATGGTCACGCCGACGATGAACACGCCCACGCCCAGGTGCGCCAGCACCATGCCGAAGAAGCTCGGCGACGATCGCGACAGCTGTGCCAAGCGCGAGCCGAACCCGGCGCCCGGCTCGCCGCGCAGCCGCTGCGCGACGATCGCCGCGGTGCTGGCGAATACCCAGGCGGCGAGCAGCAGGCCCAGCGCCGTGCCCACGCTCCAGCGGCCGGCCCACAGCGGCAGCAGCAGCGCCGCGGCGATGCTGATCAGTGCCGGCCACCGCAGCTTGCGCGCCAGCTCGGCGGCCGGCGTCGACTTCCAGCGCGCCAGCGGACCCACGCCCATCAGCAGCACCACCGGCGCCATCAGCGGCACGAACACCGTCTCGAAGTAGGGCGCGCCCACCGAGATCTTGCCCAGCCCCAGCGCGTCGAGCACCAGCGGATACAGCGTGCCCAGCATCACCGAGGCCGCGGCCGTGACGAGCAGCAGGTTGTTGACCAGCAGCAGCGACTCGCGCGAGACGCGGTCGAAGCGGCCGCCGAAACCCACGCTCGCGGCGCGCCAGCCGAACAGCGCCAGCGAACCGCCGACCACCACGAGCAGGAAGCCCAGGATGAAGATGCCGCGCGCCGGGTCGGTGGCGAAGGCATGCACCGAGGTCAGCACGCCGGAGCGGACGAGGAAGGTGCCGAGCAGGCTCAGCGAGAACGCGGCGATCGCCAGCAGCACCGTCCAGGCCTTGAAAGCGCCGCGCTTCTCGGCCACCGCCAGCGAGTGGATCAGCGCGGTGCCGACGATCCACGGCATGAAGGAGGCGTTCTC
>CAZVLY010000412.1:0-3372 GCA_964628175.1 uncultured Piscinibacter sp. | reverse complement strand
GCACCGGGATTCCAAGTCAAGCGCTCGCATCCTTCATCACGGAGCCGCTTCATGGAAATCTTCGACTACGACAACATCCTGCTTCTGCCGCGCAAGTGCCGCGTGGAAAGCCGCAGCGAGTGCGACCCCTCGATCGAATTCGGGCCGCAGCGCTTCAAGCTGCCGGTGGTGCCGGCCAACATGAAGACCGTCGTCGACGAGCCGATCACCGAGTGGCTGGCCGCCAACGGCTACTTCTACGTGATGCACCGCTTCGACCTGGACACGCTGGCCTACGCCAAGAAGATGCGCACCAAGGGCCTGCTGGTGTCGATCAGCTCGGGCGTGAAGCCGGCCGACTACCAGGTGATCGACCACCTGGCGCTGGAGGGCGTGGGCGCCGACTACATCACCATCGACATCGCGCACGGCCATGCCGAGAGCGTGCGCAAGATGATCGAGCACATCAAGCAGAAGCTGCCGAAGGCCTTCGTGATCGCCGGCAACGTGGCCACGCCCGAGGCGGTGATCGACCTGGAGAACTGGGGCGCGGACGCCACCAAGGTCGGCGTCGGCCCGGGCAAGGTCTGCATCACCAAGCTGAAGACCGGCTTCGGCACCGGCGGCTGGCAGCTCTCGGCGCTGAAGTGGTGCGCGCGCGTGGCCACCAAGCCGATCATTGCCGACGGCGGCATCCGCCACCACGGCGACATCGCCAAGAGCATCCGCTTCGGCGCCTCGATGGTGATGATCGGCTCGCTGTTCGCCGGGCATGAGGAGTCGCCCGGGCAGACGGTCGAGGTCGACGGCAAGCTCTACAAGGAGTACTTCGGCTCGGCCAGCGACTTCAACAAGGGCGAGTACAAGCACGTCGAGGGCAAGCGCATCCTCGAGCCGATCAAGGGCAAGCTCGCCGACACGATGCGCGAGATGCGCGAGGACGTGCAGAGCTCGATCAGCTACGGCGGCGGCACCAAGCTGACCGACCTGCGCAAGGTGAACTACGTCGTGCTCGGCGGCGAGAACGCGGGCGAGCATCTCTTGATGTAGTCCTTCAGTCGCCGCGACACGCGGCGACACACGGTGTCATCGAAGCGGCATGCGCGGCAACGCGCAGGCAACGTGCCGCCCCTCCAATCGCACGGGCATGGCCGGCAGGGTGCCGGCCGCACACAACGACACCTGGAAGGGAACGCCCGTGAGACTCACCCCCTGGATGGCCGCCGCATTGGCCCTCGCTCCGCTGCTGCAGGCCTGTGGCGGCGGCAGCAGCGACAGCGCAGACGGCGCCGTGCGCCTGATCAACGCCGCCGACGGCTACGCCTCGCTCGACCTCTACTCGTCGGACACATCGCTGAGCACGTCGGTGGCGGCCGACAGTGCCGGCAGCTACGTGTCCCTGGGCGCGGGCACCTACACCTTCAAGCTCAAGCGCAACGGCTCGAGCACCACCTCGAGCAGCAGCGACCGCACCGTGCTGGCCGACACCTCGCACACGCTGCTGGCGTACAGCACCAACGAGGCGCTGAAGACGGTGTTCCTCACCGACAACGAGGCGGCGCCGACCTCGGGCACGGCCAAGCTGCGTGTGTTCAACGGTGCCGCCGAGGCCGGCGCACTCGACGTCTATGTGACCGCGCCCGACGCCACGCTGGCCGAGAGCACCGCCACCGTCTCGGCGCTGGGCACCGAGCGCATCGGCGGCTACAGCGAGATCAGCGCAGGCACCTACCGCGTGCGCATCACCGGCAGCGGCGACAAGACGGACCTGCGCCTGGACCTGCCCTCCATCGCGCTGGCCGACCAGCAGATCGCCACGCTGGTGCTCACCGCGACGCCGGGCGGCGTGCTGGTGCACGGGCTGATGATCAACCAGAAGAGCACCGTGACGGCGCAGAAGAACAGCTCGGCGCGTCTGCGCCTGGTCGCCGGCGCCGCCGCCAACGGCAACGCGGCCGCCACGGCCAACGG
Source organism: uncultured Piscinibacter sp. (assembly GCA_964628175.1). Lineage (GTDB taxonomy): Bacteria > Pseudomonadota > Gammaproteobacteria > Burkholderiales > Burkholderiaceae_C > Piscinibacter. Next base: position 1,422 of record CAZVLY010000412.1, on the reverse strand, counting down.
CGTGGTGCTGTCGGCCGGGCTGAAGTCGCCGGCGGTGGGCAGCTACACGCTGGTGCCCGCGGGCGCGCTGGCGCTCACGGTCTCGCTCGACGGTGCGGCACTCTCGACCGGCGTGACGACACTCGCCGCCGGATCCGACAACACGCTGATCGTCACCGGCAGCGCCGCCGGCGGCACGGCCGTGATGCTGAACGACGACAACCGGCCCGCGCTGACCGCCGCCAACACCAAGCTGCGCCTCGTGCACGGCGTGGGCGGGCTGGCCAGCCCGGTGACGCTGACGGCCGACTACAGCGCCGTCGCCACCGACATCGCGACCAACACCGCCTCGGCGCCGGCCAGCATCGCGGCGAGCACGACGATGCGCCTGGAGGCGACGACGCCGACGGTGACCGGCTCGCTCTACCTCGCCACCGACGTGACGCTGCAGGCCGGCAAGGTCTACACGCTGTTCATGCTCGGCGACGCGGCCGCGCCGGTGGGCGTGCTGCGGCGCGACCGCTGAAGCGGCATCCCGGCGCCGTCGATCGGCGCCGCGGGCACGAACATGTAGCCGTGCCCGCGGATCGTCTGCAGGTAGCGCGGCTGCGCCGGATCGGGCTCGACCCGCTTGCGCAGCCGCATCACCGCGACGTCCACCGCGCGCAGCAGCAGCCCTTCGGAGCGGCTGTGCGAGGCGGCCAGCAGCCGTTCGCGCGACACCGCGACGCCGGGGTTGGCCACCAGCTCGGCGAGCACCGCGTACTCGACGGTGCTCAGCACGTGAAGTTGCCCGCCCTGCACCAGGCAGCGCGAGGCGATGTCGAACTGCAGCGTGCCGATGGGCACCGGCGCCATCGACAGCATCGGCAGGCCCGGCGGCACGATGGAGCGGCGCAGCACGGCGTGCACGCGCGCGAGCAGCTCGCGCGGCGAGCAGGGCTTGCCGAGCAGGTCGTCTGCACCCATTTCCAGGCCGAGCACGCGGTCGATCTCCTCGTTGCGCGCCGACAGCAGGATCACCGGCACGCGGTCGCCTTCGGCACGCAGGCGCTGGCAGGCCTGCAGGCCGCTCATGCCGGACAACACAGCGTCCATGACCACCAGGTCGGGCCGGTTGCGGTGCATGCGCCGCAGCAGTTCGGCGGCCGACTCCATCGGCGTGACGGTCAGGCCATGGGCCTCGAAATAGGCGCACAGCGCGTCGCGGCTGGCGCGATCGGCGTCGACGACATGGACGTGGAAGGGTTTGTTCATCGCCGCATCGTCGCGGCGCGGTGTTGCGGCGCTGTGCCCCAACATGTCTGAATGTGTCTGCGAGGAATGCGTGAGGACACAGGTGCAACGCCTCGCGCCTCGCCCGTGACACGAGAATGCGCGCAGCATCTGCTTGCGGCCCGTTGCGGTCTTCGTGGGTCCGCATTGCGTGCGACGGGCATGGTC
>CAZVLY010000411.1:0-3376 GCA_964628175.1 uncultured Piscinibacter sp. | reverse complement strand
AGAAGGTCGAGGGCGAGGTCACCGCGCAGGCGATCGCGCGCTACCGCGCCAAGGCGGCCGACTACGCGAAGCAGTTCGGCTACGCCGGCTACCTGATACGCGAGGTCAGCGTGGGCGGTTCGGAGCCGCAGATGTACGCCCCGGCACCGATGCTGCGCGCCAAGGCCATGTCGGCCTCGGCCGACGAGGCGCTGCCGGTGGAGGCCGGCAAGGCGACGATCGTGGTGAACGTGAACGGCAGCGTGCAGCTTACCAAGTAGCGGCGATCACTGGGCCGTCCAGCCCCCGTCGACCGCCCACGCCTGGCCCTTGACGTTGCTGGCCGCGGCCGAACACAGGAACACCGCCAGTTCGCCCAGCTCTTCGGGCGTGGTGAACTGCAGCGAGGGTTGCTTCTCGCCGAGCAGTCGGCGCTTGGCTTCCTCGTTGTCGACGCCGTCCTTCGCCGCACGCGCGTCGACCTGCTTCTGCACCAGCGGCGTCAGCACCCAGCCCGGGCAGATCGCGTTGACGGTGACGCCGGTGGTGGCCAGCTCCAGCGCGCTGGCCTTGGTCAGGCCGACGATGCCGTGCTTGGCCGCCACGTAGGCCGACTTCTGCGCCGAGGCCACCAGGCCGTGCGCCGAAGCGATGTTGATGATGCGGCCCCAGTTCTTCTGGCGCATCGCCGGGATCGCCAGCCGCATGGCATGGAAGGCCGAGCTGAGGTTGATGGCGATGATCGCGTCCCACTTCTCGACCGGGAAGTCCTCGACGTTGGCGACGTGCTGGATGCCGGCGTTGTTGACGAGGATGTCCACGCGGCCGAACTCCTTGGCGGCGTAGGCCATCATCGCCTCGATCTCGGCCGGCTTGCTCATGTCGGCGCCGTGGTAGCCGACACGCACGCCGTGCGCCTTGCCGGCCGCAGCCACTTCGGCCCTCGGCCCTTCGGCGTCGCCGAAGCCGTTGAGCACCACGTGGGCGCCCTGCGCGGCCAGGCGGCTGGCGATGCCCAGACCGATGCCGCTGGTGGAACCGGTGACGAGGGCGATCTTGCCTTTCAACATGGAGTTCTCCGTGGGTTGCCTTACGATGGATTATCGAAGAGGAAACTGAACCATGACTGAACCGCGCCTCGACTCCGTGCAGTGCCTCGGCGCCCGTGGCCTGCACCGCATGGCGTACACCGAGTGGGGCGACCCGGCCAATCCGCGCGTGCTGGTGTGCGCACATGGCCTGGCGCGCCAGGGGCGCGATTTCGACACGCTGGCGCAGGCGCTGAGCCCGCACTACCGCGTGGTCTGCCCCGACGTGGTCGGCCGCGGACGCTCCGACTGGCTGGCCGACCCGTCCGGCTACCAGATCCCGGCCTACGTGGCCGACATGGTGACGCTGCTGGCCCGTTTGCGCGCCGACGAACTGCACTGGGTCGGCACCTCGATGGGCGGGCTGATCGGCCTGGGCCTGGCCGCGTTGCCGAAGTCGCCGATCCGCAAGCTGGTGCTCAACGATGTCGGCCCGACCATCGAGGCCGCGGCGCTGCAGCGCATCGGAGCCTATCTGGGGCAGCCGCTGCGCTGGGCGAGCGTCGAGGCGGCGGCCGACTACCTGTGGAGCATCTCCGCCAGCTTCGGCCCGCACAGCCGCGAGCAGTGGCTGGCGCTGACGCGACCCATGCTCAAGCCCGATGGCGACGGCTTCAAGCTGCACTACGACCCGGCCATCGCCGCGCCGCTGCGCGCCGTCACGCCCGAGCTGGCGAAGGCCGGCGAGGCGATGCTGTGGGCGAGCTACGACGCGCTGCGCTGCCCGACGCTGTTGCTGCGCGGCGCCGAGTCCGACCTGCTGTCGGGCGCGACGGCGCAGGCCATGACGCAGCGCGGCCCGAAGGCCCGTCTGCACGAGTTCGCCGGCGTCGGCCATGCGCCCACCTTGATCGCGCCCGATCAGATCGAGGTGGTGCGGGAGTTCCTGCTGGCGCCATGAAGACGAGCCTGCGGGACGCCCGCGAACAGGCGGCGCCCATCGTTCAACTGGCCGAGGTGGCCGACGAGCACGCCGGCGTGCGTGCCGCGAACGCGGCCTCGGCGCTGCCGGCCGGTGCCGAGGCCGACCTCGCGCCGCTGGAGCGTGCGCGGGCCTTCGCCGAGCCCTTGCTCACCGGCCGCCTGCTCGACACCGGCGAGGATGCGGCCGGCCATGCCGAAGGTGTGGCCGCCATCCTGCAAGGCATCGGCGCGGCGCCTTCGATGCGGGCGGCGGCCTACCTCGTCTACGCCGGCGACTACCTGCAGAAGCCCGAGGAGGTCGTCGCCAAGGCCTTCGGCGAGTCGTACGCCGGGCTGGTGAGCCACACGCGGCGGCTGGTGCAGATCCAGCGTGCCGCACGCGAGGCGCTGGTCGGCCCGGGGCAGCGCGCCGAGCAGACCGAGCGCGTGCGCAAGATGCTGCTCGCCTTCTCGCGCGACCTGCGCGTGGTGCTGCTGCGCCTGGCCTCGCGGCTGCAGACCTTGCGTTGGTTCGCCAGTACCAAGCGGGCCTGCCCGCGTGCGCTGGCCGAGGAGTCGATGCAGGTCTTCGCGCCGCTGGCCAACCGGCTGGGCATCTGGCAGATCAAGTGGGAGATCGAGGACCTGTCCTTCCGCTTCCTCGAGCCCGAGGCGTACCGGCAGGTGGCGCAGCTGCTCGACGAAAAGCGTGTCGAGCGCGAGCAGGGCGTCGAGTCCTTTCGCCTGGAACTCGGCGCCGAACTCGCCGCTGCCGGCTTGAAGGCCGAGGTGCAGGGCCGGCCCAAGCACCTGTACAGCATCTGGAAGAAGATGCGCGGCAAGGGGCTGGACTTCGCGCGCGTGTTCGACGTTCGCGCGATGCGCGTCATCGTGGCCGACGTGCCGAGCTGCTACGCCGTGCTCGGCCGCGTGCACGAGCGCTACCAGGTGGTGCCGGGCGAGTTCGACGACTACATCGCCAAGCCCAAGCCGAACGGCTACCAGTCGCTGCATACCGTGGTGCTCGACGCCGAAGGCCGCGCCGTCGAGGTGCAGATCCGCACCCGTGCGATGCACGAGCATGCGGAACATGGCGTGGCCGCACACTGGGCCTACAAGGAGGCGGGAGCCAAGGGCTATGCGGGCGTCAGCGCCGGCGGCGACTTCGATGCGCAGATCGCCGAGGCGCGCAAGGCCGTGCTGCGGCAGCTGCTGGCCTGGGAGCGCGATTTCGTCGAACAGGGCGTGCCGGCCGGCGAGGGCGTGTTCGACGACCGCATCTACGTCTTCACGCCGCAGGCCGCCGTGGTGGAACTGCCGGCGGGCGCCACGCCGATCGACTTCGCCTACTTGCTGCACACCGACCTGGGCCACCGCTGCCGCGGCGCCAAGGTCGACGGCGCGAT
>CAZVLY010000410.1:0-3384 GCA_964628175.1 uncultured Piscinibacter sp. | reverse complement strand
TGCAGGATCGCCTCTTCGCTGCCTTCGAGCAGGGCGACACCTCCACCACCCGCCTGCATGGCGGCACCGGTCTGGGCCTGGCCCTGACGCGGCATTTCTCTCAGCTCATGGGCGGCAGCAGCGGGCTGAACAGCGTGCCAGGGGTCGGGAGCACCTTCTGGTTCACGGCGCGGCTGGACAAGGTGGCCGGCGTCCAGTCGCCGATCCACGCGCCCAAGCTCGACGGCCTGCGTGCGCTGCTCGTCGATGACCTGCCGGAGGCGCGCGAGGCGATCGCGGACCGTCTCGTCGCGCTGGGCCTGAACGTGCAGACCTGCGCCGGCGGCGCGCAGGCGCTGGACCTGATCGAGCGCAGCGCCCGCAGCGGGCAGTTCTTCGACGTGCTGCTGGTCGACTGGCTGATGGACGGCATGGACGGCGTGGAAACGCTGCATCGCGCCGCCGGGATGCTCGGCAGCGCCATGCCGCCCAGCATCCTCGTCACGGCCTACGACGACCCCGGCCTGTGGCGGCGCAGCCGCGAGGCCCGAGTCGGCCGCGTGCTGCTCAAGCCGATCACCGGCTCGGCGCTGCACGACGCGCTGGCCGAGCTGCTGCAGCGCGAAGGACGCACCGGCAGCAGCGCGCCCGCCGGTGCGGCGGAGGCGCAGCTGCGAGAGCGTTATGCCGGCACCGAGATCCTGCTGGTGGAAGACAACGCCATCAACCAGGAGGTGGCCGTGGCGCTGCTGCAGGCGGTCGGGCTGTCGGTCGACACCGCCATGGACGGCCGGGCCGCGGTCGACCTGGCGCGCAGGAAGCCCTACGCCCTCATCCTGATGGACATGCAGATGCCGGGCATGGATGGCCTCGAAGCGACACGGCAGATCCGGCAGTCCAACGGGCCTGCCACACCGATCATCGCGATGACCGCGAATGCCTTCGGGGAAGACCGTGCCGCCTGCCTGGAGGCGGGCATGGACGACCACCTGGCCAAGCCGGTGGAGCCGGAGATCCTGTACGCGAGGCTCCTGCGCTGGCTGCCACCGGTGGCGAGCGCCTCGGCACATGAATCGCCGCCCGCCGCCGATCTGCCCCTCGAGCGCCCCAGCGGCCCGCGGCCCCTCGAGGAGCGGCTGGCCCAGATCGACGGCTACAGCCTGGAGCGCGGCCTGAACGCCGCCGCGGCGCGGCTGCCCATCCTGGTCAAGCTGCTGCGCACCTTCATCTCCTGCTATCGCAGCGGGGACGCCGGCCTGCTGAGCGCGCTGGATGCGCGCGACCAGGCGGGCGTGCTCCTCGCGGCGCACTCCGTGCGCGGTGCCTGTGCCGCCGTCGGCGCCACGACGGCCGTGGACCTCGCGCAGGCACTCGAAGCCCTGTGCACGCCCGGGATCGCCGCGCCACCGGATCCGGCCGTGGTCGCCGCAGCCTCGCGCCTGAACGAGGAACTGTCGCGCGTCTGCGCCGCGATCGCGCTGGAGCTCGGCCGCTGAACGGCCGCCGTCAGTAGGTCGCGCGGCCGCCGGAGATGTCGAACACCGCGCCGGTGCTGAACGAGCAGTCCTCCGACGACAGCCAGCCGATCAGCGCGGCGATCTCGCCGACCTGCACGAAGCGGCCCATCGGGATCTTGCCGAGCATGAAGTCGATGTGCTGCTGCGACATCTGGTCGAAGATCGCCGTCTTCGCCGCCGCCGGCGACACCGCGTTGACGAGGATGCCCTGCGTGGCCAGCTCCTTGGCGAGCGACTTGGTCAGCGCGATGAGGCCGGCCTTCGACGCGCTGTAGTGCGAGGCGTTCGGGTTGCCTTCCTTGCCGGCCACCGAGGCCACGTTGACGATGCGGCCGTAGCCGCGCTGCAGCATCAGCGGCACGACGGCGCGGCACACGAGGTAGGGCGCGACGAGGTTCACCTCGATGACGCGGCGCCACATCACCGGGTCGAGTTCCCAGGTGGTGGCGTTGCCGCCGGTGATGCCGGCGTTGTTGACGAGGATGTCGATGCGGCCGTGGCCGCGCATCACCGCGCCGGCGGCGGCGAGCACCGCGTCGGCGTCGGTGAGCTCGACCAGCGCCGTGTCCACCGTGCCGAGCGCCGACAGCGCCTCGCGCGCCGCGGCCAGCGCCTTGGCGTCGATGTCCCACAGCACCACCGTGGCACCGGAGAGCAGCATGCGTTCGGCGGTGGCGTAGCCGATGCCCTGCGCACCGCCGGTGATGACGGCGACGCGGCCGCCCAGATCGAGCTGGTTCATCGCGCGAGCCCTTTCAGTGCCTCGGCCGCGTTCGGGCCGGTCTCGCAGTCGGCGATGTACTGGCGCACGATGTCGGCGAACGAGGTGTCGGGCTTCAGGCCCAGCGCCGCGGCGCGGCCAGCGGTGGCGCCGCTGGGCCAGTTGGCCACGATGCCGGCGATGCGCTCGTCGCGCTCGAAGCGCACGCGTGCGCGCACCGCCTTGCCCGCCACCTGCTCGAGCGCCTCGAGCATCTCGCTGACCTTCACGTTCAGCGCCGGCAGGTTCATCGCCGTGCGGCCGTTGAAGGCCTCGCGACTGGCTTCGTAGACGGCGATCAGCGCATCCACCGTGCGCCCCGGCGACGACACCGGATGCGACACCTCCGGCGACACCGGGCACACCGATTCCACGCCGGCCAGCGGTTCGCGGATGATGCCGCTGAAGAAGGACGAGGCCGCGCCGTTGGGCTTGCCCGGGCGCACCGTCACCGTCATCAGCCGCGCGCTGCGGCCGTCGATGTAGCCCTTGCGCGTGTAGTCGGCCACCAGGTGCTCGCAGACCAGCTTGTGCGTGCCGTAGGAGGTCTGCGGCGCCGGCAGCGTGGTGTCGGTGACGATGGGCGGCAGCGGCACGGCCGGGTCGGGCCCGAACACCGCCACCGAGCTGCTGAAGACCAGGCGCGGCGCCTTGCCCGCATGGCGAAAGCCGTCGAGCAGCGCCCGCGTGGTGTCGAGGTTGCTGCGCAGGCCGAGGTCGAAGTCGGCCTCGCATTCGCCCGACACCGCCGAGGCGAGGTGGAACACGCCGTCGAAGCCTTCGTCGGCCAGCGCCGCGGCCTGCGAGAGCAGCGCGCCGGTGCGGGCGCTGACGCGCGCATCGGCCATCAGGTCGGCCGGCGGCGCGAACTGGTCGGCCAGCACCAGGTGGTCGATCTTCGCGCCGGCCAGCGTGCCGCGCGCGAGCAGCGTGCGCGCCAGGCGCGCGCCGACGAAGCCGGCGCCGCCGGTGATGAGCAGTTTCATCGCTTTATCGATCCTTCTTGTAGGGTTGGAACCAGCCGAGTCCGGCCGAGGTGGCGGCGCGGGGCCGGTATTCGGCGCCGATCATGCCGGTGTAGCCCAGCGAATCGATCAGCGCGAAGAGATAGGGGTAGTTCAGCTCGCC
>CAZVLY010000409.1:0-3388 GCA_964628175.1 uncultured Piscinibacter sp. | reverse complement strand
CCCCCTGGTTCTCGGCGCGCTCCATCAGCGCGAGAACGGCCGCCTTGAGCTCCAGTTCCGACCAGGCCCGCTGCGGGTCGGCCGCCAGCACGCGTGCGACGAGAGGAACCGGCAGCACCGGGATGGTCTGCCCGATGGTCGCCATCAGCGCCTGCCCGACGGCGCCCACCGCCTCGCGGCGCTGCGCGTCGGTGAGCCCACGGAAATCGACGCCGCGCTCGCGCACCCAGCCGCGCATCGACAGCGGCCGGCCGAAGTTCACGCAGGCGTAGCCGTAGCGGTAGCGGCGTCCGAGCAGCGTGAAGACGAACTGGCGGCCCAGATAGGCGCCGGTGATGCGCAGGGTTCGCCACAGGCTGCCGCGTGGCGGCTTGTCATCGAGCTTGCGCAGCAGGCTGCGGTCCTCGATTACGCGGTCGTAGTTGATGCCCACCGGGATGAACACCAGGTCGCGTTCGGCGTTCGGGCTGAAGCCCTTGAGCATGTAGTCGAGCAGGCCGAGCTTGGGCTCGCGCAACCGCCCGTCCACGCTGAGGCCGCCTTCGGGGTACATGGCCTGCGGTACGCCGCCTTCGGTGGCCATCTGCACGTAGCGCTGCAGCACCATGCGGTACAGCGGGTCGCCCGAGTTGCGCCGCACGAAGTACGCCCCCATCGCCCGGATCAGCCCCTGCAGCGGCCAGATGCGCGCCCATTCGCCCACCGCGTAGCTCAGCGCGACGCGCTCGGCGGCGAGGAAGGACACCAGGATGTAGTCCATGTTGCTGCGGTGGTTCATCACGAACACCACGGTGGACTTCGGGTTGATCGCGGCAATCGCCGCGTCGTCGGTGTAGCCCAGGCGCACGCGGTAGACCAGCCGCGCGAAGGTCTTGGCCAGCCAGTAGCCGACGCGGAAGTACACGTAGGCGTTGAAGGCCGGCACGATCTCTCGCGCATAGCCGAGCACCTGCTTCTTCACCGCGTCGGCCGACTTGCCGGTCTCGATGCCGTGCTGCTGCGCCGCAGCCATCACCCGCGGGTCGCTCATCAGCCGGTCGATCAGCGCACCGCGGCGCGTCAGCTTGAACTGCGGCAGTTCGATCTTCAGCCTCAGCTGGATCTCGTCGAGCACCCGCCGCACCTTGCGCCGGAAGTACCAGCGCACGCCGGGCAGCAGGAACCACTGCAGGCCCGCCACCAGCGCCAGCACGAGCAGCAGGACGAACAGCCACAGCGGGATGCTGACGCTGGCGTTCACCGGATGTCGCCTCGCTCCAAGACCGCGATGCTCTGGTTCCGGCTCACGTTGCTGCGCAACATGACCCTACTCCGAAGCATTGCGGTCAAAGACCGCAATGCTTTCGACATGCGCGGTGTGCGGGAACATGTTCACCGCGCCCGCGGCCGGGCAGCGGTAACCGGCCTGGTGCACCAGCAGGCCGGCGTCGCGCGCCAGCGTGGCCGGGTTGCAGCTCACGTAGACGATGCGCTTGGGCGGTGCCCAGCCCGGCGCGAGCGCCGGTGCCTCGTGCAACTCGGCCAGCGCCTTGGCCAGCGCGAAGGCCCCCTCGCGCGGCGGGTCGACCAGCCACTTGTCGGCCGTGCCGTAGGCCGCGAGGTCGGCCGCCGGCAGCTCGAACAGGTTGCGCGCCTCGAAGCGCGCCGTCGCCGAGAGTCCGTTGCGCGCCGCATTCTCGCGCGAACGCTGCACCAGCGCCTCGCTGCCCTCGATGCCCAGCACCTCGCGGGCGCTGCGCGCGATCGGCAGCGTGAAGTTGCCCAGCCCGCAGAACCAGTCGATCACGCGCTCGCCCGTCTGCACGGCCAGCAGGCGCAGCGCGCGCGAGACCAGCATGGTGTTGATCTGGTGGTTCACCTGCGTGAAGTCGGTCGGCTTGAAGGGCATCGTGATGCCGAACTCGGGCAGCGTGTACGACAGCTCCGGGCCGCCTTCGTCGAGCCGGTGCACGGTGTCCGGCCCCTTGGGCTGCAGCCACCATTGCACGCCGCGGTCCTTCGCGAAGGCGCGCAGCCGGTCCGCATCGGCCGCCGACAGCGGCTCCAGGTGGCGCAGCACCAGCGCGGTGACCGCCTCGCCCACCGCCACCTCGATCTGCGGCAGCCGGTCGCGCTGGTCCATCGAGCCGATCAGCTCGCGCAGCGGCATCAGCATCGCCGACAGGTGCGGCGGCAGCACCTCGCAGACCTCCATGTCGGCCACGTAGCTCGACTTGCGCTCGTGGAAGCCCACCAGCACCTTGCCCTTCTTCGCCACGTAGCGCACCGACAGGCGGGCGCGGTAGCGGTAGCCCCAGGCGGGGCCTTCGATCGGGCGCAGCATCTGCTCGGCCTTCACCTTGCCCAAGTGCCACAGCGCGTCTTCCAGTGCGCGCTGCTTGGTGGCCACCTGCCCGGCCACGTGCAGGTGCTGCATCTTGCAGCCGCCGCAGGTGCCGAAATGGGGGCACTGCGGCCGCACCCGCTGCGAACTCTCGCGGCGCCAGGCCACGGCGGTGGCCTGCTCCCAGTTGTTCTTGCGGCGTTGCACCGTGACCTGCACCACCTCGCCGGGCAGTGCACCATCGACGAACACGACCTTGCCCTCGGCGTTGTGGGCCACGCCCTGCGCCTCGAGATCGAGCGATTCGACCGTCAACCATTCATCTGCAGCTGTCATGGGGGGCGATTATCCGGGCCGCGGCTGCTACACTCCGCGCCGTCAGGAGAGAGCTTCCTCGTGAAGCCGCCGAAGGCGCAGAACAGGACATCGTTCGAACGCTCAGGCAAAAGGACTGGCAAGCGCCTTGCGTTCGCGCAGGGCGTTCCTCGCTGGAGAGAGGCCCGTTTCGAGCGGGCCCACCGAAGGGGCAAGCGGACGCGCCAGTTGCGGCGCCGCCAATCTCTCAGGTAAAGCGGACAGAGAGGGCAGCTCCCCGGTTCGGCCAAGGCCACGCCGGGGTTGGCTCAGGCCCTTGATGCGCACTCCAGGAGGCGAACATGTCCGACGCTCCGCTCCAGCACACCCCGCTCTTCGACCTCCATGTCGAGCTCGGCGCCAAGATGGTTCCGTTCGCCGGCTATGCCATGCCGGTGAGCTACCCCGCCGGCATCCTCGCCGAACACCGCCACTGCCGCGATTCGGCCGCGCTCTTCGACGTCTCGCACATGGGCCAGGTGCGCCTGGTCGGCGACGACGCCGCGCGGGCACTGGAGTCGCTGGTGCCGGTCGACGTGGTAGATCTGGCGCCCGGCCGGCAGCGCTACGGCTTCTTCACCAATGCCGCCGGCGGCATCCTCGACGACCTGATGATCACGCGGCGCGAGAACGACCTGCTGGTGATCGTCAACGCCGGCTGCAAGGACGCCGACATGCGCCACCTGCAGACGAACATCGGCCACCGCTGCA
>CAZVLY010000408.1:0-3421 GCA_964628175.1 uncultured Piscinibacter sp. | reverse complement strand
AGGCCAGCGCCATGCCGTCGCCGGTGACGATGCCGCCATTGGTGTTCTCGCGGAACACTCGGCCCGCGCCGCCGGTGGCGATGACCACCGCCTTGGCCTGGATCAGCGTGAACCGGCCGCTGGCGATCTCGATGGCCAGCACACCCTGCACGCGGCCTTCGTCGACCATCAGGTCGACGCAGAAGTGTTCGTCGAAGCGCCGGATCGACGGGAACTGGATCGAGGTCTGGAACAGCGTGTGCAGCATGTGGAAGCCGGTCTTGTCGGCGGCGAACCACGTGCGCTCGATCTTCATGCCGCCGAAGGCGCGCACGTTGGCGCGGCCGTCGGCGGTGCGGCTCCAGGGGCAGCCCCAGTGCTCCATCTGCACCATCTCGTCGTGCGCCTGGCCGACGAAGTAGTCCACCACGTCCTGCTCGCACAGCCAGTCGCCGCCGGCCACGGTGTCGTGGAAATGCGCCTCCAGGCTGTCGTGCGCCTGCGTCACCGCCGCGGCGCCACCCTCGGCCGCCACCGTGTGGCTGCGCATCGGGTAGACCTTCGAGATCAGCGCGATGCGCAGCTCGGGGTGCGCCTGCGCCACCGCGATGGCGGCGCGCAGGCCGGCACCGCCTGCACCGACGATGGCCACGTCGGCCTGGAAGGTTTCGATCACGGCAGGGCCTGGCGGGTCAGCACGAGCTTCTGGTACAGGCCGCCGAAGTAGGTCTTCTTCTCGATGGCGACCGGGCCCACGGCCTCGGGCAGGAAGGATTCGACTTCATGGCCCCACAGGTCCATCGCGTAGGGCTCGAGGTGGCGGAACACCTGCCGCATCAGCGGGCGCAGCGGATGGAAGCGCGCCGGTCGGTGGTAGTCGACGATCACCATGCGGCCGCCCGGCTTGAGCACGCGCATCGCCTCGCTCAGCGTCTGGCGCCGCACCGTCTCGGGCATCTCGTGCAGCAGGAAGAACAGCAGCACCTGGTCGTACTGCGCGTCGGCGCTGGCCAGCGCGGTGGCGTCGCCGTGCTTGAGCGCGACGCGCTCGTCGGCCGGCAGCTTCTTGCGCAGGTTGGCGAGCTGCACCGGCAGGATGTCGACCACGTCGAGCTGCGCGTCGCTGGCCAGGCGTGCCTGCAGACGCGGCGTCAGGTTGCCGTAGACGCAGGCCACCTGCAGCGTGCGGCCGTGCACCGTCTGGCCGAGATCGGCGAGCGCAGCGTCGCGCAGCCGCCCGTAGTTGTTGAACAGGATGGCATTGACCAGCCATTCGCGTTCGAACACGTGCACGGCCTTCGGGTGCACGTAGGCCCACCAGTAGACCTGCTCGAGGTAGCGCGGCACCGGCGGTGCCGCGGAAGCAGAGAGCTCGTTCCCGGCCAGGGAGACTTCAAACGGCGGAGGAGGCATGCAGTTTCCTCTTGAAGCAGGGGGTGCCAGGCGGTTCACTGCCAGCGGAAGGCATAACGCAGGCCGACGAAGCCCACGCGCTGCCGGATGGATTGACCGACGACGGTGCCATCCGAGTAGGTGAAGGGTACGCCGTTGTAGCCCCAGCCCCAATCGCTCCAGGTCGAGCGTTGGTAGACCACGTCCAGGCGCAGGTCCGACTGCTTGTCCAGCGTGTAGATGCCGAACAGCTTCAGCGTCGTCTGCCGGAACACGATGTCGGGCAGGCCGCCGGTGGCGGCGAGCAGCGCGGCGCTGGCGCCGTCGGCCGTGCCGTCCAGGGCCTGCGCGAAGGTGCTGCGGTCGTCGAGGTGCGACAGGTTCGCGCCGACCTGGATGGTCGACGTGGCCTTGCCGGTGACGCCCAGGCCGAAGCCGCTGCTCGTGTTGTCGTAGGCCAGCGCGGCAGCGTCGGGCCGTGCCTGCCGCAGCGTCTCGGTGCCGTAGCTCAAGTTGCCGTTCAGGCTCCAGCGCTCCGTCAGCGCGTAACTGGCGTCGAACTCGAACTGGTCCATGCCGCTGGTCTGCACCCCGTAGACGCTCGGCGTCGAGAAGCGGTCGATGCCGTGTTGTGCCGCGAGCTGCAGCGACAGTTCGTCGGAGGGCTGCCAGTCGGCCTGCAGCCTGAGCTTGTCGCGCTGGCGATCGGCCAGCGTGGGCATGAAGATGCCGCGCGCGAAGCCGGTGGCCGGGTCGGACGCATCGCTCACCTCGGTGACGCCGGTGCCGCTGTTGTCGCGCAGCCAGTTCGAGCCGTCGCGGCGGCTGCGCGACACGCTGATCGCGCCGCTCAGGTCCTCGGTCATGCGTCGCCGCAGCTCGGCGCGCACGGTGGTCTCGTCGGTCTTCTGGCGCAGCGCGGTGAAGCCGGCCGCCGCGCTGGTGGCGGTGAAGACGCCGCGGTCGATCGACTCCAGATCCGCGGCCAGCGTGCCGCGGTAGTCGCTGCTGAACTGGTAGTTCGCCTGCAACTGGCCGCGCAGCTGGGTGCGAGGCAGGCGCCGGTTGGTGTAGGTGGCCGTGTCCTCGACGTTGTACAGCGCGAGCGGCGTGCTGTCGTCGCTGTCTTCGTAGCGCAGCTTGGCCTGCAGCGACAGCTTGGCCCCCGGCCGCGCGCTCAGGCCCAGCTGCGCGAGCGTGGTGTCGACACGTCCGCCCAGGTTGCTCACGCCGGCCGGCGCGCCGCTGAAGCCGGCGGCGGCGAAGTCGTCGTGCTGCAAGGCCTGCGAACGGGCGAGCTTGAAGTTCAGGTGCGTGGTCGGCGCGAACGAGTAGCGGCCGGACACGTCGATCTGGTGCGCCTGGTTGTCCGGCGGCAGCGCCACCGGCTGGTTGAGGATCGCCTGCAGACCGGGTGCGAGCGGCAGCGGTGTGCCCAGCGCGTTGTTCAGGCTGCCCGGCACGTTCGGCGACAGGATGCCGAACTGGTTCTGGTAGAAGGAACCGTAGTAGCCCGCGCTCAGGAAGAGTTTCTCGCCGGCGTAGCTGAGCCGGGCCGCGATCTGGCTGTGATTGGAATTGACCGGCTCGGGCAGCATCAGCACCGCCCAGCCGACCTGCGCACCGGTGGTGCCGCCGCAGCCGGGGGCCACCGCCGACGGGCAGTTCATGCCGATGCCGAACAGGCGCAGGCCGTCCTTGTTCTCGCTGCTCAGCGAGACGTCGAGCTGCAGCTGCGGGCCGAGCGTCTTCATCAGCGCCACGCCGAACTTCTTGCGCTCGAGCCGCAGGTCGGCGCCGGTGCTGGCGCGGTTCGGCTCTTCGCGAAGCGTCTCGCTGTAGCTGGCAGAGAACCTCCAGTCGCCCGGCTTCTTCCAGCGCAGGTCGAGCTCGCGCAGGCTGCCCAGCAGGTGGCTGCCTTCCAGGCGCAGCGAGGTGCCGGACTCGTCGTCGCGGCGGTTGTACTGGAAGCCCAGCAGCCCGCTGGCGCCGTGGGTGCGCAGGCCGTTGTACTGGCCGAACAGCGCGCGGTCGGCGTCGTTGCCGCTGA
>CAZVLY010000407.1:0-3455 GCA_964628175.1 uncultured Piscinibacter sp. | reverse complement strand
CGATTCGTTTCATCTTGAATCTCCGTGAGCGGCGCCGCGCGGCGCCGGAACCCGCCAGTGTGGCGAGTCTACGGGGCCGACGATAGCGGGTGCCGGCGGCGCGATCGTGAAGCCCTGCACGAACCCCGGCTCCTCCCTAGAATGCTCTCCCTTCGCCCTGGAGGCCCATGGACAGCAGCAGCGAGACCGGCAAGAACGGTGGCATCGGCACGATTCGCATCCGCGGGGCCCGCCAGCACAACCTGAAGAACCTCGACCTCGACATCCGCACCGGCGAGATGACGGTGGTCACCGGGCCCAGCGGCTCGGGCAAGTCCAGCCTGGTGTTCGACACGCTCTATGCCGAGGGGCAGCGGCGCTACGTCGAGACCTTCAGCGCCTACGCGAGGCAGTTCCTCGACCGCATGGACCGCCCGGCGGTCGACCGCGTCGACGGCGTGCCGCCGGCCATCGCCATCGACCAGACCAACCCGGTGCGCAGCTCGCGCTCGACGGTCGGCACGATGACCGAGCTCAACGACCACCTGAAGCTGCTGTTCGCGCGCGCCGCCGAACTGTTCGACAAGCAGACCGCGCAGCGCGTGCGCCACGACTCGCCGGAGACGATCTACAGCGAGCTGATGGCGCGCACGAAGGACGCGGACCCGCGCCTGGTGGTGACCTTCCCCGTCGAGTTGCCTGCCGGCACCAGCGAAGCCGACATCGAACAATGGCTCGCTGCCAGCGGCTTCACCCGCGTGCAGGCGCAGCGCGAGGTGGCGTCGCCCACCGGCCCGCGCACGCTGCTCGACGTGGTGGCCGACCGCTTCCGCCTGCAGGGCACCGAGAAGGTCCGCGCCGTCGAGGCCATCGAGATGGCACTCAAGCGCGGCAGCGGCCGCGTCAACGTCTACGCGCTGAAGGACGAAGGTGAGCCGGACCTGTGGCGCTTCTCCACCGGCCTGCACTGCCCGGACAGCGACCTGCGCTACGCCGACCCGCAGCCGGCCCTCTTCAGCTTCAACTCCGCCTACGGCGCCTGCGACACCTGCCGCGGCTTCGGCCGCGTGATCGGTGTCGACTACGGCCTGGTCATCCCCGACCACCGCAAGACGCTGCGCTCCGGCGCGATCAAGCCGATGCAGACGCCGGCCTGGAAGGAATGCCAGGACGACCTGCTCAAGTACGGCGGCGAGGCCGGCATCCCGCGCGACACGCCGTGGTCGGCGCTCACCGAAGGCCAGCGCGACTGGGTGATCAATGGCTCGCCGAACTGGAACGGCAACTGGAACAAGCAGTGGTACGGCGTCAAGCGCTTCTTCGAGTACCTCGAATCGAAGGCCTACAAGATGCACATCCGCGTGCTGCTGTCCAAGTACCGCAGCTACACGCCCTGCCACGTGTGCGGCGGCGCGCGGCTGAAGACCGAGGCGCTGCTGTGGCGCCTGGGCACGAAGGAGGATGCCGACTCGGTGTTCGAGCCGGCGCGGCGCTTCATGCCGCAGGGCGTGAGCTGGTCGCGCGCGCAGCTGGAGTCGCTGCCCGGCCTGACGGTGCACGACCTGATGCTGCTGCCGATCGACCGCATCCGCCGCTTCTTCGACCGCATCAGCCTGCCCAGCAGCATGCTCGACGAGGCGCTGAAGCTGCTGCTCGGCGAGATCCAGACGCGGCTCAAGTACCTGTGCGACGTCGGCATCGGCTACCTCACGCTGGACCGGCAGAGCCGCACGCTGTCCGGCGGCGAGGTGCAGCGCATCAACCTGACCACGGCGCTGGGCACCTCCCTCGTCAACACCATGTTCGTGCTCGACGAGCCGAGCATCGGCCTGCACCCGCGCGACATGAACCGCATCGTCGAGGCCATGCACCGGCTGCGCGACGCCGGCAACACGCTGGTCGTCGTCGAGCACGACCCGGCGGTGATGCTCGCCGCCGACCGCCTCATCGACATGGGCCCCGGCCCCGGCGAGCGCGGCGGCACCATCGTCTTCGACGGCACGCCGCAGGCGATCCGCTCCGCCGACACGCTGACCGGTGCCTACCTCGGCGGGCGCAAGCACGTCAGCATGGGCATCAAGCGGCTGGTGTCGGAGGCCACGCCCAAGCTGATCGTCGAGGGTGCGCGCGAGCACAACCTGAAGAACGTGACGGTGGCCTTCCCGCTGCAGCATCTCGTCTGCGTGACCGGCGTGTCGGGCTCGGGCAAGAGCACGCTGATGCAGGACGTGCTCTACCCGGCGCTGCAGCGCCACTTCGGCAAGGCCACCGAGACGCCCGGCGAGCACGACCGCCTGCTCGGCGCCGACTGGCTCACCGACGCGGTGTTCGTCGACCAGTCGCCGATCGGCAAGACGGCGCGCTCCAACCCGGCCAGCTACGTCGGCGCCTTCGACGAGATCCGCAAGCTGTTCGCGCAGGCGCCGCTGGCGCTGCAGCGGGGCTACGGCGCCGGCATGTTCAGCTTCAACGCCGGCGACGGCCGTTGCCCGACCTGCGGCGGCTCGGGCTTCGAGCACGTGGAGATGCAGTTCCTCAGCGACGTCTACCTGCGCTGCCAGGACTGCGACGGCCGCCGCTACCGCGCCGAGCTGCTCGACGTGAAGATCGACCGCCGCCTGCCCGGCGACGTGATCCGCGACCTCTCGGTGGCCGACGTGCTCGAGCTCACCGTCAGCGAGGCGGTGCAGCTGTTCCGCGACGACCGCGAGGTGCTGCGCGTGCTGCAGCCCATCGTCGACGTCGGCCTCGAGTACGTGAAGCTCGGCCAGCCGGTGCCCACGCTGTCGGGCGGCGAGGCGCAGCGCCTCAAGCTCGCCGGCTTCCTCGCCGAGGCCTCGCAGAACGGCGCGGCGAGCCGCCAGCCGCTGGCGCGCAAGGGCACGCTGTACCTGTTCGACGAACCGACCACCGGGCTGCATTTCGACGACATCGCCAAGCTGATGCGCGCCTTCCGCAAGCTGCTGGAGGCGGGCCACTCGATCATCGTCATCGAGCACAACCTCGACGTGATCCGCGCCAGCGACTGGCTGGTCGACCTCGGACCCGAAGGCGGCGACGCCGGCGGGCAGGTGGTCTGCACCGGCACGCCGGAGGAAGTGAAGCGCCACCCGGCCTCGCACACCGGCAAGGCATTGGCGGACTATGAACGCGCCATCGGCATCGGCGTGCCGGTGGCCGAGGAGGGCGTGCCGCTGCAGTTCCTCGTCAAGGCGGCGCGTGACGAGCGCCGCGTCAGCGAGCAGGTCATCCGCATCGTCAATGCGCGCGAGCACAACCTGAAATCGCTCGACGTCGACATCCCGCGCGGCAAGTTCAACGTCGTCACCGGCGTGTCGGGCTCCGGCAAGAGCACGCTGGCCTTCGACATCCTCTTCAACGAAGGGCAGCGGCGTTACCTCGAATCGCTGAACGCCTACGCGCGCAGCATCGTGCAGCCGGCCGGGCGGCCGGAGGTGGACGCGGTCTACGGCATC
>CAZVLY010000406.1:0-3467 GCA_964628175.1 uncultured Piscinibacter sp. | reverse complement strand
GCACCGATGCAGGAAAGGGTGCGAATTCTATAATCCGCATCATGCATCGCCCCGGCGGGAACTCCTCGCGGGGCGTTTTGCTTTGCCCTCCCCAGAACGATGCAGATCCCCTCGATCGCGCCCGGTAAGCGCTTCACCCTGCCCCGCCCGCTCGGCTCGGCGGACGCGCTGCTGCTCGCGCGTTTCGCGCAGGCACAGGCGGCGCAGAAGAAACTCACGACGATCGTCACCGCCGAGCCGGCGGACACGCAGCGGCTCGAGGGCGAGCTGGCCTTCTTCGCGCCCGAGCTGCGCATCGCCGTGTTCCCGGACTGGGAGACGCTGCCCTACGACACCTTCTCGCCGCACCAGGACCTGATCTCCGAGCGGCTCGCCACGCTGTGGCGCATCCTGCAGTCGAAGGAGCGCGGCGACGTCGACGTGGTGCTGATGCCCGCCTCGACCGCGCTGGTGCGTTTGGCTCCGCCGAGCTTCCTGGCCGCCTACACCTTCCACTTCAAGCAGAAGCAGCGCCTGGACGAAGCGGCGCTGAAGGCGCAACTCACGCTGGCCGGCTACACGCACGTGAGCCAGGTGGTGTCGCCGGGCGAGTACGCGGTGCGCGGCGGGCTGATCGACCTGTTCCCGATGGGCTCGGCCGTGCCCTACCGCGTCGACCTGTTCGGCGACGAGGTCGATTCGATCCGCACCTTCGACCCCGACTCGCAGCGCAGCCTGTACCCCGTGCCCGAGGTGCGCCTGCTGCCCGGCCGCGAGTTCCCGATGGACGAGGACGCGCGGGCAAAATTCCGCGCGCGCTGGCGCGAGAAGATGGAAGGCGACCCGACCAAGGTGCGCCTGTACAAGGACATCGGCACCGGCATCGCCACCGCCGGCATCGAGTACTACCTGCCGCTGTTCTTCGACAGCACGGCGACGATCTTCGACTACCTCGGCGAGTCGGCCTCGCTGGTGCTGCACGGCGAGATCGACGAGGCGCTCAAGCGCTTCTGGACCGACACGCGCGAGCGCCACCGCTTCCTGCAGCACGACCGCGAGCGGCCGATCCTCCCGCCGGAAGACCTGTTCCTCAAGCCGGAGGACTTCTTCACCCTGGGCAGCGCACTGGCCGTGCTGGCCGTGCGCGGCAACGAACCGGTGGACTGGGCCCGGCCGCTGCCCGACCTGACCGCCGACCGTGGCGCGCCCGAGCCGCTGGCCCGGCTGCAGCACCACGTGGGCAGCACGCCGCACCGCGTGCTCATCGTCGCCGAGAGCGAGGGCCGGCGCGAGAGCCTGCTGGAGCTGCTGCGCGACAGCCGCATCGAACCGCCTTCGGTGGCCACGCTGGCTGAGTTCGAGGCCGGCGACGAGCACTTCGCCATCGCCGCCGCGCCGCTGGCGGTGGGCTTCTTCTGGCACGAGCCGCAGGCCGGCAAGGCGATCCAGTTCGTCACCGAGACCGAGCTGTTCGCCACCTCGCCCACCGCGCGGCGGCGGCGCAAGCAGGAGCAGGTCAGCGACGTCAACGCGCTGATCAAGGACCTGTCGGAGCTGAAGGTCGGCGACCCGGTGGTGCACGTCAACCACGGCATCGGCCGCTACGTGGGCCTGATGAACATCGACCTGGGCGATGGACCCAGCGAATTCCTGCACCTCGAGTACGCCGACAAGGCCACGCTCTACGTGCCGGTGGCGCAATTGCACCTGATCGCCCGCTACACCGGCGTCAGCCCCGACGAGGCGCCGCTGCACCGGCTCGGCTCCGGCCAGTGGGACAAGGCCAAGCGCAAGGCGGCCGAGCAGGTGCGCGACACCGCCGCCGAGCTGCTCAACCTGTACGCCCGCCGCGCAGCGCGCGAGGGCTATGCCTTCCGCTTCCAGCCGCACGACTACGAAGCCTTCGCGGCGAGCTTCGGCTTCGAGGAGACGCCGGACCAGCAGGCCGCGATTCACGCGGTCATCCAGGACATGGTGTCGCCCAAGCCCATGGACCGCCTGGTCTGCGGCGACGTCGGCTTCGGCAAGACCGAGGTGGCGCTGCGCGCCGCCTTCGTCGCGGTGACGGGTGGCAAGCAGGTCGCCATCCTGGCGCCGACCACGCTGCTCGCGGAGCAGCATTTCCAGAACATCGCCGACCGCTTCGGCAAGTGGCCGGTGAAGGTCGCCGAGCTGTCGCGCTTCCGCTCGCCCAAGGAGGTGAAGGCAGCGCTGGATGGCATCGAGGACGGCACCATCGACATCGTGGTGGGCACGCACAAGCTGCTCAGCCAGACGGTGCACTTCAAGCGCCTGGGCCTGCTCGTCATCGACGAGGAGCACCGCTTCGGCGTGCGCCACAAGGAGGCCATCAAGGCGCTGCGTGCCGAGGTCGACGTGCTCACGCTGACCGCCACGCCGATCCCGCGCACGCTGGGCATGGCGCTGGAGGGTCTGCGCGACCTCAGCGTCATCGCCACCGCGCCGCAGCGGCGCCTGGCGATCAAGACCTTCGTTCGCAACGAATCGAGCGGCACGATCCGCGAGGCGGTGCTGCGCGAGCTCAAGCGCGGCGGGCAGGTCTACTTCCTGCACAACGAGGTCGACACCATCGTCGCGCGGCGCGACAAGCTGGCCGAGCTGCTGCCCGAGGCGCGCATCGCCATCGCCCACGGCCAGATGCCCGAGCGCGAGCTGGAGCGCGTGATGCGCGATTTCGTCGCGCAACGCCACAACCTGCTGCTGTGCTCGACGATCATCGAGACCGGCATCGACGTGCCCAGTGCCAACACCATCGTCATCAGCCGCGCCGACAAGTTCGGCCTGGCGCAGCTGCACCAGCTGCGCGGGCGTGTCGGCCGCTCGCACCACCAGGCCTACGCCTACCTGCTGGTGCCGGATGTCGAAGGCCTCACCAAGCAGGCCGCCCAGCGCCTGGAAGCGATCCAGCAGATGGAGGAGCTCGGCTCCGGCTTCTACCTCGCGATGCACGACCTGGAGATCCGCGGCGCCGGCGAGGTGCTGGGCGAGAACCAGAGCGGCAACATGATGGAGGTCGGCTTCCAGCTCTACAACGACATGCTCGGCGAAGCCGTGCGCTCGCTGAAGGCCGGCCGCGAGCCGGACCTGCTGTCGCCGCTGAGCGCCGCCACCGAGATCAACCTGCACGCGCCCGCCCTGCTGCCCGACAGCTACTGCGGCGACGTGCACACGCGGCTCTCCCTCTACAAGCGCCTGGCCACCGCCGAGAAGCCCGAGCAGATCGACGCCATGCTGGAGGAGATCACCGACCGCTTCGGCAAGCTGCCGCCGCAGGGGCAGACGCTGTTCGACGTGCACCGCCTGCGCGTGCTGGCCAAGCCCTACGGCGTGGTCAAGGTCGACGCGGCGCCCAGGCTGATGGTGATCAGCTTCCGCCCCAACCCGCCGGTCGACGCGGCGAAGATCATCGAGCTGGTGCAGAAGAACCGCCACATCAAGCTGGCCGGCAACGACAAGCTGCGCATCGA
>CAZVLY010000405.1:0-3478 GCA_964628175.1 uncultured Piscinibacter sp. | reverse complement strand
GGCGTGTGCTCCTTCTTCCAGAACGGCGCCTGCGTCTTCAGGTAGTCCATCAGGAACTCGCAGGCCTGGAAGGCCGAACCGCGGTGCGCCGAGGTCACCACCACGAGCACGATCTGGTCGAGCGGCGCCAGCGGCCCGACGCGATGGATGACGCGCGCAGCGCGGATGTCGAAACGGCGCAGTGCCTCGTCGATCATCGCCTCGATGGCTTTCTCGGTCATGCCGGGGTAATGCTCCAGCTCCATCGAACTGACGCCCAGGCCGTCGTTGCGGTCGCGGACCGTGCCGACGAAGCTGGCCACGGCGCCCACGCCCGGATCGGCCGCGCGCAGCGCCCCCACCTCGGCGCCGAGGTCGAAATCGGCCGTCTGGATGCTCACGCGCGGCGCGGCCATGCTCAGCCCCCGGTCACCGGCGGGAAGAAGGCCAGCTCGGCGCCCTCGGCCAGCGGCGCCGTCTCCTCGCACAGCATCTGGTTCAACGCGCTGCGCAGTGCGCGGCCGCGGGCCAGCGCGCCGGCATGGGCTGCGCCGCGGGCAATCAGCGCGTCGCGTGCCACGGCCACGGTGGCGCCCGCGGGCAGCTCGATCGTCTCGCCCGCACCGAGCGCCTCGCGGATGGAGGCGAAGTAGCGCACCTGGATCTTCATGACAGCAGTTCGGCAAAAGGCAGGAAGGCGACCATGTCACCCTGTCGGATGGTCTGCCCGGAAGGATTGTCCACCACCCCATCGGCCCACACTGCCGAGGTGAGCACGCCGGAACTCTGGTTGGCGAACAGGTCGAGCCCGCCGGCCTCGTTGCGGCGCGCGCGCAGGAATTCGCGGCGCTTGTCGGGCTTCTGCCAGTCGAAGTCCGCCCGCATCGGCGTGGCCCGCGGCGCGGCGGCCGGGGCGCCCTGCAAGGCCAGCAGCACCGGCCGGACCGCCAGCGCGAAGGTGAGGAAGCTGGACACCGGGTTGCCCGGCAGGCCGATGAACCAGGCGTTCGAACCGTCGGCGCGGCGCACCTCGCCGAAGGCCAGCGGCTTGCCGGGCTTCATGGCGATCTGCCAGAGATCGATGCGGCCCTCGGCCTGCACGGCCGGCCGCAGGTGGTCTTCCTCGCCGACGGAGACGCCGCCGGAGGTGACGATCAGGTCGTTGGTCTGAGCCGCCTCGCGCAGCGCGGCGCGGGTGGCATCGAGCCGGTCGGGCACGATGCCCAGGTCGTTGCAGTCGCAACCCAGCGCCTGGATCAGGCCGCGCAGCGTGAAGCGGTTGGAGTTGTAGATCGCGCCCGGCTTGAGCGGCTGGCCGGGCATCACCAGCTCGTCGCCGGTGGAGAACAGTGCCACGCGCGGCCGGCGCGACACCGTCAGGCGCCCGGCGCCCACCGAGGCCGCCAGGCCCAGCGCCTGCGGCGTCAGTCGTGTCCCGGCGGGCAGCACCACGGCGCCGTGAGTCACGTCTTCGCCGCGGCGGCGGATCCACTGGCCGGGCTGCGGCACCACATTCACGCGCACCTGGCCGTCGAGCGCTTCGCATTGCTCCTGCATCACCACCGCGTCGGCGCCGGCAGGCACCTGCGCGCCCGTGAAGATGCGCGCGGCGGTGCCGGGCTCCAGCGGCCGGCCGACCACGCCGGCCGGGATGCGCTGGCCCACCGGCAGCAGCGTGCCTTCGGCCGGCACGTCGGCGCAGCGCAGCGCATAACCGTCCATGGAGGTGTTGTCGGCCGGCGGCACGTCCAGTGCCGAGCTGACCGCGCCCGTCAGCACGCGGCCGAGCGCCTCGAAGGTGGAGACCTCTTCGGTCTCAGCCAGCGGGCGGATCGAACTCAGCAGCCGGCCGAGTGCTTCGTCCAGCGTCAGCATCGGCGGACGCGCCGTAGGCGTCGTCGAAGGGGGAGCGGTACTCATAGCGGTCGGGGTCGGCGAGCAGGAATCGGGTCACCGCGTCGGCATCGTTCAAGTCCAGCAACGGCAGGCCGGTGGGATGCGGCAGCCGCTCGGGGCTGTCGGTGGCGATGGCGACGACGAACGGGTCGTGCGGATACTGCACCGGCTTGGCGGTTTCGGGCCGCCAGACCTCGATCTTCAGCACGTCGGCGTGCTTGAACCCTTCGACCAGCACCCAGTCGCAATCGTAGAGCTCGGCGATGAGCTGGTGCACGGTCGGGTCCTGGCGCAGCTCGAATTCGCGGATCTTGGCCAGCCGGCGGTCCGAGGCGATCACCACCTCGAAAGCGCCCGCATCGCGGTGCCGGTGCGAGTCCTTGCCCGGGTGGTCGATGTCGAAGTCGTGGTGGGCATGCTTGACCACCGAGACGCGCTGCCCGGCCAGTCGCAGATGGGCGATCAGCTGCTCGACCAGGGTGGTCTTGCCCGAGCCGGAGAAGCCGCAGAAGCCGATGACCTTCATTCAGCCATTCTGGGCGATGTACTGCTTCACCGCCGCCACGTCCACGGGCATGACCTTGAAACGCTTGGGGAGTTGCTCGATGCCGCGCAATGCCGCCGGGCGCTCGGGCTCGCGCCCCAGGGCCTCGACGATGGTGGCCGAGAACTTGGCCGGCAGGGCCGTTTCGAGCACGATCATCGGCACGCCCGTGTCGCGGTGCTCGCGCGCCACCTTCAGGCCGTCGGCCGTGTGCGTGTCGATCACCGTGCCGCAGCGCTGGGCGGTGTCACGGATCGTCGCCAGCCGGTCGGCGTGCGTGCTGCGGCCGGAGACGAAGCCGTACTCGGCGATGCGGGCGAACTCCGCCGGCGTGACGCTGAAGGCGCCCTTGCCGGCGATCTCGTCGTGGAACAGCGCTTTCGTGCGCTGCGAATCGCGGCCGAGCAGGTCGAACACGAAGCGCTCGAAGTTCGAGGCCTTGCTGATGTCCATCGAGGGGCTGGAGGTCTCGTGCGTCTCGGCGCTGCCGCGCACGCGGTAGGTGCCGGTCCGGAAGAACTCGTCGAGCACGTTGTTCTCGTTGGTGGCCAGCACCAGGCGCTTGATCGGCAGCCCCATCATGCGGGCGACGTGGCCGGCGCAGATGTTGCCGAAGTTGCCCGAGGGCACCGCGAAGCTGACCTGCTGCTCGTTCGTGCGAGTGGCCTGGAAGTAGCCCGCGAAGTAGTAGACGACCTGCGCCAGCAGCCGCGCCCAGTTGATCGAGTTGACGGTGCCGATCTTCCAGCGGCGCTTGAACTCCAGGTCGTTGGACACGGCCTTGACGATGTCCTGGCAGTCGTCGAACACACCCTCGACGGCGATGTTGTGGATGTTGGCGTCCTGCAGGCTGAACATCTGCGCCTGCTGGAACGGGCTCATGCGGCCGTGCGGGCTGGTCATGAACACGCGCACGCCCTGCTTGCCGCGCATGGCGTATTCGGCCGCGCTGCCGGTGTCGCCGCTGGTCGCGCCCAGGATGTTGAGCTCTTCGCCCCGGCGCGCCAGTTCGTATTCGAACAGGTTGCCCAAGAGCTGCATGGCCATGTCCTTGAAGGC
>CAZVLY010000404.1:0-3488 GCA_964628175.1 uncultured Piscinibacter sp. | reverse complement strand
CACTCGCGTCGTCGAACGGCACGCCGCTGGCCGCCACCTTGCGCCCGGGCGCCTGCCCCGCGATCAGGATGCGCGCCGCCGCTCCAGCCTGCAGCACGGGCCGCGGCGGCAGGGGCAGGTGGGCTGCGCAGATCGTGCAGGCCCGCACCTCCCGCAGCAGGCCCTGCAGGGCTGCGTTCGTCGATCGAGGCCTGGTCACCGCGTGGATGATGCGTTGTCGCGGCAGGCCGGCGTCTGGTCGACCTGTCGAAGGTAGGCGATCAGGTCGGCTCGCTCCTGGCGGTCGGTGATGCCGGCATAGGTCATCGACGTGCCAGGGACCGCCTTCATCGGCGCTGCCAGGAAGTGGTCGAGCGACTTCTCGTCCCAGACGATCGCAGACTGCTTCAGGGCGCCCGAGTAGGCGAAGTCCGGCACGCTGCCGGCACGGCGGCCGAGCAGGCCGCAATGCCGTGGCCCGACGCGATCGAAGGCGAGCGCGTGGCAGGCCTGGCAGCGTGCGTAGATCGCCTCGCCGCGCATCGCGTCGGGCGCGGCCGCCACGGGCGGGGCGGCGCCGAGCGCGGCCCACCCCACCATCGCCGCGATCTGCAGCGCACGGCGGCTCATGACATGAAGGCCGCCGGCACCGGCGCTTCGCCCAGCGCCTGGCGCAGGATGGCCCAGTGCATCGCCTCGTCCCCCAGGATGCTGGCGGCGGCCTTGGCCAGGTCGCGGTTGCGGAACAGCGGCACGGCGCCCAGGTAGGCGCTCACGGCCCCCTGCTCGAGGCTGGCGGCGAACTTCAGCACGTCGGCCTGCGACTTGAGCTGCTCGACCGGGAAGTTGTACCTGGCCTTCGCCTGCACGGCCTTGCCGCCCAGCTTGGCCACCGTCTTGGCGAGCAGATCGGCATGCTCCTTGTGATGGCCCTGAAAGCTCAGCGCGAGGTCCAGCACGCCGGGCTGCAGCAGCTTGCTCTCGGCGCCCAGCTGATAGGCGGCGATCGCCTCGAGCTCGGCCCCGAGGGCGGTGTTGAGGATCTGCACGTCCTGGGCTCCGGCGCCGCCGGCCTGCTTGGCGAGGGCCTCGTTGCCGGCGAGCAGCGCGACGGCCGCACCGGACAGTGTCAGTCCGGTACGCCCGAGGAACAGGCGGCGGGCGGCGAGCGGGGAAGACATCTGGAAGAAGGACATCATGGGCTCCTGAAAGCGTTGTGAGCCCATTCGATGGCCGGCGCTTCACCGGCGTTCCGGCTCGCTGCGTGCGTCGTCCTCCCAGGCGAGACCGTGCGGATCGAATCCCGGCCGCAGGGTCGGCTTGACGACCTCGAAGTACGGCGACATGTCGAAGTCCCTGGGGGCGTACAGGCTGTGGTGACGGATGTGCAGCAACTCGCGCTGGCAATGACCGCCTCCTCCGTCGAGGGCGTCCTGGTAGGTGACCTCGGGCAGGATGGGGTAGTGCACGGCCTGAAAGGCCTGGGCGATCAACGTCGAACAGATCGCGCGCGACGGATCGCCACTTCCGAAGGCGATCATGCGGCGTCGCCAGTGCAAGGGCACCGGGGGCGCCGGCAGCAGGTAGCGCGCCAGGTCGAAAAGGTTCTTGAGGTCGTACTGCTGGCCGAGCCTGCTGACGACGTAGCCGACGAGTTGCTCGACCTCCTGCGCCGCGAGCCCGACCGGCCGGCAGATCCGGGTGTGCATGCGAGCGTAGGCGCTGAGCGGAACGGCCCGCACGCCCGCCCGGAGATCGGCTTCGATCAAGGTGAGCGGCTCGGGCTCTGCGCTGCCTCCCGGCCATCCGCTGCCGACGAAAAGCGCCGCGTGCGACCAGTTGGATTGCGTCAGGATCTTGATGGCCATGCTGATGCGAGACTCGCCTTCGACCAGCAGCACGTCGCCGGGGCGCAAGGTGGCCTCGAGCAATCCCGGTGCCACGGTCGCCACCATGGCACCGTGCGGTCGAGGCGCGAGCAGGTAGGCCGCGAGCCGATCGCCGATGGCCCTGAGCAGTGTGTTCATCCCGGTCGGTACCTCCCCGCCGACAGAGCCATCGGGGTGGACGAGGGCGGGCGCGCAGCCTGTGTCGGGCCGATCCCTGCCTGCGTCAGGGTCCGGCTGCGCCGTCGCGGCTGGCCAGCCTGGCCATCACACCCGCGACGATGCGGTCGCAGCGGGCCCCGTCGAACGAGAAGGCGTCCGCCATGGCATGGTCGATGTCGCGCGCCAGGCCCTCGCGAAGCAGGCCGCGGGCGCGGAAGAAGCGCGTGCGCACGGTGGCTTCCGGCAGGCCCAGCGCCGCCGAGACCTCCTCGACGCTCAACTCCTCGACGGCCCTCAGCATGAAGACGGTGCGAAACGCCTCCGGCAAGGCGTCGATGCACGCCTCCATCAGGGCGCGCAGTTCCGTGCGCATCGCGGTGCGGTCGGGCCGCTCGTCGGGGTTGCCTTCCATCACGTCCTCCATCGAGACGTCTCCGAGGTCGATCGTGGCGTCGAAGGCCAGCACCTGGGCGCCACGGCGGCGCAGCCGACCCAGTGATTCGTTGATGACGATGCGCACCAGCCAGGTCGACAGACGGGCTTCGGACCTGAAACTGCCCAGAGAGCGCCAGGCGCGCAGATAGGCTTCCTGCAACGCGTCTTCGGCTTCGGCGTCGCTCTTGAGGATGCTGCGTGCCGTGCGGAACAGCAGGCGGTTGTGCCGCCGCATGATGCGTTCGAAGGCGGCATCGTCGCCGCTGGCAGCGCGTGCCGCCAGGTCGGTGTCCGCCATGCTGTCGCTCGGTGTCGTTGGCGTTGCCAGGGCTGTGCCGTGCATGCAGTCCTCCATGAGAAGGGATTCACGCCCGTTAGATGCGCGCTCAGGTCATTTCATTCCCGCCACCGACCGGCCGAGGCACTGAGCGGGCCGCTCTGCGCGTTCACTTCGACCATGAAGTCGGGATCGAAGGCGGGGTTCTCGTTGACGCCGCCACGGGCATAGCCACGCGGGTTGCAGACGACGCGCGTGCCGTTGACTCGATGGTCGAAAGTGTCGTGCGTGTGCCCGTGAATCCACAGCGACACCCGATCAGCGTGAAGCAGGTGCGCGGCATCGGACACGAAGCAGGCGTTCAGCAGCGAGTCGGCAAAGCGCGGGTGGATGCTGTGGCGTGATGGCGCGTGGTGCGTGATCACCACCGTGGGCCCGGGATGGACCTCGGCCAGGCGGCCCACCAGCCAGGCCGAGTGGCTTCTGAAGAGATCCACCGAATCCTCGGGCGTGAAGATGTCGGCCGAAGACTCGCGGGTCCGAATGCGGCTGAAATCCCGCATCAGGCGCCGGGCCTCGGCCTTCGCGGCGTCGCGCTGCGACGGGTCGTCGAACAACCCGAAGTCGGTCCACAGGGTGGCGCCGAGGAACCTCACCCCGCCCAGAAGAGTCTCGCGCTGGTCCAGCACCTGCACCCGGGTGCCCGCGCACAGGCGCTGGAGTTCATCGAGCGCGCCGTCGATGCTGCT
>CAZVLY010000403.1:0-3491 GCA_964628175.1 uncultured Piscinibacter sp. | reverse complement strand
CCCGATGCCGCGCCGGCGGTGCTGCGCTTCGTGGCCTTCGTGCGCGAGCGCTGCTGAGTCTCGTCAGCCTTGCGAGCGAATCACGGCGATGGCACCGATCGTGTCGCCATGCCTGAAGGAGCGCACGGCCAGGTGGAACACGCATCCGTCCCAGTCCAGGCGCACGTCGCTCGGCGTCGGCGACAGGCCCGCCTCGAAGCTGCCAGGCTCCAGCGACAGGCCGCTGCCCACGGCCTTGAGGCAGGCCTCCTTGCGGGTCCAGCCGTGCAGGAAGAGGGTGTCGCGTGCCGTCGGGTCCTGTCCGCATGCATCGAGCTCGCGCTGCTCGGCGCCGGTGAAGCAACGCTGGGCCAGCGCGTCCAGGTCGTCGACGCGATGCAGCACCTCGATGTCCACGCCGATTTCGGCTCGCGCAACCAGCGCGAGCGCGCCGACCTCGCCGCTGTGGCTGAGGTTGAATGCCGGTTCGCCTTCGCGCGTCAGCCGCGGCTTGCCGTGGGGCGACTCGCCGAAGCGCAGCGAGTCTGGCGTGCTGCCGGTGGCCTGCGCGAGCAGCGATCGAACCTGGACGTGCGCTGACCGATAGCGCCGGCGGTCACGCTCGAAGGCGAAGCGCGCGGCCTGCGCCTGTTCGTCGGCGGACAGCCAGCCGAGCTGCTCGGCCGCCGGTTCGGCCGCCAGGTCGAACAGCCAGAGCCGCGCGCCGGGCCAGCCGGCCAGCGCGCTCAGCTCGATGGCGCCCGCCCCAGCCGCTGCGCCCGTCATGCCTCAGCCGCGCAGGCCCTTGACGATGCGGCCGCGCCAGCCCGAGCCGGCTGCCGCCGCGGCCTCGGGTGGGGCCGCGGCCGTGGGTGCCGTGTCGGGCTGTGCCGCGACCTGAGCGAGCGACTCGAAGATGAGACGTCGCACGCCCAGCCGCAGGCCGAGGCGCTTCTCGATCTCGACCACCGCGCGCATCGCCAGCAGCGAATGCCCGCCGAGGTCGAAGAAGTTGTCGGACAGGCCCACCCGCTCCACGCCCAGAAGCTTCTGCCAGATCTCGGCGATGGTGATCTCGGCAGGCGTGGCCGGCGCCGCGAATGCGCCGCGTCGGCCGTCGTCGGCCGCGCCGTCGATGCCCGGCAGCGCCTGCATGGCCACCTTGCCGTTGGGCAGCAGCGGCACCGCGTCGATCGCCACGTAGTGCTGGGGCAGCATGTACTCGGGCAGGTGGGTTCGCAGGTGCTCGCGCAGTTCGGCGGCCGGCGGCAACGTGCCTCGGGCCACGATGTAGGCGATCAGCCGCACGTCTCCCGGCTGCACCTCGCGCACCGCGGCGACGACTCGCGCCACCGCCGGGTGCGAGGCGAGCTGCGCCTCGATCTCGCCGAGTTCGATGCGGTGACCGCGCAGCTTGACCTGCGAGTCCAGACGGCCCAGGTGCTCGAGCAGGCCGTCGTGCCGCCAGCGCCCCTGGTCGCCCGTGCGATACAGGCCGGCGCCGGGGTTCAGCGGGTCGGCGACGAAACGCTCCGCCGTCAGCTCGCTGCGGTGCAGGTAGCCGCTGGCCAGGCCGGCGCCGCCGATGAAGATCTCGCCGGCCACGCCGATCGGGCAGGGCATGCCGCGGGAGTCGAGCACCCGCAGCGTGGTGTTGGCGATCGGCGCACCGATGGGGATGCCGTTCTCCGGCGACTGCACGCGCCAGCAGCTCGACCACACGGTGGTCTCGGTCGGGCCGTACATGTTCCACAGCGTGCCGCTGCGCTGCAGCAGCTGCGCGGCCAGGTCCAGCGGGAGCGCTTCGCCGCCGACCAGCGCGGTGAAATGCGCGCCGCCCTGCCAGCCGGCGTCGATCAGCAAACGCCAGGTCGAGGGTGTGGCCTGCATGACCGTGGCCCCGCTGCTCTCGACGAGCGCGCGCAGCGCGCGGCCGTCGCTGACGTCGTCGCGGCTGGCCAGCACCACCGTGGCGCCCACGGTCAGCGGCAGCAGCAGCTCGAGCACGGCGATGTCGAACGACAGCGTGGTCACCGCCACGATGCGGTCGGCGGCCGTCATGCCCGGCTCGGCCTGCATGCTGAGCAGGAAGTTGACGACGGCCCGGTGCGGCAGCACCACGCCCTTGGGCCGGCCGGTGGAGCCGGAGGTGTAGATCACGTAGGCCGGGTCCTCGGGGCGCGCGTCGCGCTCGGCGTCGGCGTCGAGCGCGTCGTCGCCCTGGCGGTCGATCGCCGCGGCGTCGATGTCGAGCAGCACGGCGCCCTGGCGCGGCCAGTCGATGGCCTGGATGGTCGACGAGTCGGCCAGCAGCAGCGCCAGCTTCGCATCGGTGGCCATGTACTGCAGGCGATCGGCCGGGTACGCCGGGTCAAGCGGCACATAGGCCGCACCGGCACGCAGGACGGCGTGCTGTGCGACCAGCATCGCCGGTGATCGTTCCAGGCACAGGCCCACCAGGGCCCCACGACCGATGCCGCGCGAGCGCAGCACGCGGGCGAGCCGATTGGCGCGCCGGTCGAGCTCGGCGTAGTCGAGCGTCTCTTCGCTCGCGACGATGGCCTCGTGCTGCGGCGTGCGCCGCACCTGCCCGGCGATCAGGTCGACCACGGTGACGGGCGGCAAGTGCATCGCGCGGCCCTGGCTCCACGAGGCGATGGCCTCGCGCTCGGCCGGCGTGGCCGCGTCGATCTGGTCGATGCGGGCATCCGGCGACTGCAGCACGGCGCTCAGCACGCCGGAGAAGCGCTCACCCAGCCGCTGCGCGGTGGCACCGGTGAAGATGTCGGTGTTGTAGGTCAGGCCGCCGGTGAGGCCGCCCTCGTGTTCGAGGAACCACAGCCCCAGGTCTTCCGCCGAGCCCGGCTGGAACAGCAGCACCTGCTCCTGCTGCAGGCCGCCCCATTGGCGCAGTCGCTGGCGAGCGTCCTGGAAGGAGAAGAAGGCCTGGTAGATCGGCGAACGGCTCTCGTCGCGCGCCACGCGCAGTTCGCGCACCAGGTGCTCGAAGGGCACGTCCGGCGCGCCGAAGGCGTCGAGCACCGCGCCGCGCACGTGGTTCACCAGCTCGCGGAAGCTGCCCTCGGGCCGCACCGTGAGGCGCAGCGGCAGCGCGTTGACGAAGAAGCCCATGACCTTTTCGAGCGCGCTGTCGTTGCGGCCGCGCACCGGCGTGCCGATGACGATGTCGTGCTGGCCGCTCAAGCGGCTGAGCAGCAGCGCGTAGGCCGCCAGCAGCGTCATGAACAGGGTCGCGTCGGCGCCGCGGCCGAACTGCCGCGCGGCATCGACCAGTTCCTTCGAGCAGTTCAGCCACTGCGTGCTGCCGTCGCCGGTGGCGCGGGCGGGGCGGCTGCGGTCGGTGGGCAGGGCCAGCGGCGCAGGCAGGTCGGCCAGGCGCTGCTTCCAGTGCTGCACCTGCTCGCGCAGTTCGTCGCTGGCCAGCCACTGCTGCTGCCCGGCCGCGAAGTCGGCGTAGGTGAGGGGCAGCGGCGGAAGGGAATGCTGGCGGC
>CAZVLY010000402.1:0-3496 GCA_964628175.1 uncultured Piscinibacter sp. | reverse complement strand
AGCTGCGTGCCCATGGGCATCAGCCAGTCGTCCTGCAGCGCATGCAGGCTGTGCACCTGCGCACCCTTGCGTGCCGCCTGGCGGATGCGCTGGGCGAAGAGCGGGTGGTCCTTGCGCAGGAAGCTGCCGACCACCAGCACACGCTGCAGGCCGGACAGTGCCGCGACGGGCAGACCGAGCCAGCGCGCCTTGCCCGGGCCCGCCGTGTTGGCAAAGTCGGCGTGGCGGCTGCGGTGATCGATGTTCTCGCTGCCCAGGCCGCGCGTCAGCTTCGCCAGCAGGTGCAGCTCTTCGACGGTGGCGTGCCCGGAACCCAGCGCGCCGATGGCGGCGGGGCCGTGGTCGACCTTGATCTGCGTGAGGCCGCGCGCCACGTACTCGAGCGCGGTGGTCCAGTCGACCGCCTTCCACTGGCCGCCCTGCTTGAGCATGGGCGCGGTCAGGCGTTCGTCGCCGTTGAGCGCTTCGTAGGAGAAGCGGTCGCGGTCGGCGATCCAGCATTCGTTGACGTCTTCGTTCTCGAGCGGAACGACGCGCATCACCTTGTTGTTCTTGACCTGCACGATCAGGTTGGCGCCGGTGCTGTCGTGCGGGCTGACGCTCTTGCGGCGCGACAGCTCCCAGGTGCGGGCGCTGTAGCGGAACGGCTTGCTGGTGAGCGCGCCGACCGGGCAGATGTCGATCATGTTGCCCGACAGCTCGGAGTCGATCGTCTCGCCGACGATGGTGGTGATCTCCGAGTGCTCGCCGCGGTGGATCATGCCGAGCTCCATCACCCCGGCCACTTCCTGGCCGAAGCGCACGCAGCGCGTGCAGTGGATGCAGCGGCTCATCTCTTCCATCGAGATCAGCGGGCCGACGCTCTTGTGGAAGACGACGCGCTTCTCTTCGGTGTAGCGCGAGGACGAGGCGCCGTAGCCGACGGCCAGATCCTGCAGCTGGCACTCGCCGCCCTGGTCGCAGATCGGGCAGTCCAGCGGGTGGTTGATGAGCAGGAACTCCATCACCGACTGCTGGGCCTTGATCGCCTTGTCGCTCTTCGTGCGCACGATCATGCCCTGCGTCACCGGCGTGGCGCAGGCCGGCATGGGCTTGGGCGCCTTCTCGATGTCGACCAGGCACATGCGGCAGTTGGCCGCGATCGAGAGCTTCTTGTGATAGCAGAAGTGCGGGATGTAGGTGCCGGCCTTCTCGGCGGCGTGCATGATCACGCTGCCTTCCAGCACCTCCACCTTCTTGCCGTCGAGTTCGATTTCGATCATGAGGTTCAGGCGCTGACTGCGACCTTGGCGGTCTGGTGCTCGATGAGTTGGACGAACTCACCGCGGAAGTGCTTGATCATGGCGCGCACCGGCATCGCCGCGGCGTCGCCGAGCGCGCAGATGGTGCGGCCCTGGATGTTGTCGGCCACCGAGTTGAGCAGCTCTATGTCTTCCAGACGTCCCTTGCCGTGCGCGATGCGCTCGACGACACGGAACAGCCACCCGGTGCCTTCGCGGCACGGCGTGCACTGGCCGCAGCTCTCGTGCATGTAGAAGTACGACAGGCGCAGCAGCGAATCGACCATGCTGCGGGTGTCATCCATCACGATGACGGCGCCCGAACCCAGCATCGAGCCGGCCTTGGCGATGCTGTCGTAGTCCATCGTGCACTCCATCATGATGGAGGCCGGCAGCACCGGCGCCGACGAACCGCCGGGGATCACCGCCTTCAGCGTGCGGCCCTGCGCCGCGCCGCGCACGCCGCCGGCGAGCTCGAGCAGCTTGGCGAAGGGCGTGCCCAGCGGGATCTCGTAGTTGCCCGGGCGCTCGACGTCGCCCGAGACCGAGTAGATCTTGGTGCCGCCGTTGTTCGGCTTGCCGACCTCGAGGTAGGCCTGGCCGCCGTTACGGATGATCCAGGGCACCGCGGCGAAGGTCTCGGTGTTGTTGATCGTGGTCGGCTTGCCGTACAGGCCGAAGCTGGCCGGGAACGGCGGCTTGAAGCGCGGCTGGCCCTTCTTGCCTTCCAGCGACTCGAGCAGCGCGGTCTCCTCTCCGCAGATGTAGGCGCCGAAGCCGTGCGAGGCATGCAGCTGGAAGTTGAAGCCCGAGCCCATGATCGCGTCGCCGAGGTAGCCGGCGGCGCGCGCTTCCTCGAGCGCCGCCTCGAAGCGGTCGTAGACCTCGAAGATCTCGCCGTGGATGTAGTTGTAGCCCGTCGCGATGCCCATCGCATAGGCCGCGATCGCCATGCCTTCGATGACGATGTGCGGGTTGAACATCAGGATGTCGCGGTCCTTGCAGGTGCCCGGCTCGCCCTCGTCGGAATTGCACACGAGGTACTTGGCACCCGGGAAGGCGCGCGGCATGAAGCTCCACTTCAGGCCGGTCGGGAAACCCGCGCCGCCGCGGCCGCGCAGGCCGGAGAGCTTGACGTCGGCGATCACCTGTTCGGGCGTCATGCCCGGGCCGCCATCGCGGCCGAGGATCTTGCGCAGCGCCTGGTAGCCGCCTCGCGCCTCGTAGTCCTTCAGCGACCAGTTGCGGCCGTTCAGGTCGGCATAGATCTGCGCGCCGAGATGCCGGCCGTGGAAGCAGGTCTCGGTGCCGTTGGCTTGGAACTTGGACAGGTCGAGCATGGTCGTCAGGCCTTCTTCAGCATGTCGATCAGCTCGTCGAGCCGCTGGGTGCTCATGAAGCTGCACATCTGGCGGTCGTTGACCAGCAGCACCGGCGCGTCGGCGCAGGCGCCCAGGCATTCGCTTTCCTGCACGGTGAACAGGCCGTCGGCCGTGGTGCCGCCCTTCTCCACCCCGAGCTTGCCGCAGACGTGGTCGAGTGCCTTCTGCCCGTCGCGCAGCTGGCACGGCAGGTTGGTGCAGACGTTCAGCTTGAACTTGCCGACCGGCTGCTGGTTGTACATGTTGTAGAAGGTGGTCACCTCGTGCACCGCGATCGGCGGCATGCCGAGGTAGGCGGCGACGGCCTTCTCGCTCTCGGCGGACACGAAGCCCTGCTCCTGCTGCACGATGGCCAGGCAGGCCATCACGGCGGACTGCTTCTGGTCTGCGGGGTACTTGGCCACTTCCTTCGCGAAGCGGGCCAGCGTGGTATCGGGGAAGCTCATCGATCGATCTCGCCAAACACGATGTCCATGGTGCCGATGATCGCGACGGCGTCGGCGATCATGTGGCCGCGCGACATCTCGTCGAGCGCGGACAGGTGCACGAAGCCGGGCGGGCGGATCTTCAGCCGGTAAGGCTTGTTGGCGCCGTCGCTGACCAGGTAGATGCCGAACTCGCCCTTCGGGTGCTCCACCGCGGCGTAGGCCTCGCCTTCGGGCACGTGGAAGCCTTCGGTGAAGAGCTTGAAGTGGTGGATCAGCTCCTCCATGCTGGACTTCATCTCCACGCGCGAAGGCGGCGCCACCTTGTGGTTGTCGGTGATCACCGGGCCGGGATTGGCGCGCAGCCAGTCCACGCACTGCTTGATGATGCGGTTGCTCTGGCGCATCT
>CAZVLY010000401.1:0-3503 GCA_964628175.1 uncultured Piscinibacter sp. | reverse complement strand
CTTCAGCAGCTTGATGCGGTGCAGCGCCCGCTCCAGCCGCTTGGTGGTGCGCACGATGCCGACGTAGTTCCACATCAGCAGGCGCAACTCGTCCCAGTTGTGGGCGATGACCACCTGCTCGTCCGCGTTCTCGACCTGGCTCTCGTCCCAGGCTGGCAATGCCGGATGAGCGGGTTCGGGTCGGCGCAGGATGTCTTCGGCGCAGCTGCGGCCGAGCACGACACATTCGAGCAGCGAATTGCTGGCGAGCCGGTTCGCGCCGTGCAGGCCGGTGTAGGTGGTCTCGCCGACGGCGTAGAGCCCGGGCAGATCGGTGCGGCCGTGCAGGTCGGTCACCACGCCGCCGCAGGTGTAGTGCGCTGCCGGCACGACGGGAATCGGCTGCCGTGAGATGTCGATGCCCAGCGACAGGCAGCGCGTGTACACCGTCGGGAAGTGCTCCTTCAGGAACGCCTCGCCCAGGTGGGTGGCGTCGAGCAGCACGTTGTCCAGCCCGTGCTTCTTCATCTCGAAGTCGATCGCGCGGGCGACGATGTCGCGCGGCGCCAGCTCGCCGCGTTCGTCGTGCGAGGGCATGAAGCGCGTCCCGTCGGGCAGCTTGAGCTGCCCGCCCTCCCCTCGAAGCGCCTCGGTGATCAGAAAGCTGCGCTCCTGCGGGTGATACAGGCAGGTCGGATGGAACTGCACGAACTCCATGTTGCCGACGCGGCAGCCCGCGCGCCAGGCCATCGCGATGCCGTCGCCGGTGGAGGTGTCGGGGTTGGTCGTGTAGCGGTAGACCTTGCCGGCGCCGCCGGTGGCCAGCACCACGGCCCGCGCGGGCAGCGTCTCGACACGCTGGCTGTCGATGTCGAGCGCGTAGATGCCGTAGCAGTGAGGCTGCTCCTCGCGTTTCAGGTGCCGCGAAGTGATCAGGTCGAGCGCCATCCAGCGCTCGCGCAGCGTCACGTTCGGATGCCGCCGCACTTCGTCGAGCAGCACGTCGTGGATGGCCTTGCCGGTGGCATCGGCCGCATGCGCGATGCGCCGCACCGCGTGCCCGCCTTCGCGCGTGAGGTGCAGCCCGAGCGGGCCGGCCGGGTCCGACGAGAACGGCACGCCGCGCTCGACCAGCCACTCGACCGCCTCGGCGCTGTTCTGCGCGATGAAGCGGGCCGTGTGTTCCTCGACCAGGCCGGCGCCTGCATCCTGCGTGTCGCGCACGTGCGACTCGATGCTGTCGTCGCTGCCGAGCACGCCGACGATGCCGCCCTGCGCCCAGGCGGTCGCGCCTTCGGTGAGCTCGCGCTTGGCGATCACCACCACCGGCTGCGTCCGGGCCAGGTGCAGCGCCACCGTCAGCCCGGCCAGGCCGGCGCCGACGATGACGACGGGCAATGCGGCGGAGGCACTCGGTGCTGAGCTCATGGCATCGTTCGTGAAGTACGAAGCATTCTATCGGTGCGCCTCGCGCGCACCCGGAATGGGTCAGTTGCACAGCCACGTGCGAACATGCACGCCTGCCCGGTGCCGTGGCGACACGAGGACACTTACACTGGGCTTTGCGGCAGTCAGGAGGGGAGACGACCATGAGCAACCACCACCCGCCCGGAGGCGCTGCGCCAGAGGCGCCCGAGGCCTGGCAGTCCACGCGCGCCCAGACTGCGCTGGCCACCCAGTTCATGCGGGACCCGGACGCCTACCTTTCCGACGAGAAGAAGGAGATCGGCCGGCAGGTCGGCGCGAACGAGCGCGAGCTGTTCGTCTCCTGCGCGCCCCCGGAAGCGCTGCAGCAGCAGTTCGACCATGTGAATCCCGAGTTCATCGCGGTGCACGACGTCGGCACCACCTCCTCGCGCCGCCTGCTCGCCGGCATTGCGGCGGCCAGCAACCGTGCGGTGCAGAAGCTCTTCATCCGGCGCCAGGGCTATGGCACGGCGCTGGCAACCCTGGAGTTCGTCGATCTGCCCACGTCCGACGGTTCCAAGCTGATGATGTTCTCCACCGAGGCCGATGCGGACACCGCGTCGCGCCAGGGCCTGGCGCGCACGCTGCTCGCGAACAGCCGGCTCGGCGTGGTGATGGTCGGTGAACTGCCCAGCCATGCACTGGAAGCCGCCTTCAAGCCGCTGCGCGACGAGATCCTGGCCGGCTCATGGTCCAACCGGCACCTGCTGGTGCTGCCGCTGTCCGGTGCCAGCACGGTGGCCACGCTGGCCGCCGAACTGGGCCGCGGCACCGGCGTCGACGTGCGTACGACCCCTCAGGTGACGCGCCCAGCCGATGCCTGGGGTTTCATCAACGGCACCTGGACGCGCATTCGCGAGCACCTGCCGCCGTCGCGCGGCACGTCGCCTCCCGCCGCCCGCGGCGGCAACTTCCCTCGTGTCGCCCCAGCGCCCGCCGAGCCGGCCAGCCCGCCGCAGGCTCCCTTGGCCATGCGCCCGATGCCGGCCGTGCCGACGTCACGCGCGCGCGTCCCCGACAACGCGGTGTCGCCGGGGCTGCTCGACCGCTACGTGCACCAGCTCAGCGAACTCACCGGCATGGTGAGCTGCTGCGTGTTCGAGCTCTCCAGCGGCCGCTCGGTGGCCCATGCCGGTGCGAGCCCGGGCGCGGACGATCTCGCCATGCACGGCACCGAACTGCTCAGCTCGATCGCCGGCACCTGCCGCGCGCTCGGCCTGGGGCATGCCATTCCCGACGCGGCCATCACCTTGGGTGCGCACCACCTGCTGTTGCGCGCGGTGCCCAAGCACCCGGGCATGGCGTTGCATGCGGTGCTCGACAAGACGCATGCCAACCTGACGCTCGCACGATTGCAGGTGCAGCGAATGGACGCGCTGTTCGACGAGCAGCCGGGGAGCTGAGCCCCCGACGCCCGTGCGCCGTCAATGCACGACGCGCCCGAAGCGGAACTCGCCGCCCTCCACATCGACCGGGATCACGTCCTTCGGGCCGAAGCGGCCCTCGAGGATCAGCTTGGCCACCGGGTTCTCGATGCGCTGCTGGATCGCCCGCTTGAGCGGCCGCGCGCCGAACACCGGGTCGAAGCCGGCCTTCGCGAGCTCGACCAGCGCTTCCGGTGAGACCTCGAGTTTCATCTCCATCTTCTCGAGCCGTGCCTCCAGCACCTTGAGCTGGATCTTCGCGATCGCCGCGATGTTCTGCTCGTCGAGTGCGTGGAACACCACGGTCTCGTCGATGCGGTTGAGGAACTCGGGGCGGAAGTGCTGCTTCACCTCGACCCACACCGCCTCGCGGATGTCCTCGCTGGGCTGCCCGGCCATCTGCATGATCTGGTGCGAACCCAGGTTGCTGGTCATCACGATCACGGTGTTCTTGAAGTCCACCGTGCGGCCCTGGCCGTCGGTCATGCGGCCGTCGTCGAGCACCTGCAGCAGCACGTTGAAGACGTCCGGGTGGGCCTTCTCGACCTCGTCGAACAGGATCACGCTGTAGGGCTTGCGGCGCACCTGCTCGGTGAGATAGCCGCCCTCCTCGTAGCCCACGTAGCCCGGCGG
>CAZVLY010000400.1:0-3519 GCA_964628175.1 uncultured Piscinibacter sp. | reverse complement strand
TCTTGTTGATGTGCTGGCCGCCGGCGCCGCTGGCGCGGAAGGTGTCGGTGCGCACGTCGGCCGGATTGATCTCGATCTCGATCGAGTCGTCGACCTCCGGGTAGACGAACAGGCTGGCGAACGAGGTGTGCCGCCCGCCGGAGGAATCGAACGGGCTCTTGCGCACCAGCCGGTGCACGCCGGTCTCGGTGCGCAGCAGGCCGAACGCGTACTCGCCCTCGACCTTGATGGTGGCGCTGCGGATGCCGGCGACGTCGCCTTCCGTCTCTTCCATCACCTCGGTCTTGAAGCCCTTGCGCTCGGCGTACTTGAGGTACTGGCGCAGCAGCATCTGCGCCCAGTCGCAGGCCTCGGTCCCGCCGGCGCCGGCCTGAATGTCGATGAAGCAGTTGGACGGATCCGCCGGGTTGTTGAACATGCGGCGGAACTCGAGCTGCCCGACGATCTCGGCCAGCTTGGCGGCCTCGTCCTCGATCGCGGCCAGGCCGTCGAAGTCGGCGTCCGCCTTCGACATCTCGTACAGCTCGGTGTTGTCGGACAGGTTGCTCGCCAGGTGGTCGATGGTGCCGACCACCGTCTCCAGCGACTTCTTCTCGCGGCCGAGTTCCTGCGCCCGCTTGGGCTCGTTCCAGACGTTCGGGTTCTCGAGCGCGGCGTTGACTTCGTTCAGCCGAAGCGCTTTGCGATCGTAGTCAAAGATACCTCCGCAGCGCTTCGGTGCGCGAGGTCAGGTCGGCCAGGGTGTTGCCGATCTGGTTGATGCGTTCGATGTCCATGATGCTGCCTGCTGGGAAAGGCGCGGATTTTCGCATGCGGGCTGCGCTGGCCTTCGGCACCCTTCAGAATTCGCGCTGCTGACCGAAGTCACCAGCAATCCGGGCTTCGGCTGTGCCGAGGCGGACCCCCCATTGCACTCGACCCGGGATCCCCGATGGCGAAACCACTCTCGAAGACGCCTGCCGGCCACCATGAGATCCGCGCGCGCAGCCTGTCGCTCGCCCG
Organism: uncultured Piscinibacter sp.; assembly: GCA_964628175.1. Taxonomy (GTDB): domain Bacteria; phylum Pseudomonadota; class Gammaproteobacteria; order Burkholderiales; family Burkholderiaceae_C; genus Piscinibacter. The sequence goes on along the minus strand of CAZVLY010000400.1, from coordinate 2,517 downwards.
CCCCGCACGCACGCTGCTCGTTCTCGCGGACGGCTCGCGAAGCCGGGAACAACTGCTGAAGATGGTGCAGGGTGCATCACCAGATGATCTCCTGGCACTGATCCAGGCCGGCCTGCTGACCGACGTGCCCGACGTGCCCGACGAGCCGAGCACACGGCAGGAGCTTGCCGCGACCGCCGCCGCGGCGTCGGATCCTGCGGAGGCGGGACTCACTTATCACGAGCTCTATGACAGTCTCAACGCACTGTGCAAGGAGCAGCTCGGGCTGTTCAAGGGCTTCCGCTACTCGCTCGAGATCGAGAAGGCCGATGGCGTCGCGGGGCTGCGCGAGGTCGCCCAGCGTTTCGCGGCCGATGTCCAGAAGACCAACGGCGACACGGCTGCGCAGATGGTTCGCCGCGCGCTCGGGCTGCCACGCTGATCGACCGCCCCCTGCGTTCATCGGGTTTGTCCGAGGGAGGGGAAGCGTGAATGCAATCCCGCTTTGTCAGAAAGCTGTAAGCATGCCAAGACGACAGTCCTGCACCTGGCTTACTCGGCCTTTCCTGGCCGTCTGGACTGCATGCTGCTTCTCGTCTCGTCGATCAAGTTGGTGGCAGAAATCGCCCTGCTGGCGCTGGCCGGACAGTTCCTGCTCGGTCTGATGGCCGGGCAGAAGCGCGAGACCAACTTCTTCTACAAGCTGCTGCAGGTGCTGACCGGGCCCTTCGTCAAGGGCATGCGCCTGATCACGCCGCGCGTCGTGATCGACCGCCACATCCCGCTGGCCGCTTTCGTGCTGTTGTCGATGGTGTGGGTGGTCAGCACGATCGTGAAGATCAACGTGTGCCTTCAGGTCGGGATCGAACAATGCCGCTGAAGGGCCATCCGCTGGGCTACTGGCGCCTGAAGCTGCAGGCGATGACGCTGCTGGTGTTCGCCCGCAACGCGAGCGCCGAGCGATGCTTCGACACCATGCTGTCGCTGTGGCCCGGCGATGCCTATGCGCTGGCCAGCCGGGCCCATGTGCGCGCCGCCCGCGGCGCGCGCGACCTGGCGATTGCCGATGCACAGGTGCTGGTGGCGCGCCATCCGCAGCGCAGCGCCGCCGACTGGTTCAACCTGGCCTACCTGCTCGAGGATGCCGGCCGCTACGACGAGGCGATCCCCGCCTTCCGGCATGCCGTCGAACTCGACCCGAAACTCGACCGCGCCTGGTACGGCCTGGGTCTGACGCTGATCCGCCTGCAGCGCCTGGACGAAGCCGTCGAGGCCCTCAAGCACAACACGCGGCTGCAGCCGATGAGCCCGTACGGCTGGTATCAGCTGGCCCGGGTGCACCTGGACCGGCACGAGCCCGACGAGGCACGCAAGATCATCCGGCATCTGCACGGTTTCGAGCCCAAGGTCGCGGCGCAACTCGAGCGCGAGACCGGGCTCGCGCCCTGATCATGGCCGCCACGGGTTCGGACTTTCTGATGAGGCAGTAAGGCGCCGCGAGACGCGGTGGATCGAGGGCCGGGCTCACGCCCGGGTGTTGGCAACTAGGAGGCACACAGATGCAAACGCAATTGTCTGAAAGGCACCACCAGTATTGGCGTGCGAACCTGAGGATCACCTCGGTTCTGCTCGCCATCTGGTTCCTGGTGACGTTCGGGATCGGGTTCTTCGCCCGTGACCTGAACTTCACCTTCTTCGGCTGGCCGTTCAGCTTCTGGGTCGCGGCCCAGGGTGCGCTGATCGTCTATGTCGTCATCATCTGGTACTACGCCCGGCACATGAACCGGCTGGACCAGCAATACGGCGTTGCCGAGGAGGAATGACATGGCTGGCTTGAGTTTCGAACAAGGCTCCGGCGGTGGCGCCGCGGCCAACAAGGCCTTCAAGGCGCAGCTGAACAAGGTCTACACCTGGTACACCGGCGGCTTCCTGGCCTTCATCCTGATCCTGGCGGTGCTCGAGCAGATGGGGCTGCCGCGCAACTGGATCGGCTTCATCTTCCTGATCGCCACCGTGGCGCTGTATGCCGGCATCGGCATCATGAGCCGCACCACCGACGCGGCCGAGTACTACGTGGCCGGGCGGCGCGTGCCGGCGATCTACAACGGCATGGCCACCGGCGCCGACTGGATGAGCGCGGCCTCGTTCATCGGCATGGCCGGCACGCTGTACCTCACCGGTTTCGGCGGCCTCGCCTTCATCCTCGGATGGACCGGCGGCTACTGCCTGGTGGCGCTGTTCCTGGCACCGTACCTGCGCAAGTTCGGGCAGTTCACGATCCCCGACTTCCTTGGCGCGCGTTATGAAGGCAACCTGCCGCGCTTCCTGGGCATCATCGCGGCGATCCTGTGCTCCTTCACCTACGTGGTGGCGCAGATCTACGGCGTGGGCGTGATCACCGCGCGGCTGTCGGGCCTGGCTTTCGAGATCGGCATCTTCGTCGGCCTCGGTGGCATCCTGGTCTGTTCGTTCCTGGGCGGCATGCGCGCCGTCACCTGGACGCAGGTGGCGCAGTACATCATCCTGATCATTGCCTAC
>CAZVLY010000399.1:0-3520 GCA_964628175.1 uncultured Piscinibacter sp. | reverse complement strand
GCGCCGCAGCGGCAGCCGACGGTGGTGGCCGACGGGCGCATCGATCCGCGCTTCGCCGTGCTGCCACGGGCGCACGCATGACGCAGCGGCCCATTCGGCTCGGCCTGCCCTGGTCGCTGCAGCACTACAAGCCGTTGAACGGGGCGCACCCGCTCGTGCTGTCCTTCATCGAGGACAACGGTGCGATCGAGCCGGTGGCCATCACGCCGGTGGCCGCCACGGTGCCGCGCGAGACGCAGACCCGGGTGCTCGCGCGCATGGCCCGCCAGACGAACCCGGTGCCCGATGCGCTGCTGCCGAGCTTCCTCGACTGGCTCAGCCTGCCGGACCAGGTGGCCATCGAAAGCCAGGCGCCCGCCTGCGACGCGCTGTTCCTGCACACCACACCGCTGCACGCGGCAACGGCGCCGTGGATCTTCCACTTCGAGAGCTTTCCCAGCCTCTTCATGCCCTTCATGTTCACCGGCCAGACTCGCGGCATCGCGCTGCGCTCGCAAGGCTGGTTCGCGCAGGTGCGCGACCAGCTGGCCTCCCCCGACTGCAAGCGCATCTTCAGCCACATGCGCAGCAGCCTGGAGATCCTGGCACGCGTCTTCGACAGCCCCGACATCACGGCCAAGTGCCACCATGTGCCGCTGGGCATCGCCGTGCGCGAGCCGGCCGAGTGGCTGGCCAAGTTCGAGCCGGGCGGCCGGCTGCGCATCCTCTTCACCAACTCGCTGCACGGCCACCCGAGCTCCTTCTACCTGCGCGGCGGCCACCACCTGCTCGATGCCTTCGCCCAGCTGCGCAAGCAGCGGCCCGACGCCGAGCTCACCGTGCTGTCGGCGGTGCCGTCGGACCTGACGACGCGTTTTCCGTCCTCGCACTTCATCGGCGTGAACTGGATCAACTCGCGGGTGGACGACGCCACGCTGGACCAGCTCTTCCTCGGTCACCAGCTGTTCGCCCTGCCGGCGGCCGGCCTGCACTCGCACAGCCTGCTGCGTGCCATGGCCCACGGCTGCGTGCCGATCGTCTCGGACGCGCTCGGCTACGAGGAATACACCGCCGGCATCGAGGACAGCGTGATGGTGCTGCGCGGCGTGCGCGACATGGTCTATCGCGACGAGCCGGAAGGCTGGGTCAGCGACCGATACGAACCCTTCCTGGCGCCCTCGCCCGGCTTCGCCCAGCAGATCCACGACCGCATCGCCGAGCGCGCGCAGCCCGGCCAGCTGCGCGAGATGGCGCTGCGCAACCTCGATCACTGCCGACGTCGGCACGCCGTGCCGGCGTCGCACGACGGCTTCAACCGCATGCTGCAGGGCCGCTGAGCGGCCGCAGCGCATACCCCGACCGACCGGCAAAGGAGTCCGCCCATGAGGTTCTCGATCTGCAGCGGCAACCACGGCAACTCGACCAGCATCACCGACACCGTGACCTGGCTGCAGCGCGCGCTGCAGGAATGCGGCCATCGCGCGGACATCAACAGCGGCATCGAGTCCGGCGCGGTGAACATCCTGCTCGAGCACTTCGTCGACGAGAAGGTGCTGCGCGAACTGCTCGAGGCACGGCGTCGGGGCGCGCGCTACCTCCTGATCGCCACCGAGCCGATCGTCGGCGGCGTGTTCAACGGCGGCATCGAGAACCGCCACTGGCACTACGGCAACACCGACTACTGGAAGCTGCGCTTCGACGCCTTCAGGATCGCCGCGCGCATGGCCGAGGAGATCTGGGTGCTGGCCGAGAGCATGCTGCCAGGCTACGCCGAGCTGTTCCCGGACATGCCGGTGCGCTTCCTGCCGCACGGCCACGTCGACGGCCTGGCCTGCGTGCGGCAGCGGCCCGAGCCGGAACGCGACATCGACTTCTACTTTTCCGGCTCGCTGACCGAGCACCGCCAGCGGATCCTGTCCGAACTCGCCCGCCAGCACGTGGTGGTGGTGAACGACCAGAGCACACCCGAATACCTGCGTCAGGACCACCTCGCGCGCGCCAAGGTCTGCCTGTCGCTGCGGCTGTCGCCGAGCAACCGCATCCCCTCGGTGTCGCGCATGCACTTCCATCTGCAGAACCGCAGCTTCCTGCTGCACGAGGCCTACGAGCTGCCGAGCCTGCTCGACCCGTTCGTGCTGTGCGCGCCTTCCGACGACCTGGTTCCCTGGGCGCTCGGCGCGCTGGCGCTGTCCAACCGGCGCGAAATCGCCGACGGCATGCACGAGAAGTTCAAGGCGGCCCTGCCGATGCGCCACTTGCTGCCGCCGCTGCTGGAGGAGACACTGTCTCGCCGCCCGCCGGCGCCGCTGGCACGGGCGGCCTGAGCCGGGCTCGCGCCATGATCGATCAGAACGACTCCGTCTTCGTCGCCGGCCACCGCGGCATGGTCGGCTCCGCGCTGCTGCGCTGCCTGCGCTCGCGCGGTTATGGCCGCGTGATCACCCGCAGCCGTGACGAGCTCGACCTGCTCGACCAGCGCGCCGTGCACGGCTTCCTCGAGGAACACAGACCGCGCCAGGTGTTCGTCGCCGCCGCGCGCGTGGGCGGCATCCAGGCCAACAACGAACTGCGTGCCGACTTCCTCTACGAAAACCTGCAGATCGCCGCCAACCTGATCCAGGGCGCGCACCGGGCCGGCATCCAGCACCTGCTCTTCCTCGCCTCCAACTGCATCTACCCGCGCGACTGCATGCAGCCGATGCCCGAGAGCGCGCTGCTGACCGGGCCGCTGGAGCCGACCAACGAACCCTACGCGATCGCCAAGATCGCTGGCCTGAAGCTGTGCGAGAGCCACCAGCGCCAGCACGGGCGCCACTACATCAGCGTCATGCTGGCCAGCCTGTACGGTCCGAACGACAACTACACGCCCGGCCAGAGCCACGTGCTGCCGGCGCTGCTGCGCCGCGCCCACGAGGCGATGCGCCGGGGCGACGCGGAGCTGGTGGTGTGGGGCAGCGGCACGCCGCGCCGCGAGTTCCTCTACGTCGACGACCTGGCCGAGGCCTGCGTGATGCTGGCCGAGACCGGCTACGACGGCGCGCCGCTGAACATCGGCTGCGGCGACGACCTGTCGATCCGCGAGCTCGCCGAGGCGGTGTGCGCCACGGTGGGCTACCGCGGCCGGCTGGTGTTCGACACCAGCAAGCCCGACGGCATGCCGCGCAAGCTGCTCGACTCCTCGCGCATCAAGGCGCTGGGCTGGCACCCGACGGTGCCGCTGGCCGAAGGCCTGCGTCGCGCCTACGAGGCGGCGCCCTGGCGCAAGGACTGAGTCTCTGGCGGGCCGGCGGATATAGTGTCCCCGCCACCCGCCCATGCAGACACCCCCTCCTTCCGCCCTGCCCCCCGCGCTCGCGGGCGAGAGCCACGACCTGGACAGCGCCGCGGGCCGCCTGCGCCTCTACCGCAGCGGGCCCAGCCAGGCCAGCTCCTCCCGGCCGCTGCTGCTGGTGCACAGCGTCAACGCCGCCGGCTCCGCGCGCGAGGTGCGTCCGCTGTACGAGCACTACCGCCAGCAGCGCCCGGTGATCGCTTTCGACCT
>CAZVLY010000398.1:0-3526 GCA_964628175.1 uncultured Piscinibacter sp. | reverse complement strand
CCAGGTGGGCCATTCGGTCATCGACGCCAAGGCGGTGGGCCGCTTCATGCCGCCGGTCTTCGAGGGCGCGCGCGCCGACACGCTGGAAGGCCTCGCGCCGCAACTCGGCGTGCCGGTCGAGGCCTTCGTGGCCACGGTGCGCGAGTTCAATGCGGCCTGCCGTGGCGGGCAGTTCGACCACGCCGTGCTCGATGATTGCCGCACCGAAGGGCTGGTGCCGGCCAAGACGCACTGGGCGCGGCCGATCGACACGCCGCCCTTCTTCGGCTACACGCTCAAGCCCGGCGTGACCTTCACCTATCTCGGCCTGGCCGTGGACGAACACGCCGCGGTGCACTTCGGCGGCGTGCCCGCAGCCAACCTGTTCGCCGCCGGCGAGGTGATGGCCGGCAATGTGCTGGGCCAGGGCTACACCGCCGGCGTGGGCATGACCATCGGCACGGTGTTCGGGCGCATCGCCGGGGCGTCGGCCGCGTCGGCGGCGCTCGATTCGGAGGCGCCTCGTGCGGCAGCTTGAAGCGCTGATCGCCGAAGCCGAAGCCGCGCGGGTGCTGCAGATCTGCAATGCCTGCCGCTACTGCGAGGGCTTCTGCGCCGTTTTCCCGGCGATGACGCGGCGGCTGGAGTTTCCGTATGCCGACGTGCACTACCTGGCCAACCTGTGCCACAACTGCGGCGCCTGCCTGCACGCCTGTCAGTACGCAGCACCGCACGAGTTTGCCGTCAACGTGCCGCGCGCGCTGGCCCGGGTGCGCGCCCGCACCTATGCCGAGTACGCCTGGCCCGGCGGTTTCGAGCGCCTGTACGAACGCAACGGCCTGACCGTCGCGGCAGCGCTGGCTGCGGCGCTGGCCTTCTTCCTCGTGCTCGGCCTGGCGTCGACGGGCCGGCTGTGGCACGCGCCGCTGGCGGGCGACTTCTATGCCGTGTTTCCGCACGGACTGATGGTGGCGCTGTTCGCGCCGGTGTTCGGGTTCGCTGCGCTGGCGCTGGGCGTCGGCGTGCTGCGCTTCTGGCGCAGCGCGCCGCCGGGCGCCGTGACCCGCGCTGCCGCCGCCGAGGCCATGCACGATGCGCTGCGCCTGAAGTACCTGGAGGGTGGCCATGGCGAAGGTTGTCCCAACGACAGTGATGCCTGGACGCTGGCCAGGCGACGCTTCCACCACGCCACGTTCTACGGCTTCGCACTGTGCTTCGCCTCCACGGTCGTGGCCACGCTGTATCACTACGCCCTGGGTCGCCCTGCGCCGTACGCGCTCGACAGCCTTCCGGTGCTGCTTGGCACGTTCGGCGGCCTGGGCCTGTTGGTCGGGCCGGCCGGTCTGTTCTGGCTGAACCTGCGCCGCCAGCCCGAACTCGGCGACGCGTCGCAAAGGCCCATGGACCGCGCCTTCATCGCGCTGCTGTTCAGCGTCAGCCTGACGGGCCTGGCGCTGCTGGCCGGCCGCTCGACACCGGCGATGGCGCTGCTGCTCTCGCTGCATCTGGGCACGGTGATGGCCTTCTTCCTCGTCATGCCCTACGGCAAGTTCGCGCATGGCGTCTACCGCAGCGCGGCGCTGCTGAAGTGGGCGGTCGAGAAGCGCCTGCCCAACCGCCTGCGCTGGGGCGCCGACTGAGCCGCCAGGCTGCGCAGGCCGTCACGGATGGCCGCCGTTCATGCCACGCAAGGCGGCGCGACTGTGATCTTGTTCCAGTCACGTGCGTGCTGCGGTCACTAGAGTGCCTTCACCGTCCCCCGACGGAAGAAGGAACCGCCATGAAAGCACTCTGGGTCACCATTCTGGCCAGCGCCCTCGGCGCCGTCATGCTCGTTCCCGCGGGCGCCGCGTCGGCCGACAGCGCCGCCACGCCGACCGTGCAGGTGCAGGGCGAGAAGCTCGACAGCGGTCTGGGCGATCTGCCGCACTACCGCGACTGGAAGGACCCGACCGGCAAGGCGCCGCTGGGCAAGTAAGCCCCTGAGGCCGGCGAGTCGGGCCTCGGCGCTCAGGCTCCCGGCTTGATTTCCGGCGCGTAGACCGTCGGATCGGTGGTGATCGCGTCCAGCGGCAGCCGCCGCCCGGCCGCGTGGTCCTCGATGCAGCGTTGCACCAGGCCGCTGCGGTGCCGCGCCCGGCTCGCGCGCACCTCGTCCAGCGTCATCCACAGCGTGCGCACGATGCCTTCGTCCAGCGCGCGTGACGTGTCCGCCTCTCCGACCGTGCCGCCGAAGGCGAAGCGCACGTAGGTCACGTCCTCCCCCGTGGCCGGCCGCTGGAAGCGCGACAGGTACACGCCCACCAGCCGGTCGGGCGTGAACACCCGCGCCGTCTCTTCCAGCGCCTCGCGCTCCACGCCCTGCTGCGGGCTCTCGCCCGGGTCCAGGTGGCCGGCCGGATTGTTCAGCTTCAGCCCCTCGGGCGTGTGCTCCTCGACCAGCAGGTAGCGGCCGTCGCGCTCGATGATGGCGGCGACGGTGACGCTCGGTTTCCAGCGTGGGGTCATGGCTGAGATGTTAGCCAGGCACCGAATCGGCCCGGCCGGGCCGTGGAGAATGCCAGAATCCGCACATAACAAGGACCGAGGAGCATCCCATGCTGATTGGAGTCCCGCTGGAGACGGCGGTTGGGGAAAAGCGCGTCGCCACCGTTCCCGACGTGGTCGAGAAGCTCATCAAACTGGGCTTCTCGGTGGCCGTGCAGAGCGGCGCCGGCGCGGCGGCGAACTTCGACGACGACACCTACCGCGCCGCCGGGGCCGAAGTGGTCGGCAGCGCCGCCGAGCTCTGGGCGAAGAGCGACATCGTCTTCAAGGTGCGTCCGCCCAGCCTCGACGAGGTGGCGCTGATGCGCGAGGGCGGTGCGCTGATCGGCTTCGTCTGGCCGGCGCAGAACCCGGATCTGATGCAGGCGCTGGCGGCCCGGAAAGCCACCGTTCTCGCGATCGACGCGCTGCCGCGCCAGCTGTCGCGCGCGCAGAAGATGGACGCGCTGACCTCGATGGCCGGCGTCGCCGGCTACCGCGCGGTGATCGAGGCGGCGAACGCCTTCGGCCGCTTCTTCAACGGCCAGATCACCGCCGCGGGCAAGATCCCGCCGGCCAAGGTGTTCATTGCCGGCGCCGGCGTGGCGGGTCTCGCTGCGATCGGTACCGCCGCGGGCCTGGGCGCCATCGTGCGCGCCAACGACACGCGCGCCGAGGTGGCCGACCAGGTGGTGTCGCTGGGCGGCGAGTTCGTCAAGGTCGACTACGAGGAAGAAGGCTCCGGCGGCGGCGGCTACGCCAAGGTGATGAGCGAGGGCTTCCAGCAGGCCCAGCGCGAGATGTACGCCAAGCAGGCGCGTGAGGTCGACATCATCATCACCACCGCGCTGATCCCCGGCAAGCCGGCGCCGAAACTCATCACCGCCGAGATGGTGAGGAGCATGAAACCCGGCAGCGTGATCGTCGACATGGCGGCCGAGCAGGGCGGCAACTGCGAGCTGACCGAGCCCGGCCAGGCGGTGGTCAAGCACGGCGTCACCATCGTCGGCTACACGGATCT